>NZ_JAUBUE010000058.1:0-35014 GCF_036705305.1 Microcoleus sp. B3-D7 | reverse complement strand
TTATGCTGCCTATCTTTTTTTAGCACACATTGGCTCAATCCGTACAAAGGTATGGGTTTCAGGCTGGTTGTTACCCCCCCAGAGAGGAATAACAAACCAGAAAGAAGATAAGGAATGAAAATTTAATAACTTTAGCGTCTGCTAAATAGTCGGAACTGCACGATAATTCCATTTTGGCAGATATTCATCAAAAATAATTTTCATTGTTTCTTTAAATCCCTTAGCTACTTTTCGACCAGTTTCATATATTTTATCGCTCACATTTACTACCACAGAAAGCCCGGTTTTAGTATGAGTTTTTGCCATGAGTTTTTTCACTAACTCAAGACTGGTAAAAATTACTCCTTGACAGGCTCTGGTTACGTGAGGAAACAAACGATGTTCAATGGGATTATACTTCGATGTATAGGGGGGATAGTGTGCGATTCTAATTTCTATTTCTAGCTCGTCAACTAATTCTTGTAAATCCGACTTAAAGATATGATGATTGGAATTATTACTGCCACCACCATCGCATTTTATCAAAATTGAATTGGCTTGAGGGTAGATAAATTTTCCGTAATTAACCAACCATAATTTAATCGATTTACAAGCAAATTCACTCGTGTCTTTACTGATTCCCAGGTTTAAATATCCTCGGTTATGTTGCAGATCGTAAATTCCATGAGGTACTACTTTTCCTTCAGCCAAACTCCAAAAATCATGGTCAAATTTCGTAATAGCTTCCGTAGTATATAGACTTCCTGCTCGATATAGATTTCCAATTAATTCCTTCTTTTTCGTGTCCCTACTAACAATCGGATTTCCATGTAACTCATACTCGGCGGTAATTCTGGCCAGATTTTCAAATTGTTCATTAAGATTCTTGGTTACTCCGGTTGTTTGTTTTTTTTGAGCTTGGCGTTTCACATATCCATGTTTTTTTAACAGTTTTTGAACAACTGTTGTACTGACTATTATTTCCTGAGCCTTCAGACCTTCAACTATTTGTTGCTGGGTAAGATTTGTCCATTTAATTTTTTCCGACATTGGCTCTCCGGCTGTGTGGTTTTTTAAGACTTCTAAAAAACGCTCATTTAAATCAGGAATCTCAGACTCCCTAGTTTTTCTTCCTCCTCCACATCGGCGAATTCTCTGTTGATTACAAGTAGTGTCGGATTCACTTTTTAACTCCTTAATTCCCTTGGCTATTGTATTCCTGTCTACTCCCAAAACTCGGGCTATGTAAATAATTCCACCATGTCCAGGTTTTACAGCTTCTATCGCTGCATATTTTCTTTGGTCTTTTTCAGATAAAGACTGATGATGTTTTCGCATTAAATCAGTAATTTCGTCTGAGTAGCACATAAATTAAGTTAGTCATAAATTCTTCAAATCAAAAAATCATGGGCGACATAAAAAAACCAAGTCGGTATAATATTTGACATCTCTACCGAAACATAAACCTATTCATATTCACTCATTTATTTATTATACATCGCTGATGTTATTAAATTTTCATTCCTAAGTTATTTTCCAGGGAAGAGGGGCAACCCCGGAGGGTTGCCCCTCCCAGAAAATTATTGGTTTAAGTAATGGGGTGAAAGTAAAATGCTGCTCCTAAGACGATATATGTTGCTAAAAGCAGCACTCCTTCGAGCCAATTAGAACGCCCGTCGAGACTAATTAGATTAGCAATTGTCACCGCAATGGCAACTGCAACTACTTCAAAGGGATTGAAGTTTAAATCCATCGGCTGATGAATCACTAATCCGATAATCACCAACACCGGCGCTACCAGCAAAGCAACTAGCAAACTCGATCCCATTGCGACAGAAACTGACAAATCCATATTGTTTTTCATCGCAACTCCTACCGCAGTTACATATTCGGCCGCGCCGCCAACAATCGGCAACAGAATTACCCCTGTAAATAGCGGCGTCAATCCCAATCCTTTGGTAGTTTCTTCGACAACGCCAACGAAAATTTCTGATTCAAAAGCAACGGCAACAGTTGAGGCAACTAGCACCCCTATCCACAGCCACAAATTCGGTTTGTGCGTAGTAGATTCCTCTTTGGTATTTTGCGGATTTTCTGACTCTAGTTCTAGTAACCCAACATCGTAAAGATAGCTGTGAGTTTTTAATGAAAATAGGAGAGTTAGAGCGTAAACTGCAATTAGGACGATCGCTGTTATTAAGGAAAGATTCTGAATGGCTGCGGGTTCGACTCCATTGGAGGTGTAAATTACCATTGTCGGCAGCAGGATAGCAATCACTGCTAGAGTCATTGTGGAACCGTTCACCCGCGCGATAATTGGCTTAAATTCCTGTTCTTTGTAGCGGATTCCTCCTAACAGCATGGAAAATCCCATGACTAAGAGCAAGTTGCTGATAATTGTACCGGTTATGCTGGCTTTCACAATGTCAATTAATCCAGCTTTCAGGGCAACTATTGCAATAATTAATTCCGTAGCATTGCCGAAGACTGCATTTAATAAGCCGCCTATGGAGGGGCCTGTGACGATCGCCACTTCTTCTGTTGCTGTACTCAACCAAATCGCCAGAGGTATAATGCCTAAAGCGGATGTGATGAAAACAGCCAGGGAACCCCAGTGCAAATACTCAGCGGCGATGGAAATGGGGATGAAAATTAACAGCGCTATAGAAAGAATCTTTTTGATTGACATAGGAACTCGGATGGTGTATTGAAGAGTGAGGTTTAGCTAGCGGGGCGATCGTCAAGTTGATTTTACATGATTCAACTATCCTCTGACTCACCCAAATACGGATACAAGCCCCGGACTTAAGTTGTGGAGAGCAATCATGGTTGAGACAAAAGTTATACCCCCCAGCGAACGGCTGTGGAGTGAATCTAAAATCTAAAATTTGAACTAGACTGACTGTTGTCTATCTGAGAAAAAGTGCGCCGTCATTCCGAATCCTTAAAGATGTTTTATCCAAACCTAAATCATTTGTCTCGTCTAATCTTACCTCTACTGTTCCTTCGCCACCAGGTTTCAAACTGGGTTTCAATAATGCGCCATCTAGTCGCCTAAATACAATTGAGGTCGGTAGTGTCAATGCTGGCAGCGCGACTGTTGAATTTTCCGCTAAACTCTGGCGGTTAGTCTGTCCAACCACCTGAAAAAATAGTCGATCGTTGGTTTTATTCGTTAATCTAACATTGACTTTGCCATTAACGGGAACTATTTTGCCGTCAGGAGCTTTTTCGGGTTCGTTAGTTTGGGATATTTCGCCAGCAAAACTCGCAGATTCGGTGAAAGGCAAAACGCTGTTGGCTACTACGGCTAAGCTGACAGCCAGTAGACTTGGCAGCCAGGTTTTATCGATCGGTAATTTGCACATTTATTTTGTTGACTTTGGATCTAAAAATTCTAATAAGGGATTTTACCTTATCCTGCTATTTTCTGACAAGTCGCCTAGGAAGTAAATCCGAGCTTTTCATAGCTGACACATTAGCGGTAAAGATGGAATTGTAATATAATATGAAGTTATAAAAATATGGAAAATATAGATATTAGTATGTAGTGCCCAGTTATCGAATAAAAGCACGTTGATAAGTCGCCCCAATTAACTTTTGAATAGTACCGATTCTCTCAAAATGATGAATAAGGAAGAAGGAAGTTAGGCAACCAAGCCGTGTAGGGGATTTAACGGCTCGAAGTTGAGGGAAGAAAGAAGATTGTGTCAATTTTCCCCCTCTTCCACTCTTCCCCTCGCGCAGCAGCTATTCAACCCAACGCACCCGCACAAAATGAGCTTCGCGTCCCCAGAAGTCCTGACTTACAGTAATATCAACAACACTCAAATTAAACGGAATAGCAGTTGTGACGTACCGCTGAGCCAGAGATCCCACATCAGGAGCTAACTGAGCCGCAGCAGCCGCCGCTGCACCCAAACCTAAAAGTTGCAGGATGGGCCCCCGAGGCAGGGCTAAGTTGATGCCAACAGCAAGTCCAGCCGTTAGCAGCATTGCCACCGACAAATTCGTGCCACAGCGGGGATGTACAGCTAAATCCCACTCTCCGCTTGCAATCCGCTGCAAAGCCTCGCGTACTGCCTGATGCAACTGTGCAATGTTAACGTGGCCATAAAGATAAAACCCTTGATCTGTGGACATCCCGCCCAATAACTCATTATCGGTTCTTGCTGTGGTCGCACCAAACGATTGACTTAGTACCCAAACCGTAGCGTGTTCCAAAGCATGAACTTGGCGCAAAGTCAAGACTTCCTTCAAACCGGGCACAAAATTGAGTTGTCGCAACAAATCAGCATCTTGAGTCCGCTGCGGGGCAAAGTCGAAGGGAAACTGGCCGGTGCGGCCGGAAGCAGAAGCAGTAGTTGTCATATCAAAACGCCTCCATTAACTCCATTCAGTGGATATTTAACATTAGCAATTCGGTTGAGAAAAAGCCGATGATAAATTATCAATAGTTTTGACTTTAAAACCTAGCACTGGCAGGTTTTGTGCAAAAATTATTAGCCCTCAACCTGCCCTTACTAATAGATTAGATCGCACTTATTCCCAGTTTATTGCTCTTGCCGCTGGCCGTCGCGGAATACTCCCGGAATTCGCCGGCCTCTGGTATCGATAATTGTGCCTTTGCCGTGAGGCAATCCCTTGCGTAACTCTCCCTGATAGCGGATACCGTTGGAGAACGAACAGTTACCCCTGCCATCAAGTTCTTGAGTATAGAACTGTCCCGAACACCGACTGCCGTCAGCCCGGGTGAACGCTCCCGTACCTAAAGGCTTGCCCCCTAAAAATTGACCCACAAAGCGATCGCCATTAGCAAAAATGAATTGCCCTTGTCCAGTGGGCACGCCTACTTTTTGATCAAGAGAAAACGACCCTATATAGCGATCGCCATTAGTAAAAATAGCAGTCCCGGAACTAACTTTGCCATCTCGGAATATGCCCTCCACGCGGGCGTCGTCCTTAAATATAAATTGTCCTCGACCATTTGGTTTGCCCAGACGGAACTGCCCCTCATAGCGATCGCCATTGGAATATATGTATACCCCAGCGCCACTGGGCAAACCGTTAACGAACTGTCCGATGTAGCTATCACCGTTGTCGTAATCGCACCTAACTCTACCTGTAGCGATAGTTGGTACGCAGCGCCCTGTTCTAGCTTCTGTTCCTTGCGCCATTGAGGGCAAGGGATAAGTCGCGTAACTACCAATTAACACTGATGCAACTAATAGAGGGATTCCACTGGTTTTTAAACGGGAAATCATTAACTAAGTCTCTCCTATGCGCTTCTGGATATTATTTTCCTTCGTCATTTGTCTTTTGTCCGATTTCTGGTCAAAAGTTGCCTGAAAACCTCAATTTATCCTTTACGAAACTCCGGGTTTGCCGTTGCGAAATACCCCCGGAAAGCGCCTACCGCTAGCATCGATCATCGTCCCGACACCGTGAGGCACTCCCTTTCGCAATTCTCCTTCATAGCGCGTCCCGTTGGGGAAAGTGCAGGTGACACTAGCATCAAGTTCTTGATTAAAAAACCTGCCAGAACAGCGAGTGCCGTCTTTGCGTACTAATACCCCAGGGCCAAAGGGCGAGCCTGCAAAGAATTGTCCTTCATAGCGATCGCCATTGGTATAAAAAAATTGACCCCGCCCTGCTGGTTGGCTGCTAATAACTTTAGTCTGAAGGTTCTGGACGACTCCGAAGTCTCCCACGTAGCGCTCACCGTTGGGGAAAACCACCGTCCCAGATCTCATCGTGCCGTCTTGGAACACGCCTATGTAGCGGCCATCATCTTTAAAAATGAATGTCCCTCTACCATTGGGCACTCCCCTCCGAAATTGTCCTTCGTAGCGATCGCCATTAGCGTACACGTAGACTCCGCTGCCGTCGGGGAGGCCGTTAACGAAGTTTCCCTCGTAGTTATCGCCTGTCTCGTAATTGCATTTCACTCTTCCCGTAGGAAGGCTGCCTTGGCAGAAGGGAGAGCGTTTTTCTTCTTCTGGTTTTGGATCAGGTGTTGCTTGAGCCATTGATGGCTGGGGATTGAAGAGATTAGTAGCGCTGCCGATAGAAGAAGCAACTAATATCACCATCCCTAATTTTTGAATTGAACCGAGCATGATCAATCTCCTTTAACTTCAATTACTAATAGGGATTTTCTAGAAGCTAATACTCGCTGAAAAGTCGTCTATTTTTTAATCCCTGTACTAATTTTACCTTCAGGTTTGAGATCTGCCCTAAATGCAAAAAGGCAAAAATTAGAGTTTTTGCCTTTAGCATTTTTCCTGCTTTACTGTCAATTTTCAGCGTCGCGCTGAGCTATTCGGATTTGGGAGACGGCTAATAACTGCATTGGCTGGTTGTGGTTGGCGACTGGCTGGTTTTTCTCCGACACCTTTGGCTACCTCAACGCCGTTTTCCTCCAGAATCACGATCGGATCGGCTCCTTGCTTGAGATCGACCCGCTTCACCAACACTTGCCCGTTAGACAGCCGCTGCCCGACTTTGACATATCGGCTGGTTGGTTCATTCGGTACTTTGACAATCACTTGCGTCTCGTTCCCGACTTTTACCACCCCGCTGACTTCAGTACCCGTAGCGAGGTCAGTAGAAGGGGGTGGCGGAACTACTGGAATGACGGGAGGAGGCGGGGGATTTGGGTCTACCCACTGGGGCGGGCGCTGGTCTACTGGCAGTTCCGGCAGATCCGGTACTCCTATGGGTCTCGCTGCTATTGGCTGGGGCGGGCGCGGGGGTGCTGGAGGGCGAGGCTGGCGAGGCTGCGGATTCCGCCCATCTTGGGCTCTACCTCCTATTGGCCCAGTTGTACGACGACCGGTGCCCGGACCTGTTCTGGCAACAGGATTTGGGTCTCTCCATGGGGGCGGGCGCTTGTCTACTGGCAGTTCCGGCAGATCCGGGACTCCTATGGGTCTCGCTGCAATGGGTTCGAGTCCAGGCGGGGATGTACGAGTACGACCTAATTGAGGAGCATCTAGCTCCGGAACTATGGGCGGCAAGCCAATTTGTCCCCCGGTGCCTCCGGGTAAGGAACCATTTCTGCCACCGCCACCGCCATTTAACCGAGGAGGAGTTCCCCCTGGTGGAACTATGGGACGCGAGTCAATTTGCGCCCCATCACCTCCGGGAAGTAAAGGGCCTCCCGATCGACCTCTTAGCTGCTGAGTGCCCGCTCGACCGCCCGTGGGTCCTCTGGGGATAGTAACCGTCTGATTAGGCCTGTTAAGTGGGGGGGGAGCCAATAACTCGGGAAGCTCGGGTAGCACGGCAACTTGTCGCTGTGGCAGTTTGGGGAGTTCTGAGGTAGTCCCACCCGCTCCGTTGGCTCCTGGAGGGATTTGTAATACGATCGGCGGCAGTGGCCCAAAGGGGTCTAACTGAGAAGGATTCGCTGTCACAGGGCCTTGGGGTACTGGCTGAAGCGGAAGCGTTGGATTCCTGTCCTTTTTGTTGCCGATGCCTGTTTGAGCCTGTCTTGCTCGTTCGTCTGGGTTGGTCGATCGAATTAACCCTGGAGGCTGGGCGGCTACTATTGGAGACTGGAAAGTCTGAGTTCCTGGGGTGGGGCTGGCAGAAGCGGCCGGAGACGGAGAGGCTGCACTGGGACTGGGGCTGGGGCTGGCTGTGTTGCTGCCCTCGCCACCACAGCCTGCGATCGAGAAAGCTAGTAGTCCTATAGTCGCAAAATATAAAAGTTTGTACATTGCCGATCGCCCCTAACTGCTTAATTTCAAGATATCCAACAAGGCTCTGCAATTACAGCCTGTTGCCGTTTATCAGTTTATCTGTGTTCGATGTTATGCGATCGCTTGAAAATTGCCAAGTTTTCCTGATGATCTGATCTGGGGATCAAGCGATCGGTTTTTGGGAGCGGGTTAGGATATCAGTGGCGGTTGTTGTTCGACATATTGAATCAATTAAGGTATTTAGATAATGGCAAAAGTGATTCTCAAGCGAATTTGGCGATCGGGCTTTGTTTTTGCGACCGTTTTGGTGGGTGTGGGATCGGCGGGCGGCGAGGTGCATTCTCATTCACATCAGCCAGAAACTCAGGTGATGACATTGGTGCCCGATGTTAGTTCCCAGCAGCTCGTGAAGCGGAGCTATCCCGAAGGGAATCGCACTATAACGGGATCGGGATTCACAACTGGAAAATTGTACTCTCAGTTTTGGAACCCATCCAATCCTGGTGCCAAACCCCCAGCAAATCAACCGGCTAAGCCACGGGGGAATCCACAGGTATTTCAAGCTAAAATCAAGCGTCGTGCAGGCGGGACGCCGGTGATTGATGTGGTATTTAACGGCAACAAGACTTTTGAGATGATTCTCGATACCGGGGCGAGCGGTACTTTGATTTCTCAGCGGATGGCTACTGCGCTGGGAGTGAGGCCGGTGCGTACCGTGAGAGCGGGGATCGCTGATGGTAGCGTTGTCGAGTTCCCGATCGGTCGAGTGCGATCAATTCGCGTTGGGGGTGCTGTGATCCAAAATGTGGAAGTGGCGATCGCCAAACAAATGCCAATAGGTCTGCTCGGTCACGATTTCTTTGGCAATTACGATGTCAAAATTAAAAAAGATGTTGTAGAATTTTATGTCCGCTGAAAGTGAGCCGATTCGGAAACGGATTTTGGCTCAACTGGTTTAAAGTTATTCCCAGCCCAGTCAAAGCGGTTTAATCTCTTCCTTTAGGCAGTAGTAAAAGTCAGCCATCTGTGGTAATGTTCTTAGTGTTTCAATAGCAACCTACCGTTGAACAATTCGTGAAAATGCGGCGGCAAAAGCAGGGTCGCTGTTGGTGAGATCGGTAACAGCCTCCGACTGTGCATTCACAGTACAGGGCAAGGCAATCAATTAAACAATTCCCAAAGCAGGTCGAGATTAGTTCCCAAAATACTGTGGCTAAGGGAATTGTGGTGGGCTTTGTTCAGCCGGAGCCTAAAAAATATGTAAACTGATTAGCGGCAAATGTTCCGCAAAATCGGAAATCATGACGATCGAGAAATTAATTATTGTAAATAAGGTATTCACATGGCACAAGCGTCTGTATCTCCTGTAGTGCTGATTATTCTAGACGGCTGGGGTTATCGTGAAGAAAAAGACGGAAATGCGATCGCCGCTGCAAAAACACCCGTGATGGACAGTCTCTGGGCCGCTTATCCCAGAACTCTGATTCACACATCGGGCCGGGCTGTAGGGCTGCCAGACGGGCAAATGGGTAACTCAGAGGTCGGTCACTTGAATCTGGGCGCGGGCCGCGTGGTTCCTCAAGAGTTGGTGCGGATCTCGGATGCAGTGGAAGATGGTTCTTTGCTCAACAATAAAGCGCTGGTTGGGCTTTGCGAGAAAGTCCGCGCCACCGGCGGCAAGTTGCACCTGACTGGTCTTTGTTCTGAAGGTGGGGTTCATTCCCATCTCAGTCATATTAAGGGTTTGCTGCAATTAGCAAAGGTACAGGGAATTTCTGATGTTTGCATTCACGCGATTACTGACGGTCGTGATACTACTCCGAAAGAGGGTGTCGAAGCTCTAGGGAAGATTGAAAGTTATATCGCAGAGGTAGGGGTCGGTCGGATTGCGACCATCAGCGGCCGCTACTACGCGATGGACAGGGACAAGCGCTGGGATCGGGTGCAGCGCGCTTACGAGGTGATGACGACTGAGAGCGCGCCTGACGGTCGATCGGCTGTGGATGTGTTGCAGGCCTCCTATGCTGAAGGAGTGACCGACGAGTTTGCAGTTCCCACTCGAATTGCGCGCGGAGCGGTGACATCCGGCGATGGGATGATTTTCTTTAATTTTCGCCCGGACAGGGCTAGAGAATTGACTCAGGCTTTTGTATCTCCCTATTTTAAGGGGTTTGAACGGCAGTTAATTGAGCCGCTGGGGTTTGCGACTTTTACTCAGTACGACCCGAAACTCTCGGTAATGGTGGCTTTTGAACCGCAGAATTTGAACAATATTCTGGGCGAGGTGATTTCTAAGCACGGTTTGCAGCAGTTGCGGACGGCGGAAACTGAAAAGTACGCTCATGTGACTTATTTTTTTAATGGGGGTCTGGAAGAGCCTTTTTTAGGGGAACACCGGGAGTTGGTGCAGAGCCCGATGGTGGCGACTTACGATGAGGCGCCCCAGATGTCGGCGGACTTGGTGACGGATGGGGTGGTGACGGCTTTGGAAAAAGGCATCTATTCGTTTATGGTGATTAACTACGCTAACCCGGATATGGTTGGTCATACGGGGATGATGGATGCGACGATAATTGCGATCGAAACTGTGGATAAATGTTTGGGGCGGCTGTTGAGCGCCATTAGTAAAGCTGGGGGAACGGCAATTATTATTGCCGATCACGGAAATGCTGAGCAGATGTTTGACGAGGACGGCAATCCTTGGACGGCTCACACTACTAACCCGGTGCCGTTTATTCTGGTAGAAGGTGAAGGTCGGAAGATTCCGGGTCACGGAACGGATGTTCCTCTGAGGGCGGATGGTTGTTTGGCGGATATTGCGCCGACGATTCTGGAGCTGTTGAGGTTGCCTCAGCCCCCGGAGATGACGGGACGTTCTATGATTCGATCGGCTGAGTTTGAAGTTCGTGCCAATCGCACTCCTGTGCGAGTCCGATTGTAGTAGGGACAAAGGCGCCGTGCATTGGTGTCAACTTAAGCTGTAATCCGCCCAGTCCTCCCGCCCATCCGGTAGTCCGCCAGGGAATGAATTCCCTGTCTAATAGCGAAAGTCCTCTCAAGAGGACTAATGAGTTTAAAAATTCGGCGTTTCTGAATTGGGGTATGAAATTTTTAGGGGCAATCCCCCCGTGGTTGCCCCACCGCTGACAGCGTAAGAACTTAGAATTACCCCATCAGGCAAAATCATACTTGGATTCAGCAGTACCAAAAATTCTTCTTTTCAGTCCTCTTAAGAGGACTTTGGCTTTGAGGCAGGGAATTCATTCCCTGCCGGACTGCGGGTTTGACGTTAAGTTGACACCAATAGGCTCTTGGAGTGTCTCTGCATAAATTGTGTGCGATCGACCGAATTTGATATGATAATAAATTACCGATTACTAATTACCAATTACTCCAGATTATGAATATTGTTTCTGTGCTACAAGTTATCTGGTCTTTGTCTGCTTTAGGACTTGTGATTTTTGTGTTGCTGCACAGTCCTAAAGGCGATGGTATTGGAGGGATTGGCGGACAAGCTCAATTGTTTACCAGCGCCAAGAGTGCAGAAACGAGTCTGAACCGGATTACTTGGGGTCTGTCTATTGTTTTTATGGGTTTGACGGTGATTTTGAGTGCGGGTTGGTTGGCGCCTAAGTTATAAGATTTGGATTTTTAACCGCAGATGAACGCAGATAGACGCAGATAATATCAAGTTCATCTGCGTTTATTTTCGTCTATCTGCGGTTGCAAAAATGCGGTTGTGGAAAGTTAGGGTAAAACCTCGATTTCTGGCTGGTTTGGGATTGGCTGTATGTTGTTTTAGCCTGATAATTTTTACTCAGGTTAATACTCCGGCGGCGAGTGTTTCTTCTCTCCCTAATAGTTTTCCGAATCCACAGGTTCATCCTTTGCCGCCAACGCTAGCAAATTGGCAAGATTCCACGGATAGTGGTGATTATTTTGACCAGGTTAAGCCACCGAAATTCGGTCATTTGTTGTGGTCTAAGTTTCCGATTCAGGTTTATGTTGAGCGTCCAGTTGATGCTAATAAGTCTGAAGAATGGGTGGCGGCTGTGTTGGATGTTGTCCGGGAATGGGGGGTTTATTTGCCTTTGGAAGTGGTGGATAGTTCGGAGGTGGCTGATATTAGGATTTTACGTCGGGCTCCGCCTTTGCGTCAAGGGATTTTGCGATCGCGCTCTGGAGAGGCTACCTATGAATTGTACACCCGTCGGGATGGGAATAAAACTGTGTTATCTCATAGGTTTTCGGTTTATTTGAATCCGAATCAAGTGGGTAAGTATATTCCGGCGACGGCGCGGCACGAGTTGGGTCACGCTTTGGGAATTTGGGGTCACAGTTTGATGGAAACTGATGTGCTTTATTTTTCTCAGGTGAGAAATCCTCCGCCTATTTCAGCGAGGGATGTTAATACTTTGAAGCGGGTTTATGAACAGCAGACTCGCTTGGGGTGGGAATTTCAGACACTCGGCGATTGAAATGGCCTCTACCCAAATTAAGTTCGCTTACGCGGACTAAAAAAACATAATAGTTAATAGGAAATATCAGACCAATGAAAGATGAATGTTTTGGGATTGTGCCGATTTTTGGCAAGGAAGCTGATGCTTTGTTTTTGTTGATTCAACATCAAGCGGGACATTGGGCGTTTCCGAAAGGTCACGCGAATCCGGGGGAATCTCCTGCGGAAACGGCAAGACGGGAATTTCTGGAGGAAACTGGTATATCGGATTTTGAAATTCTGGATGAGCCTAGTTTTACGGAACACTATTCTTTTGTTAAGGATGGGGAGCTGATTGAAAAGACTGTGACTTATTTTTTAGGTTTTGTCAATTCGATGGAAGTTGTTTTGCAAGAGGAGGAAGTTCAAAATTCTGCTTGGCTTGCTTTTGAGGAAGCGGTTAAACGGATTACTTTTGATGCAAATCGCCAAATGTTTGGGGAAGTTAAGGCATATTTGGATGGTAGGAAGTTAAGAGTCGGCGGTTGAAACCGCTACTAGACAAACGAAGTCACTCTGTAAGAGACTAAGAAAATTGAGGCAGGATTTGGTATAAGTCAATATGCTTCAGTTAAGCCCGATCCCTCCTAGCCCTCCTTAAGAAGGGGGGGACAAGAAGTTACTCAAAGTCCCCATTCTTAAGGGGAATTTAGGGGGATCTCCGGGGAATAAACAGTTTTAACCCAAGCGTATTGGGGTATAAGTTCTGATAGAAAAACCCGGTAACTTTTGCGATACCGGGTTTATTAAGTGTCAGATTTTATGGGCGACTCCTGCCGCCAATCTGAGGTTATTTGTTGATTTTCTGAGCTTCGGCGTGGTGTTGCAAGCGAGAAAAAACGTTGTAGGCGTCTGGGCCGGGAGTATCGTGTTCGAGAGCGCCGTCGATGGGGCCATCGATGGCTTTCCAAGCAGGAATCCCGCCTTTTAGTTCGGCCACTTTTTGAAAGCCTGCTGCGCGGAGAAGATTGGCCGCTTCGGCGGTTTGTTGGTCGTTTTCGCCGTAGATGTAGATGTCGCGGATGGGTTCTAAACTCGATTGTGCTCTAGCGACTAATTCGTCCATTGGCATCATTACCGCGCCGGTAATGTGGCTTTTGGTGAAGCTTTCAAAATCACGAGCGTCGATGATTGTGAGTCCGGGTTCGCCCCAATCTAAACGGGCTTTGAGGTCGTGGCTAGATGCTTGAGCTTTTAAACCGGGAGGAGTCGGAGTAACGTCGGGAAGTTTTTCTTTGATGTCGGAAATTTGGTCGGGAATAGTTTTCATGGGTAAAATGTTGTTCAATGTTTTGATTGCCATTGCAATGTAACAAGAGGTTTAGGTTGAATTCGTCTTTCTAAAGGCTGAATCTGGCATTGAACTAAAGTCGCAGTTAAGCTGGGTTATAGGTGGTTGACTAAGGTTGGGATCGCTATATTTGTTGAGTTTGCTAGAGGAAAGCGGGCTGTGCTTCAGATTGTTTCATCGCATTTTCTGTGGAGAATTTGAAGTGCGATCACTCGTTAGATTAGGTATTTTATCAAACAATTTCCTTTTAGTCAATCAGAATTATTTTAAAATGAAATTTGCCTAAGCTGTTTACAGCCTCGCGCGGGATTTTAGGGAAAAGTTGAAAAGTTTGTCAGCAAGATTTATGATAAAATTTGATACTAAGAACAAGTATTTAAAGGTATAGATATGTCAGAGAAAGATGAAATTGCGGTGTCTCAAACTTTGACACCTGAAGAGCAAGCGGTGTGGAATGCGAAGGCAAAAGTTCGGGTACTGCTGAATTTGTGGGATTTGGGCGGCGGGAAGATGAAGGTGAAAAAGGGGGATTTGACTAAGCGAATTGTGCGGACTAATGAGACGAGTCAGAGATATGTGGAAGTGCTCGGCGAGTTGCAGGCGACTGGGGCGATCGAGTATTCGCTGGTAAATCGGGTGACGTTGGTGGAATTGAGCGCTAAGGGGAAAGAAGTTTTAGCGCAGGGGCTCAAAAGTAAAGATTCTTTGTTTGAGTTTGATGGTTCTCAAATTGGTACTCGGCTGGGAAATTCTTTGTTGAAGTGGATTCGGCATCAGGATGGTGCGGCGAGTGTTGCTGTTGAGAAGCGGAAGGCGGATGTAGGGACGATCGCATCCTATGACGATTTTAAGGCTGTGGCGATCGATGTGTATGACAGCTTGAACCGCGATTATAACTTAGACGATTTAGTGCCTATTTATAGGATGCGGCGGGCGATCGGGGAAATGGTAGGGCGATCGGAGTTCAATGAGTGGCTGTTGGAAATGCAGGCTACTGATATTTTTCAGCTAATAGGGGGTGAGATGACAGACATCACGCCTGATAAAGCTGAAGATTCCATAAAAACTGCACTGGGTGCACTCCGTTACTATGTCAAACGGCTAAATTCCTAAAATTGCCCTAAATCCTTTTGTTAATTCGTTAACCTCACACAAAAAACCATGACTAATTCTTCTTTTTCTTCCATTGAAGACCTGAACGCCGCTCTTTTAAGTCAAAATCCATTTGCTAAACCTCCTTTTCTCAATGCTGGTGATGTTTGGGGCCAGGAATTCTTCGATGTTGACAGAATAAATGCCCACGCCTCTGATGCTGTATTTCAGGCACTCGCTCAAATTCGTGCTGGTCACTACAAGACAACTTCCATCGCTATAACTGCTCAGGATGGAACAGGCAAAACTCACATTATTAGCCGCATTCGCCATCGTCTGCATGAGCATGGCGGGGGCTTGTTTGTCTACGCTAATAAATATGGTAATATCAATCAAATTAAGCAAGGATTTCAGCGAATATTGGCTGAGAGCCTGGGAAAGATTGGTAGAGATGGAGTGAGACAGTGGCAAGAACTAGCAACGGCAATGGCTAACAATGCTTTAAAGGTTTCCAAACCCAATGCTAAAGTTTTTTCTCCTCAAGAATTATTGGGAAAATTTAAGGCAGGCACGCCCAAGCAACTAAAAAAGTGGGTTAAGGATTTAACAAAAGCATTTCTGCAAGCGAAAAGTGTTAACGATCCTGATATTGTCAAGGCAATTTTTTGGACACTCTCCGACGAGCAATTACTTTATGCAATCAAATGGTTAGAGGGTCAAGAACTTGCTAAATACAAAGCCGATGAGTTGGAACTACCAACTCAATGCCAATCTTTTGAGGCGGTTTTGCAAATCTTAGATTTGATTAGTGAGTACAAGGAACTGGTCATTTGCTTTGATGAGTTAGACACGCCTGATGCCTACGACGATATTAGTGGCTTACACATCAGTCAGATTGTTGCAGGACTAATCAAAGATTTGTTCCAAAATCTAAACCGGGGTTTGATACTGAGTGTAATGATGCCTCCTCAATGGAGCGATAAAATTAAGAAGCTACCTGGTGGAGTGTTCACTAAGGTTTCGGTTCAGGGAAATCCGATTGACTTGAAATACATGGATGGAGAATCAATTATTAACTTAGTTAGCTTTTGGTTAGACAAATATTATGAACGGCAAAACTTAATTCCTCATGAGCCAATTTATCCATTCACTCAAATTCAACTTAGCGAGCTTGGCAAAGGAAAACCCACTGCTAGAGAGGTTTTGAAGTGGTGTAAAGAAAATTGTAATCCTCCTATTTCTACGGGTGAAGGCACTAAAAATCCCGAGATTTCTAATCCCGTTGAACTTGCTTTTGTCAAAGAGCTAGAGGAAGACATAGAAATTTATTTAGAAGATAATTATCTGCTTGGTGATGCTATTTTATTTGGCTTTCAGAGTTTGATTGGTCAGACGGTGGAAAGGGTAACAGTTCAGGAAGCCACAGATAAAGTTAAGAAACGTGGAGGCAAGGATGATTACATCAATTTCAAAGTAATTGGCAAAGACAACGGAAAAGATGTAATTATTGGAGTAGCAGTGCTTCAGTATGCTGGTGGAAAAGGGTTAGGCTCGGGTTTAAAAAGGTTAAATGATTACCAAACTTTTAATTTAACTCGCGGTTGTTTGGTTCGTTCCCAGAGCAAAAAGATTACTTCATACATGGAGCAAAAGTATCTTGTACCGCTCATTAAACAACAAGGTGGAGAATATGTCCCACTGAAAGAAGATGAAATCAAACCGCTGTTAGCTATTCGGGCTGTTTATCAGAAGCGCGAAGTAGATTATGGGGTTAGTGAGGAGCAGATTTTCAATTTTATTGCAGAAAAAGGTGCTGAGAAAATGCTAGGGGCTAGCAACCCCTTGCTTAGAGAGATTCTGAGCGATCCGTCCTATCAGGTTCCTACCGATTTGATAGAAGATGAACCCGTTGCTGTAGCAGAGTCTATTATGGATGATCTATCTGATGCAGAAGAATTAGATAAGTCGTGCGATAATTTACTCGGCGAGTTTAATTAAGGCTTCATAAACTATCAACTTCATATTGGGACAAATACTCTCATGTCGTTAGTCAATATTGACAGGGCTATCCGTTTGCCGGCCCCAGACGTAGAAGGTTTAATCCAAGGGCGAACGATCGCAGCCATAGTTTGGCGAACATTTGAGCCGGGAGAACAATATGCACTCTATCCTGGCAATGTTTCAGGTAATTTGCCCTACGATCGATATTATCGATCGCATTTTTTACCTGTTGCTCAAAAGGCACTTGCTCAGTTAAATTCAGATAAAGTTTCGATCAAAGCTTGGGCTAAGTGCGAATTGTGCCAAATGGTAAATGATCCTGAATCATTAGAGGCTTTGTCGCTGTTAACAGTCTGGAAAACAGAGGCATTACAGCAAATTCTCCAGCAGCGTCCTTTTATTTTTGTAGCTCATCTTCGCGTTTATCTGCTACCTCAGCCGCTGGAAATGCCAGTGCATCCCAGCGGCAATTTTGTATCTTTGCCAAAATCCCTAACTGTTACTGATTCAACGCCAGTGTTGAGCGAGTCTATCTTTGCCAAACGCCGTCAAAAGCTGGAAAAACTAGAGCCTCCCGATTATCCAGAATTGGAAGAGTTGCAAAGTGCATTAGTGCATTTATCCACCACCAACCCAAAAGCCAAACAACTAGAAGCAGAAATCAAAATGTTTCTAGGTTGGAGTAGCGATAAGCCTGTAAAACCAATCAAACCGGATTTAGCTTGGATAAATACCATAGCAGCTTTGGGAAATCGCACCAAAGAACTAGATAAAGACAAAAGCAACTATCAAGCAGGAACAGACTTTGAAATCATAGTGCGCGATAGCCTTGAGTTTTTGGGATTTACCATTGATTATGCTCACAAAGGTGGTGCTGGCGGCTTAGATTTATTATGCTCCAAACCTTACCCCTTAGTTGGCGAGTGCAAAGCTGGTAAAAAAATCCCTAACGATACAGCAGTTCAATTGCTGAATTTAGGAACGCTACGGCTCAAAGATCAAGAAATGCTCGCAAAAGCAACTAAGTTGATTATTGGCCCTGGCGTTCCAACTCCTCAACTTATGGATGCAGCAAAAGCACACGGTATGGCAATTATGAACCCTGAGACGCTGGAAAAACTGGTTAAACTTCAAAGCAAATATCCTAACTCGGTGGACTTATTTAAACTGAAAGAATACTTGAAACCGGGGCAATCTGATGATGAAGTTGCTAAATATATTGAGCAAGTTGAACAAGAAATTAAAGTGCGATCGCAAATCATACAAGCAGTGAAACAACTTTGCTCAGATAGCGACTTTACAACGGTTGTTGAGATTAAAGTTCAATACAATGCTACATTTGCCGCCACTGATTCTAAGCTGACAAACGAATCAGTAAAGGATTTGACTATAGAACTTTCTTCACCGCTGACTGGTTACTTAGGGCGAATTAAAGGTGAGGATTTAGGGCGCGATCGCTTTTATTTCCTGCGCGACTTGCCGGTAGATGATTGAGATGCGTCAAGGGCGCTTCCCTTCGGGATAGCTTCGGCGCGCGTACTCGATCCAATTTCCTACACAGCATCAGGATCTACGCCCAATTCCCGTAACCTCGCCGCCAATCTTTCAGCACGTTGATGCTCCTCTTGGGCACGTTGACCCTGCTCTTGGGCGCGTTGACGTTCCATTGCAGCTTCCTGTTCAAGTTGCCGCAATTGAGCGTTTTCTGCCTTAACTAACTCCTCTACCAATGGCGGGTTTAGTATTTCATCCACCGATAAAACCAGATCGGGAAATACTACAGACACCATTTCCTCCCCAGGCAAGAAATCTGTATACGTGTAACCATCTTCACCTTCAATCAATGCAAAAAGCCTGATTTTTTGCTTACCAGCTTTAGGGTCAACTATGCAATATTCCGGCACATTAGCTAATTCGTACTCTCCGCGTTTAATCACGTAATCTTCGCGGCGATTTTCGCTGACTACTTCTACCACTAACAGCGGCTTTTCATCAAATTCGAGGATACCTGCACCGGGTCTAGCAGCAGCTTGTTCCAAAAGACTTTGAGTGCAGACAACTACATCGGGAATCCGAGATTTATCTTCATCGGTTCTCACTCCCAAGCCAGTTTTTACTACTAAGTCTAGATTGTGTTCAGCTAGGTAACGCTGCAATTGGTAAACTAAATATTCGCAAATTTTGATATGTAAAATTGTGGCTGTTGGCCTCGGGATTAATTTGCCTTTGTACAGTTCATATTTTACATCAGATTCTCCTTGATAAACTCGGTATTCTTCAAAGGTTAATGTCGGCGAAGTATCGAGCTGTTTTTCTGCGACTGCTGGCACAATAGATTGAGACATATATTTTTACCCATCTCTATAGTTTGCTATTATACTCAATTGTAATTTTAACACTCAAGACATCGATTACCAAAAGATCGATCGCCCTTATTGACTTTCCAATAAGCACAGGCCGCAAGAGTTTTAATATTTTTCAAAATACAAATTAAATATTGGGTTCAGATCACCATTTGGGCGATCGCCTCAACAAGGCTGTAGCTGCCTCACTGTCGAGAGGTTTAGAGAAAAAGTACCCCTGACCGTACTCGCAGCCGATCGCCCGCATTTGAGCCAATTGGACGGCGGTTTCGACACCTTCTGCGACTACCTCCATCCCCAAACTGCGGGCCAGCATGACGATCGCCCGCACGATTTCCAAATTTTCGCCCATTTCCCCGATGCGACTAACAAAAGAGCGATCGACCTTCAAAATATTAATCGGGAACTTGTGCAAATAACTCAGAGACGAATAACCAGTACCGAAATCATCAATACACAGCCCAATACCCAACTCTCTCAACTGCGAAAGCATCGCCGCCGCCGCCTCCCCATCTTCCATCACCACACTCTCAGTAATCTCCAACTTCAAACAGCGAGCGTCAACACCCGTTTCCTGCAAAACTTGCTTAATTTGCTCGATGGATTCCGGTTCCGCAAACTGCCTCCCCGAAAGATTTACTGCTACAGTCAGGCGCGAATTTCCCACAGGTAAATTCAAACTCTGCCACTTAATAATTTGGCGGCAGCTTTCGTTCAAAACCCACAAACCCAAAGGCATGATTAACCCAGTTTCCTCAGCCATCGCAATAAATTCCATGGGGGAAACTAAACCCCTTTCCGGGTGCAGCCAGCGCACCAGCGCCTCAAATCCGATAACAGAACCCGTTTTTAAACTAACGATCGGCTGATAATAAACAGTAAAAGGACATTCCAATTTTAAAGCAGTCACTTGCGACTTCGGACGCTCCAATCTCCGATCAATTTCACTCATCGGCGAGTTTTCCGCCGCCGTCCCACAGGCGAAATCCACTATCGAATATTTCAAATTTAGTTCTTCAACCGACTCCCGCAAATCGTGTTCCAAGTGCATCAAAGCCACAGCCTGAGTGTGCATCGCACGGGTAAAAACTTCGTAGCGAGCTTTACCGAGAGCTTTTGCCCGGTACATTGCAATATCAGCATCGCGCAAAATATCTCCCGGCCACTGATATTTGTGGGTACTCAAAGCAATGCCGATGCTAGCAGTAATTAAAACTTTATTACCTTCCAAATTCAGCGGTCGTTCGATCGTTTTGAGAATTGCCTTTGCTTGGGCGATCGCCTCATCAACACCATGAATTTCTTCCAGCAAAATCACAAACTCATCTCCCCCCAGACGAGCCACCGTATCGCCTGGCCGCAAACAAGTTAAGAGACGGCGAGCGACAGCCACCAACAGCCGATCGCCCGTGCGGTGTCCCTGACTGTCATTAATCACCTTAAACCTGTCCAAATCCAGAAACAGCACCGCAAACTGCTCGCTCGGATGCCGTTGGGCGCGGGCAAAAGCTTGCCCCAACCTGTCAGTCAACAAAGCACGGTTCGGCAACTCCGTCAGCGCATCGTGCAAAGCATCGTGCAACAATTGTTCTTCAGCCAGCTTGCGCTCAGTCACGTCGTGACAGTTGACCACAATTCCCCGCACCGAAGGTTCGTCGAGCAAATTAGTCGCCACCGCTTCCAACACGCACCACGAACCGTCCTTGTGTTGCACTCGGTATTCCGCCATTCCCTGGCTAACTCTCGGCATTTGCATGACACCTTTGAACACTTGATCCACTATCAGCAATTCGTCAGGGTGAATCAAGTCAAATATAGACCGGCCGAGGACTTCCGCCGTCGGGTAGCCCAAAATCCGCTCTAGGGAAGGAGAGACATAACGGCAAAAGCCTTTCTCGTCGAGAATCACAATAATGTCTCTAGCATTTTCAATCAAAGATCGAAAGCGCTTTTCGCTTTGCCGCAGCTCTTGTTCGGTGCGCTTCCGGTCAGTAATATCGGTATTCATGTAAATCAGACCGACAATTTTCCCTGTAGGGTCTTTAATAGCATCGGCCCGCAGCAAGACTTGCAAAGTTTCACCGCTTTTAGTGCGGTTGGTAATTTCACCAGACCAAGAATAACCCTGGGCGATCGTGTCGAGTACCTCCCTGGCGACTGCGGGGTCAGCAAAAACTGCCGATATACCTCCGGCTAGTTTAAATTCCTCTGCGGTGTCCCATTCAAATAGCTGAGAAAACGCTTGATTTTGATAAATGTGAGTGCCGTTCGCATCGCTGATCCCGATCGCGTCACTCGAACTTTCCACCGCCTTGCGAGTCAGCACCAGAGCTTCTTCTGCCCGCTTGCGCTCGGTAATGTCTATCCCTACCAGACAAGCTGCTCTGCCGCGATCGTACTTTTGAGCCACAATCAAATAGTATCCCTCCGACTCTCCGCCGTCGGTTTGTACCTTAACGTTGAGTTCTTTAACCGCTTCCGTAGCGTCGCCGGCAAAAAACTCCACCACAAAAGAGTTAAAATCCGAGCTAGCGCCCAGAAAACCAATATCTTGACCGACAAAAGCCGACGGCCGCAAACCATGCAGTTTGGCTAAGTGCTGGTTAACCCCCAAATAGCGCAAATCCGAGCTAATCCAAGATACTGTTCCCGGAACTGCTTCCAAAATCGTTTGCAGTTGGTCGTTAGCTTGCTGCAATGCTTGCTGCACTTCACATATTGGTTCCGACAAGTCAGACTGAACTCCTACAAAATGAGTCAAATTAGCGTTGTCGTCTCGCACGGGAGATAGCGATAATTTGCTCCAAAACGGAGTGCCGTCTTTGCGGTAATTTTTGATTGGTGTCTGGATTTCTCGACCTTGGCGCAAGGCCTCGCGGATATTAGCTACAGTAGTTCGATCTGTATCGGGACCTTGCAAAAATCGGCAATTACGCCCCAAGATTTCACTGGCGCAGTAACCTGTCATCCGTTCAAAGGCCGGATTGCAATAAATTATGGGACAATCCGGTGCATTGGCGTCAGCAATGACAATGCCGCTGCTAGTAGCTGCCAAGGCTCGATCGCGCAGCCACAGGGCTTCTGACGCAGTATGGCGATCGCCGACATCCCCGACTTCATCTAAATTAGAAATTGACTGGTTCTCCCGATCTCCCATCAGCCGAACTTTCAAGCAAACCTTTACAATTTCCGAGTTGTTTCTTACTCTAACGTTTTTCAGGACTCGCGCAACGTAAATTGTATCTCCGCATTTAAGTAAGCGGGATTTCACGTTAGTTGCTTGGTATTTTCTACCCTTGCTGTTGGGCATTTAAAAAAGCACATCTTCACTTCCGCAGTGAAAAACCCTCCATTCTTCTCCCCCTCAGACTCTCTCCCCCTCTCCCCTTCTCCCCTTCTCCCCGCGCCCTGGCAATCATGATTTGCAGCAGCTTATTTAGCAGGAGTTGCAGCTTGAGAAGTCGGCGGCGCAATATTAATTAATGGCAAAGTTCCGCCTCCTCCCATTACTGTCGGAAACTGACCGTTCCATTTTTCAATTGCTTGCTGCTGCAAAATTTCGGCCGTTAAAGTTTGTCGCTGCAAGCGTTGAGCTTCTGCATGACCTTTAGCACGGTTGATTTCAGCTTGAGCGTCTTGGGTTGCTTTTTGAACTGTAAATTCTGCTTGTTTGGCCTCTTGTTCTGCTATTTGTTTGGATTCGATGGCTTTGCTAAATTCTGGAGAAAAGCCAAAATTGATTAAAGAAACATCTCTGACAATGACGCCGTAAGGTTCCAAACGCTTTTTGAGGCTGTTGTCGATTTCTGTTTTTAGTTCGGTGCGCTTAGTGATAATTTCTTCTGCGGTTTTTTTAGAAGTTGCTGCTTTGAGAACTTCAGAAATTGCCGGACTTAGAATGCTGGTAACAATTTTTTCTTCGTCTCCTATTTGTTGGTAAATTTGATTTACTTTGGCGGGATCTACATTCCAGTTGACTGCCAAATCTGTAGTAATGCTTTGCAAATCTTTGGATGCTGCATCGGCTTTCAAATCTGTTTTTTGTACCCGCACGCTGAGAGTTTTTACAGAGGTGACGATCGGTAAAATCGGGTGAATGCCTTCATCTAAAATCGCGTCTTGAACTTTCCCGAAGCGCATCATAACGCCGCGTTCCCCTGGGCCGACAAGGGTAAAAGGTCTTAAAATCAAGGCTGCGATAATGAAGACGATGCCACCGACGATGTAGAGAGCTAGGTTGTACTTAACACTTTGCATGGTTTTCATATGTTGATTCACCTATGTTGTGTTACTTGATGTTAGTTTTATATTCATCTTATCTAAGATTATAGCTTCATGTTAATGGTGCAACAGCTCATAAATTCATTGATTTTTTTTCATAAAAGTCATATAGTTGCGAGGCTCAGGGAACCTCTTAGCTCGATGAGCGGGGATGTACAATGGCACTTGTAGCTGGGTGAGATTATTGATTAATAAATGTTTCAATCATCTTGACAAAGAGGACTTTTTTAGATAAAGCAGAAGTAAAGAAAGAACTCGATCGCTCTTTGACAAGCGATAAAATGGCGATCGGAAAGATAAAGCTTTCTAGAAAGCTAAAAAATCAGCATCAAATAGGTATTTTTTGTAAATTTTGAGTAGAAAATTGGAGAAGGGTGTCGATAAAACCTTTGGGGGTGGGTTCAAGCACAAGCGAAAGATAGAATTTTACTCTCCGACCTACAGACTCTATTTGTAAAATTAGCCTAGGTCGCCTTGCTCAACCCTCCGGAGTAGGAAAAAAGACTCCTTGGGCAAGTTAGGAATTTATAGCTACAAACGATAAAAATCCGAGTTTAAAAATGGCCGAAAAGAAGTTAAGCTTAGATGAGAACGGTTGAAGAGAAATCAAAATGTTGCAGCGACACCCTTGGCCGCAGACAGTTGAAGAGGCGATCGCCATTCAAGAACAGCTTCGGTCAGAGGTAATTACCGCCAATCAACTGGAGACAGTTCAGTACGTCGCAGGCGTAGATGTCGGCTACGACAGTGTAAACGATGTATCGCGGGCCGCTGTAACCGTTCTGAGCTTTCCCGACTTGCAGTTGCAGCAGCAAGCTGTGGTTCGCAGTCCTACCACTTTTCCTTATATTCCGGGTTTCCTGTCTTTTCGAGAAGTGCCGGCAGTTCTCGAAGCTTTGGAAAATATCAGTTTGAGGCCAGACTTGATATTGTGCGACGGTCAAGGACTAGCCCACCCCCGCAGATTCGGTCTTGCGTGCCATTTGGGGGTTTTGACCGGGATTCCCACAATCGGAGTTGCCAAAAATCGATTTATTGGAGAACATTCAGAAGTCGGACTCGACCGGGGCAGTTGGCAACCCTTGCTGCTGGAGGGATCAACGGTAGGCGCAGCGCTAAGGACGCAAACAGGGGTAAAACCGATGTATGTTTCGATAGGTCATAAGGTAAACTTGATAAGTGCGATCGAGTACGTTCTGCGCTGCGCCCCAAAATATCGCTTACCAGAAACAACTCGATCGGCAGACCAACTAACATCGGGATAACTGGCAAGCGCGGAAGGCATCAAAAAAAAAGTAAAAAGACCAAAAAAGCATCCGTCTTTGGACTTTTAATTTTTGATGTGGCGCGGTTAAGTCAAAAAATCCTCTGAGTCTACTGCCAATCAGCTTTCGGTTCCATCCTTCCAGCGAACTAAAGAATGACTATACCTGAGAAAGAGGTATAAAAGTTGGGGGGGTTTATAGAATGATGGAAAGACAGTAACCAGCTTAAAACATTGGCGGCTCTAACTATAGTGCCCGGGCGTGAACTATTTTTAGTTCACATTTGTAAATTATGAAATATTCATCCTGCGAGTTAAACCAAAAGCTTAGATTCGTCTGATGAGGTTTCATAATTTACCGTCGGATATCTCACCACTGACTGGAAGTAACCATGACAGTGGGAGGCGAAGGCGCGATCGAGCTAAAAAATCAGAAACAAACAAGGAGACAGTCATGGCTGAGAAAAGCAAACGCGGATTCGCTTCTATGGATGCAGAAAAACAGCGCGCAATTGCTAGCAAAGGCGGAAAAGCTGCACACGAGAAAGGAACTGCACACGAATTCACCCCTGAAGAAGCCAGACAAGCTGGTCAAAAAGGCGGCGAAGCTGTCAGCAGAAATCGCGAACACATGGCTCAAATTGGTCGCGAAGGCGGTCGCAAAAGCCGCAAGAGCGAAGCTTAAGTCTTTCAAGGCTGGCCCTGTAATGAAAGATTGCACAGTTGCAGCGTGAGAGATAGCACTAGGACAGTAAACGTTTGAGGAGGTGGGGCGATCGAAGTTACCAAGGTAGTTCGATCGCCCCACCTCCAAAATTCGTGACTAGCGCACCAAAGCTTCGCAAATGTGAAAACCCCACAGGAATTAGTTTTTAGCAATCGCTGCTCAATCTTTAACGGCAAATTTTTAACAAAGCTGCACTGCAGTCAATAATTTTGCGGGAAAGAAAAGCGCGCAAGCGCGAGTCAGTCTCTCAAAAACAGCCAATACGAGCACTAAAAGCCCCGAATTCAGGGCTTTTTTGTTTAGCTGCACATAATATTTTTATATCAATTCCGGTTGCACTCCTCATGATGGTTGACTGTTGACTGTTGACTGTTGACTCTTGACGGGCGGGTCGAAAAACTGAATAGTTGAGTGTTAACTGTTGACTCGATTTTATTATTCCGATGCAACCGGAAACGATATTAGAAGTTCGATCGAGTGGGCGTCAATAATTATAATTAAGTTTTTTGGTGAGGAAGTCCGTCCTCAAAATAAATCAGCTAATATTTTTTTATTATATTTTTGAGCTAACTATAAAATCATGACAAACCAGCTCACTTTAGCATGGACAGAAGCTGGGGTGCGTCAAACTCAGACAATTCAAAACGGACAGCCGAGCAAAAATCCGGGAACCGTGAGGCTAGGGCGCGATCCGGCGAAGTGCGATATAGTATTTTCGCATCCCAGCGTATCGGGGCTGCACGTTGAAATATTTTTTAATCAGGAATTGCAGGAGTATGCAGTGCGGAATTTGCGCGAAAGCAATCCGCCGCTGGTAGATGGAAAAATTCTCGCCCGAGGCGAAGCAAAATTGAACTCGGGAAGTCACATCCATTTAGGGCAAGTGCAAATCGAGGTGGTGAATGTGACGGAGGTGCAGGTAGCCGCGCCCCAGACAGTTTTGCTGTCTGGGCCTCCCGCACCTGGTAATTTTCAGCAGACGGGGCCTTCAAAATACGGTTTGCAGTGTCCCAAATGCAGCCGAATTTCGCCTTACGCGCAGTTGAATGCGGGGTGTCCGTGGTGCGGTACTTCTTTGGCGGCGGCGGCGAGTGTGATGATCTCTCCGTAAAAGTTTGAAAAATGCAAAGTCGGGCTATCCGCTAAACACTCTCAACTTCAAAAATCTTTTTTTGCAGAAAGCTCAAAGCCGACGGCTGATGTTTAAAAAATAATCATGAATTCTCAACCCTTGCGCCTGCGACTGACTTGGACAGATACAGCTACGGGGGATTGTCGATCCCCGATACTCGACTTACCCATCGCTTTGGGACGAATTTTTGAAGCTATGCCCGCCACAATCAACGGGAAACGAGTTTCTCGAATTGCCCTCAGCAGCAGTCAAGTTTCTCGCTTTCACGCAGTGATTGGCACCGAAGGTAACAGTATTTTACTTACTGACACGGGCAGCCGCAACGGTACTTTTGTCAACGGCTTTCGCCAAACCCGTTGCGTGCTGGCAAACGGGGATATGCTGCAAGTTGGGCCCTACGCGATCGGCATTTCTTTTGCTGTTAATTCCCCTGAAATGCCGTCGGTCAATTTTCACATTTTCTTTAACCCGCAGACCAATGGGCCAGATCCCGCGTTGGGGCAGCCAGTAATGTTGCAGCTTCCTCAAACAAGTAGTAGGGGAGAATTTCCGCCGATCGAATTTTTGCAAGCTTCTCAAGTGTCAATGCGATCGCTCGAATCTAGGGGACTCCCTGTGACAGAAGTTGATTGGGCTGCCGTTGGCGGCGGTTTGGGCAGCTTTATTTGGGTGGATTTGCTCAGAATTTGCGGCGTGAAAATCGATCGAATTGCGGTTTTGGGCATGGAAAACCAGCCTTACGCCCGCTATCTGCGTCTGTGTCTCAATTCTCAAATTCCGCTGCGGGAACGCCTACGATCGAATTCTGACTCTTGTCCAGACAACATTTGGGGGTGGCCTCCCTATGCTTTGCGGGAAGCTTGGCAGGAATTGCGGAAAGGGCGTTTGGGGATGTCGTTGAAGTTGATGTGGCAAGTGTTTGCTGAACCGACTTTTGCCGAAACTTATACGCCTCGCGCGGGTAATGTGTTTGATTCTATTGACAGGGAAGTCGATCGAATTGGGTGGAATCAGATGTTTCGCTACGGTAGAGTGCGCGGAATTCGCAAAACAGATGACGGCAGGTACGCGATCGCTTATTCTCGATCGGATGCGGATCACCGCGAGCACGCTTTTTTAATCGCCAAATACGTACACTTAGCCACCGGCTATCCCGCCATTCAATTTCTGCCCGATTTGCAAGCTTACCGCGAAAAAACTCAGGATTTTGAGTCGGTTGTCAACGCTTATGAAAGCCACGACGGCGTTTACGAAAAATTGGAGGCCAGCGGCGGCAGCGTGTTAATTAGAGGCCGGGGAATTGTGGCTTCGCGGGTGGTGCAGCGAATTTACGAAGCGCGACAGCGGAACCGCAACATTCAAGTATTGCATTTGATGCGATCGCCCAAACCTCAAGGTAACAAATTTAAACTTGCTCAGCGAAGAGTCGAAAATCACTACGAATTTCAACCTTTCAACTGGCCGAAAGCTTGCTGGGGCGGGGAACTCCGCGTACTTTTGGAACAAGCCGCCCCGGAATTGCGGCCGCAGTTGCTCACAGACTGGGGCGGCACTACCACAGCCCAGCGCAGCGACTGGCGGCGGATTGTCAAAGAAGGTTTAAGTCAAGGATGGTATCAAATTACCTTCGGTGAAGTCGAGCGAGTTGAGCGCGACAGTCAAAACCGCACAGTGACGTACATTCAGGAGAAGGAACTCAAGGGGCAAATTAAGTTAGAAGCTGATTTTATTATTGATGCTACGGGTTTGGACGCTAAGGTAAAAACCAGTCCGCTGTTAAACGATTTGGTAGCTCAGTATAATCTTCCCCTCAACGGTTTGGGCCGGCTGAGTGTTAACAACGATTTTGAAGTGCCCGAATTGCGGAATTCTTCTGCTAGCAACACAGAAGGCCGGGTATATGCAGCCGGCGCAATTACTTTGGGAGGGCCTTACGCGCCGGTTGACAGTTTTTTGGGCTTGCAATACGCCGCCTTGCGTTCGGTTGAAAGTCTGGCCGCCAACCGAGTTGCTGGTGTGCGGAAATTGAGCGTTTGGCGATCGTTCGTGCAGTGGTTGAAGTGGATTTTCAATAAATCTCCCGACTAACTTGAAGGACGAAGTTCGGCAACAAGCAATGTACGGGATTTAATTGATTTAAACGAGCTTCGCGTTCAATCTAAAAGCTAAAATCTCAATTCAAAATCGAACAATTTTTCCATGTAATCTAAAATCTAAAATCTAAAATCTAAAATCGCATGACCCCCACCTTATTCGGCCGCTGGCAAACTCGGTTATTGCTATTTGCAACAGTAGGCGTTTTAGTAACCCTGCCCTTTTTTATAGGTTTAATGACCTCCAAATCCGGCTCCATTTTTTTCTGGGTTTTAGGGTATGTAGCGATTTTTGGTCTCGGCTGGGATGCTTTATATATATACATCCAGCAGTTCCGCTGGGATCGAGATTGGCCGGGCGCGTTTCAATTACTCGCTGGAATTTGGGAAGCACTTTTTGTGCTATTTTTAATCAAAAGTATCGGTTTGCCGGGGATACCTGCACAAGATTTTGACTTGGGAGCTTTTGCTTTGCATTATAGTTTAGTGTGGCTGGCTATTTATCTGGCATCCCAAACACTGATGCGGATTTTGTTTCCCCACTGGCGTTTCCGAGGCGGGCAATGGTTGTAATAATACCTGTAGGGACGGTTTTTACCCACAATAATCGCCTCAAACCAATAATCTAATAAACCCGCCTCGGCTATTCTACCAATTCCCAATTCCCAATATAATTTCTAGCCAGGTGTACCGATCCCGGGAAACCCAACATAATTTATAGTAAGCTCAACTCAAAATTGCTGCGATCCTTAAATGCACCGTCCTCCTTGTATTTTCTCATTTTTTTCTGGTTCTGGCTTGCTCGATCTGGGTTTTGAGTCGATCGGCTTTAATGTAGCGTATGTCAATGAAATTTTCCCACCTTTCATGCAAGCATACCGCTATTCTCGGCAGTGTCTGAATTTGCCGCTACCAGAATACGGATATTGCGAAGGAGAGGAAGCAGATGTAACTCGACTTGTAGAGGGAGAAGCAGCTTTTCGCCTGCGGGAATTGATGCAGGATGCCCGCAAGCATCACGATATTGTGGGATTTATCGCGGGGCCGCCTTGTCCTGACTTTTCTATTGGTGGCAAAAACCGGGGTGGGGAAGGAGATAAAGGCAAACTTTCAGCTTCATACATTGAATTGATTTGTCAGCAGCAGCCAGATTTCTTTTTATTTGAAAATGTCAAAGGTTTGTGGAGAACCAAAAAACATAAGGCTTTTTACGGCGAACTAAAACATCAGTTGGCTGATTCGGGATACGTTTTTGCCGAACGTTTAATTAATGCGATAGAATACGGTGTCCCGCAAGATAGGGATAGAATTATTTTGATTGGATTTAGAAAAAACCTTCTCAAAAATCTGGGTATTTCCCTAGAGGAAAAAAGCCAAATGTTAGCCGAAAGTTTATTTCCTTGGCAAAGTCAGGTATTATATCCCAACTCAGAAATTTTTTCTCATCCTTGGCCTGATAGAACAGCTTTTGCAGATGATGGTTTCGTGCCTTGTCCTGATGGCATTCCCCAAGATTTAACGGTAGAATTTTGGTTCCAAAAAAATGACGTTCTCAACCATCCCAATGCCAAACACTATTTCCAACCCAAAGCAGGCCTTAAGCGGTTTGCTTCCGTTGATGAAGGAGATGATTCAAAAAAATCTTTCAAGCGATTGCACCGATGGCGTTATTCGCCAACAGCTTGTTACGGCAATAACGAAGTTCACTTGCACCCTTACAAACTTCGCCGGCTTTCTGTTGCAGAAACACTGGCTATTCAGTCACTGCCAAAAGATTTTGCCCTGCCGGCTAAGATGACATTAACTAATATGTTTAAAACTGTTGGCAATGGGGTTCCTTATTTGGCTGCACAAGGTATTGCCAAAACAATTTTACATTTTTTATCTCACTAAAAAAACAGAATAGCTAAATACCCGACTTCGCAGATTTTGTCGGTATCTAAAACTATTTGTAGCGATAAGGGGCGCATTGCACACCCTATAATTATTAAAATTCCCAATTACCAGATCTATGTCGTTTAACAGAGAAGTGTTATAATAAAGTGTTAAGGTTGAAAACCTATATTTTTTATTTGCCTGCAATTCGCCATGACCGTTAAACCCCGCCGCTATCACATCACTACTTTCGGATGCCAGATGAATAAAGCCGACTCGGAACGGATGGCCGGCATTCTGGAAAATATGGGCTTTGAGTTCTCGGAAGACCCGAACGAAGCTAGCTTGATTCTCTACAATACTTGCACGATTCGCGACAATGCCGAACAAAGAGTTTATTCTAACCTCGGAAGGCAAGCTCATCGCAAACGCCAAGAACCTGGTTTAACTTTAATTGTAGCTGGATGCGTGGCGCAGCAGGAAGGTGAAGCGCTGCTGCGGAGAGTGCCGGAATTAGACTTAGTAATGGGGCCGCAACACGCTAACCGACTTGAAGATTTGCTGGAACAAGTTTTTGAGGGCAATCAAGTTGTGGCGACTGAAGCTGTTGAGATTATGGAGGATATTACTAAGCCGCGCCGCGACAGCAAGGTGACTGCTTGGGTGAATGTAATTTACGGCTGCAATGAACGCTGCACTTATTGTGTTGTCCCCAATGTTCGCGGGGTTGAACAGTCGCGAATGCCGGAGGCAATTCGCGCGGAAATGGAGGATTTGGGCCGTCAAGGTTACAAGGAAGTAACTTTATTGGGGCAAAATATTGATGCTTACGGACGCGATTTGCCTGGAACAAAACCGGACGGCAGCCACCAGCATACTTTGACGGATTTGCTTTATTTTGTGCAGGATGTGCCTGGTGTCGATCGCCTCAGATTTGCTACTAGCCACCCGCGCTATTTTACGGAAAGATTGATTAAGGCTTGTGCGGAATTACCGCAGGTTTGCGAACATTTTCACATTCCTTTTCAGTCCGGGGATAATGATATTTTGAAAGCGATGTCGCGGGGTTATACTCAGGAGAAATACCGCCGGATTATTGATACAATTCGCCATTATATGCCGGATGCTTCGATTACTGCGGATGCGATTGTCGGTTTTCCTGGGGAGACGGAAGCGCAGTTTGAGAAGACTTTGAAGTTAATCGAAGACGTGGGTTTCGATTTGGTGAATACTGCAGCTTATTCCCCGCGCCCGGGAACGCCGGCGGCTTTGTGGGAAAATCAGTTGAGTGAGGAGGTGAAAGCCGATCGCCTGCAACGAATCAATCATGTAGTCACAACAACGGCGATGGAACGATCGCAGCGCTATTTCGGACGCACTGAAGAGGTTTTGGTGGAAGTCCAGAATCTCAAAGATTCAACTCAGGTGATGGGACGCACTCGCGGCAATCGTCTCACATTTTTTAAGGGCGATATTGCAGAATTGGCGGGTAAAATTGTGCCGGTTAAAATTACAGATATTCGCGCTTTTAGTTTGACCGGAGAAATGCTGTAAGCTGTTGGGGCATTTAAATTGTATGTCAAGAAATAATCAAACAATGACTGGGGAGTTTCTTCGATACCGCCCGCAATATACAATTTAAATTCGCAACAGCTTATGCTTAATTCTTAGTTTCTGTCGCATACTTCCTGTGATAGCTGCGCTAACTGCGTGTATATTTGTCAAAAAGTACCGGGAGTATTGAAAAATGACAAAGATGCGGATCGGGCTATTGTTCGGGGGGCGATCGGGGGAACACGAAGTCTCAATTAGTTCGGCGCGGGCGATCGCCCGTGCCCTCGCTGCTGACGAAAATGCCTCTAAATACGAAGTTCTGCCCTTTTACATCCAAAAAAACGGCCGCTGGCTGTCGGGAACATTACCTCAACAAGTCTTAGCCGCCGGAAAACCTCTGGAAATAGAGGAAGAACCAGGACAAAACGACTCTCCCGCTGGACAGTTTCCTAATTTTAATGCCGTAGATGTTTGGTTCCCTGTTTTGCACGGGCCAAACGGCGAAGATGGTACGGTGCAAGGGTTGCTGAAATTAATGCAAGTTCCTTTTGTCGGTTCCGGAGTTTTAGGTTCGGCGCTGGGAATGGATAAAATTGCGATGAAAATGGCTTTTGCTCAGGCTGGTTTGCCGCAGGTAAAATACATCGCTGTCAACCGTTCCGAAATCTGGTCTAATCCTTGCGTTTTCCCCAAACTGTGCGATAAAATTGAAGCAACTTTGGGCTATCCTTGCTTTGTCAAACCGGCGAATTTGGGTTCGTCTGTGGGAATTTCTAAAGCTCGATCGCGCGCTGAATTAGAAGCAGCTCTCGACAGCGCCGCCAGCTACGACAGGCGGATAATTGTCGAAGCTGGTGTGGTTGCTAGAGAATTAGAATGTGCTGTTTTGGGTAACGACAACCCCCAAGCTTCAACGGTGGGAGAAATTAGTTTTCAAAGCGATTTCTACGACTACGAAACTAAATATACCCAGGGACAAGCCGACTGCTCAATCCCGGCAAAAGTCAGCGCTGCGATCGTCTCGCAAATCCAAGAAATGGCAGTACAAGCATTTTTGGCTATAGACGCGGCAGGTTTAGCGCGAGTAGACTTTTTCTACATTGAATCAACCGGAGAAGTTTTGATTAACGAAATTAACACTTTTCCCGGCTTTACAGCTACCAGTATGTATCCGCAAATGTGGGCAGCGGACGGCATTTCTTTCCCGGAATTAGTAGACCGTTTAATTCAATTAGCTCTCGAACGGCACGGGGAAAAAGGTTGAATTGCGAGCTGCAAACCGCTGCCCGGTCAGCAGCAAAAAATATTTGTTTCGCAGTTAATATATCCATACTAGCGGAAACGATATAATATCAAATCCGGTAGGATCGGAATGATTAAACCGTGAAGACGCGTTCGGCGAAGCCGATCCCCTTCCCCGCAGGAGTTCCCCAAGGGTAGGGTAGAGCACGAAGGAAAGACTGCATCTTCTTCTTTCTATTGTTTCTCTTCCTTCGCGTCAGACGCACCTTCGCGGTTCATTAAATCTTACGACCTATTAGTTATCATTCTGATACAACCGGATTTGATATAACATGGTTGTGGCAGGCATTGCCTGGCAGCAACCCAATTTCCCCTGGCAGAGCAACGGGGAATTTTTAGCAGTCGGGTATAAATAAATGCACTATAAAATGGTTAACGGAGAACGGCGAATAGCAGCGTCAATCTCACATCTTTCATCTCAAATTTTAACTCGGTTAACTTAGATGAGACGTTTCACTCAACTGCCGCAGTGGTGGACTTACGGACTGGTATTTCCCCTAGCGGTACTCAACTGCTGGTTAGCCCTCCTAGTCTTTGAATATTTTCGCGCCCTGATTACAGTTTTGGTAGTGGCTACAGTGCTGTCTTTTTTGCTAGATTATCCAGTGCGCTTTCTGCACAGATACGGCTTGAAGCGCGATCGAGCAGTTTTGTCGGTATTGTTTTTGACTTTACTGCTATTGGTGGTTCTAGGTCTGACTCTGGCCCCCATTCTGCTAAACCAAATTACTGAACTTGCCACCCGACTGCCGACTTGGATAGTTTCTGGCACAGAACAGATTGAAGCGTTCAACAAGTGGGCGGAAAATCGCAATCTCCGCATTGATGTCAGCGGTTTGACTACCAAATTGAGCGATCGACTTTCATCTCAATTGCAGTCTCTCACTGGCGAAATTCTCAAATTTGGCTTGGGTGCTGCCGACAGTCTGTTGAATTTCCTCCTCACAATAGTCGTGACATTCTACTTGCTCTTGCACGGCGATCGCGTATGGGAAGGATTGTTTAAATGGTTTCCTTCCAAGCAGAGCCTTCAATTGCGAGAGTTGCTGGCGCGAAGCTTCCACAACTACTTCGTCGGGCAAGCAACTTTGGCGGGTTTGATGGGACTGTCTATCACTGTTGCTTTTTTAATTATGCGAGTTCCCTTCGGACTTCTGTTCGGTTTGGGTGTTGGTGTAATGACTATGATTCCCTTCGGGGCACCTTTCAGTATTTGCATTGTCAGTTTGCTGATCACATTAAACAACTTTTGGCTCGGCGTCACAGTTTTAGCTGTCGCTACAGTAATTGAGCAAATAATTGAAAGCGGGGTTGCTCCTCGGTTATTAGGCGGTTTTATCGGTCTCAATCCTGTGTGGATTTTAGTGGCGCTGCTGGTGGGGGTTAAGGTGGCAGGAGTAGCAGGTTTGTTAGTTGCTGTGCCGATGGCTGGTTTTATTAAGAATACTGTTGATGTTTTGGAAGTTTCGAGGAACAAGTCGAGGGAAGTCGATTCGGTTAGTTCCATTGAACCTATGGAGCAATAAAATTCCTCCATAGGTTCAAATTTTAGATTTGAAGATAGTTTTTGCAGGCTATTTTGACTTAGGTTTAGTTGGTACTTTAGCTTGAGGCTTTACAGGTTTTTTACTTCCTGCTTTCGGGTGAGGCTTTCGGATACTTTAGCTGCTATCCTTTCTGGATGCAGGCCGGGTCAAAAACCCCGTTTCTACGTTAACGTCGATCGCTCACAACGAAGATTTTGCGTAGAAACCGGGTTTTTTTGAGTGCAAGCAAGATGGCTCTTCTGGGTTGGCGGTGGAAACTGTATAATATAGGAACTTTATGCTAGAGGCTAAGCTCATGGATTTCCATCT
>NZ_JAUBUE010000114.1:0-3263 GCF_036705305.1 Microcoleus sp. B3-D7 | reverse complement strand
GTTTGCACAACTTCCGGGCTGTTGCTGTTGAAAACCGGGATGCTGTCGAGTTGCCCCGGTAAAACGCGCACTTGCTGAGGCACCGTCAGGGTGTTCAGCGGGGCGGTTGTTGGAGGCGCTGGCAAATCCAGTTCGTTTTCCGGCAGCGGGAATTCTCGCTCGATGATGACTTGTTGGGTCCCAGGTGCGGGGATTGTTTGAGCTAAGGGGAAAATTGGCAAAAACATTGCTGAGAGCGCGTTTAACTGAACTTGCAGAAGATTGCCACATAGCAACCGACACAGAACATTACCACAACTTGGTTTATATTTTCTGGTGAGGTTGGGATTTTAGGTCTATTTTTGCAGCAATTCGGACATCGCAAATTTTTTGTTCTTCACCTTGACAAAATGTAGAGCATAAATAAGAGCCAGAAGCACTATAGCTGCGCTGGCTCTTATGAGTTGATACTAGAAGTTAACCTGCATTCACTAGAAAAGCGATGAGCTTTTCTGCCGATGGATGGCCTGCACCCCTGAGACAATTTAAGCAAGAGCTTTTTTTGCCTGCTTGCGGCGGGCTGCTACTAAACTTCCCAACCCCATCACCATACCTGCAATAGTTGTTGGTTCGGGCACTGGCTCAGCATCAGGGGAAACTCCGGCCATAACTTTGTCACTGGTGCCAACACGAGACCCATCTACCTGCTGGAAGCGAACCCCTGCCTTAAGCGTACCATTCTGAAATCCCGTCAAGAAAGCATTTTCTGCCTGAGCCGCACTCAGACTGCTGCCAGTTAGCAAAAAGCTAACCAAAGTAGACTGATTTTTATATAAGCCTCCATTAGCGTTTCCACCATTAAAGCTCTTGCGCGGAGTGCTAATGCCATAGTCGAAACCGTCTTGCAAACCGCTAATATCAACGTTTTGCCAAAACGCTGTAAAAGTGCTGCCTGCGGTAGATTTAACCGATGCATTAACGCCACTCAATACGTCAAATGCCACGGCAACGAGAGAAGAGTCTGTTGCACCACCGGCTGTGACCTGAGTGCCAGTGGTATTCTTGATGCCTAAATTCAGGAGCAAATCGGCTCCACTTTGGACAAAGTTGAAGTCCAATGTTGCAGTAGCACCGGTGCCGATAACGTTGCCCAGGCTGTTGGTACTACCGTACTCAGGTGCCACGGATAAACTGAATGCTTGGGCTTGCGTTGCAGTTAGTAATGAAGAAGCAATGACTAAACCAGCGGTAGCTAGACACGCGGTTAGTGGTTGGGCGAAGTTGGTTTTCATAAGAGTAATACCTTTTTTATATCGTTGGGGGGATTGACTTTATTGATTTCTTTCGGTACCTGTTTACATCATCTATCCTGTAAAGGTATTTGTCTATACATTTTTGATACCTTTACCAAAACAATATTCTTCGAGGTTTATTCTTGAACCTTTCGTAAACTTGGTTGTATCGCAAACGCTAGGATAATTGGTGCTGAAGCATTCCACGGCTAACTATCCGTTATTGCAACTTTCTGTATCATCGGCTGTCACAACCGCTAACTACGTAATTTTACTTTTTGCCAGTTAGAATTTATACAAATGATGAGAAATATGTTGGTCGATCGCCAGATCTACGGCAAAGTAAAATTTAGTTGCACAGCCAGTAAATATAGAATTAGTAACTCTTCCCGGGCGCAGAAACAGGGTTTTAACGACTAAAATACGGCGTGGAGGGCCTGGGTATCGCTGAAAAAACCTGGTAGATCCCAGTCTCAGTGCGTAAGTCCACTACACTTAACGTTATGCAGACACAGCCCAAAAACGGATACAAGCCCCCGACTAATGTTGTGGAAAGATAAAAATTTTAGACTCTTGTTCAATTTCCCAGATTCATCTGTGAAGTAAATCTAAAATCTAAAATCTAAAATTTAAAATCTAAAATCTAAAATCGACACAATCCCCGCGTCCCCTACCATTTGAGATTGCATCGGCTCGCCCACCACTGACACAATAACGTTAGTAACAGACAAATTTTCAATGACAATAATTTTAACCAACGACGACCGCATCAATGCTCCGGGCATTCAAGCACTTTTGCAGGCTGTAGAAGGCAAAACAATTATGGTGGCGTGGCTCCGCAGGGGCAATTGTCGGGCTGCGGGCATCAAGTGACGGCTCACAGTCCGATTCATGTCGATCGCCGATCAGAATTTGAGTATGCTGTAGGGGGTACACCGGCAGACTGCGTTCGCATTGCTCTTCATCACGTTTGTGCGAAGCCGGATTTGGTGCTGTCGGGTATTAACGCGGGTGGCAATTTGGGGGTTGACGTGTATATTTCGGGTACGGTGGCGGCTGTGCGCGAAGCAACTATGCACGGTATTCCGGGCATCGCAATTTCCCACCGGATTAAAAGGCCGCTCGAAATGGATTGGGAGATCGCTACTCGTTGGACATCGTGAGTGTTGGCGGATTTCCTGAATCGGGAACCAAAGTCGGGGTGTTTCTGGAATGTGAATTTGCCGCATTTAGCGCCGGGAAGTGCGGACCCGGAAATTGTGTTTTGCCAGCCTTCGACGCAGCCGCTGCAGGTGGTGTACCGGAGGTCGGGAGAATACTTTTATTATGCCGGAGAATATGGGTCGCGCGATCGGGCGGCGGGGACTGATGTTGACGTGTGTTTTGAGGGTAATATTGCGGTGACTGAGATATCGCTGTGATAGATTTGGGAGATCGAACTATATTTTTTTTCAATAAAGTCTAAATAGACGGTGTTAAATTCGATCGGGGACGGAAGGTTTCATTCCAGAAACAGCTTTATCGAAGCAAAAACAATTTGAAAATAGCGGTTTAGCAGACACTGACTCGCAACAATCCAAAGCAGTTGATGCAGAAACCCGTCAAAGGGCGATCGCGTTCGTTGAGAAGTTACCGGAAGCTGTGCTTGATGAAGCCGTTAAGTTTCTCGAATCTTTGTATGTTAAGGGCGAGCCCGTCGAGTAGCGATCGTACTTTTTGTTGTGAGAAATTTAGCCAGGTTTCGGACAGGGTAAATATACAGTCAATCACCAACTAATTACTCGATCGCACAGTCAAAACTTGCGGCGGCGTCGCATCCGGCGGATACAAGAAATCCACCTGCACCAAACGGCGTTCCCCCGGCTTCATATTCACATTCACCAAAGGTTCCCCCTGCTGTCCCCTGCGCTGCACAATGTGAATGTAGCGCGTCAAAGTCTTGCCCGTATCATCCTTAAACATCACTCGCACCGTACCTCGGAAAAATATCCG
>NZ_JAUBUE010000113.1:0-3419 GCF_036705305.1 Microcoleus sp. B3-D7 | reverse complement strand
TTTGGCATTCTTTATTTGATGGGGGTGGTGTTCCTCCCGATCATATCATGGTTAATCGACCGGACATGATATGATTGGGAAATTACCCGCTCAGTTGCCAGTTTTTTTACTAAAAAAAGTGGCTGTAATCTTGTCAAACTTAGGTCTTCTTTTTCCCCAACAATTCTCAAAGTCGCCTCAACTAAAGACCAGGAATATAGCATAGCTGACTCTAGATGTTGTTGTGCTACAAGTTGCTTTGCTACTTGCAAGCGCGCTTCTATTTCAGGCTCTTGAAGAGTACCCTCAGCTTTGGGCAAATAGACTGCATCCTCCGGGTTAGTCATCACTAACTCAAACCTCCAACCAGGATTTTCTGCTACTGCTTGGGCTAAATTGCGTAAATATTGAGTAGAGGATGAATTGAGTGAGGAGCGTGACTTGACTGCAATAACTACTGACTCTTTACCCAGGCGCACTATCATATCGGGGCGATAGCTTTTCAGGAAGTCAGGTAAATCTTCAAGGTTGGGATGAAATAAAACCTCGTAACCTCTCTCACGATACTCCTCTGCTAATTTCAGTAATCGCTCTCTTTCTATGTTTGCAGTTGGGGTTGCCATCATGTCAGTACCTCTTGGTCAAGATCATCAATTACGACAATGTGCAAGAATTCATTGCCACGAGCAAATCCTTCCGCTAGGGTCGAGGTCATATTTTCTACTGTAAAGTTACCCGATAAATTCCTCTTCCGGACTAGAACATCGGTTATTTGATCGTCATCCACGTAGGCTAGGCCAATAATTGCATCTTGAATTGGCTTTACTATGTTGTCCACATCAATTTTAACAGAATCGTAGAAATAAGTTATCTGGAGCATAACGAGCCCCGTAGCTGTTTTTTGCTATGAAGACCAGTATTTTTCAGCCTCTTGCCTAACCGTCATTTTCCAAGCTTTAAGACGATCTCGCCTGCGAGCTTGTTGGGATACTGGTGGGCCATCTACTATGAACTCAAATCTCGCCAAAGTATTTATAAATAGAAAGAAGATCGGGGATTATTTTATATGACTGCTAATGTCCTGACTCTGGCCTCCGACGGCTCGGGGTACGGTGACATACAATTTTATCGCAATTGCGGGATAATATTCTTGATGTAGAATCTCGTTTTTATTATATTTTTACCTTTTAACTACCGCCCACTGCGTCACTGGTGCAAGCGGCTTCCAACCCTGAAAAGAGCCGATCGCCGCTACTCGCTGAATCCCAATTCTAATGAGTTCCCCACCATAACGATCGTGCCATTGCAAAACTTTAAACTCGCTCTCAACAGTCACCGCATTAACAACTAATCGGCCGCCTTCACCTAAAGCATTCCAGCAAGTTTCCAGCACAGCTTCTGCGGTGACACCGCCGCCGATGAAAATAGCATTCGGTTGAGGCAAATTTGTCAGGGCTTCTGGCGCTTCTCCCGCAATGATTTCGAGTTCGGGAACGCCGAAAGTCGAGGCATTTTCAGCGATGTATTGCAATCGAGTCGGATGGCGTTCGATAGCGATCGCCCTGCACCGAGGATGACTCCGCATCCATTCGATCGCGATCGATCCGCAGCCCGCACCCACATCCCAAAGCAACTCTCCGGGCATCGGAGCTAACGTTGACAGAGTAACGGCTCTAACCTCCCGCTTGGTAAGTTGTCCGTCGTGGCGATAAGCAGCATCCGGCAAACCGGAGGTACGACGGAAAATCACAGTTTCGCGATCGGCTGCAACTGCAATTGCGATCGTGTTCAAATCAGCCAAATCCGCTGCATTCCAGGCTGCTGCTACCCCCTCGATCCGCCGTTCCGATTCCGAGCCCATCCGCTCGAACACGGTCATCAAACTGCTGCCAAACCCCCGCTGTGTTAACATTGCCGCCACAAGACTAGGGGTGTGCCTGTCAGCACTCAACACCAGCAGGCGCGCGCCGGGGGACAAAGCAAGGGCGATCGATGCGATCGGGCGATTTGTCAAACTGAAAGTCTCAACTTGGGCTAGTGGCCAACCCAAACGGGCGCAAGCAAGACTAAAAGCCGATGCTGCGGGAATCACAGTCATTTCCTCCATGGGAATCTGGCGCGACAGCGTGACGCCGATCCCGTGACACATCGGATCGCCGCTTGCGAGCACGCACACAGACTGTCCCCGGCGGCGGAGGATCTCGTCAACTGTTGTCTGCAAAGGCGATGCCCAAACCAATTTTTCGCGGGTGTCGTCGGTTGGTAGCATTGCTAGGTGACGGGCGCCACCAACAACGATTTGAGATCGAGAGAGGAGGGTAAAGGCGATCGGGCCGAGCCCCGAAAGTCCATCTTCGCCAATCCCGACCACCGAAAGCCATTTGTGCATTGCGCCCTTACTGCTAATTACTACTTATCGATTCTAAAGAATAATATCGGATTTCCATTCATAATTCTTTCTTCTACTTGTTTCATTCCGAGTCTTTCTGCGACTTTTTGCGACTCAATGTTTGGGCGATCGCAACTTGCGACAAGATAGTTAAAGCCAAGTTCATCAAAACCATAATCCAATATTTTGGTTGATGCTTCAGTAGCGTAACCTTTTTTAAGCGCTTTCGGCAGCAGTGCGTAAACTAACTGGGGCTGTGCTTCTTCAAAAAAATACCACAAACCAACAAATCCAATAGTTTCTCGATCGCTCTTAGTTTCGATAAACCAGATACCGAATTGCTTTTGGGCAAACAGCTTTTTGTTTTCGGCAAGCATTTCTTCAACCTTTTGTAGCGACCAGATTTCGCCGTCGCACAGATATCTCCTCACATAGGCATCGATAAAAATTTTATGAAGCGTGTTGAGGTCGCTCTCCACAATCGGTTTCAAAACTAATCTCTCTGTTTCAAATATCATGGGGATTATTTATGTTGAATTCAAGGGCGATCGCACTTATCAATATTAGTCGAGGACGCACGGGTGGTCAGAAACCGGGTTTTTTATGAAAAGATGGGTTGCAGCCCCTAGATTCGGTAAAAAAGCCGGTTTCTTTGATAGGAGTGCGATCGCGAACTGTTTATTTTTGTAGTTGCGGTGTCTTCGCCGGCGGATCCATGGGTCCATGACTGTCTGAAAAATATTTTTCCCCAAACAAAAAGCGCCCATATTTCTAGGAGCGCTTTTTGTTAATCAAAAACTAAAACTTAGCCGTTGATAGAAGGAGCAACCATTGCTACTGGGGTGACTTCACTAGCAGCCAAGTCGAGAGGGAAGTTGTGAGCATTGCGCTCGTGCATTACTTCCATACCCAAGTTAGCGCGGTTGATCACATCAGCCCAAGTGTTGATAACGCGACCTTGAGAGTCGATAATTGATTGGTTGAAGTTGAAACCGTTCAAGTTGAAAGCCATCGTGGAGATACCCAAAGCGGTAAACCAGATGCCTACTAC
>NZ_JAUBUE010000057.1:24107-38326 GCF_036705305.1 Microcoleus sp. B3-D7 | reverse complement strand
TATCCTTTCTCTGCGCTGTGCTTATCTCAATGGTCAACTTTCCGCTTGATGTATTTGCAAAAGTGAGATGCACCCAAGAGCCTGTCCAATAAATTTATGAAAAGGCTTTGTGCAAGAGGTCTAGTCAAGGATGCGAGCGGTTTGATTTCGCTGATTTGATTTCCGCTGAGGTTGAGTGAAGCCAGTTTAGTCAAGGATGCGAGCGGTTTGATGTCGCTGATTTGATTTTCGCCGAGCCAGAGCAAAGTCAGTTTAGTCAAGGATTCTAGCGGTTTGATGTCGCTGATTTTATTGTTGTTGAGCCCGATCTCAGTCAGGTTAGTCAAGGATTCTAGCGGTTTGATGTCGCTGATTTTATTGTTTTCGAGCCAGAGCTGTGTCAGGTTAGTCAAGGATTCTAGCGGTTTGATGTCGCTGATTTTATTGTTGTTGAGCCCGATCTCAGTCAGTTTAGTCAAGGATTCTAGCGGTTTGATGTCACTGATTTTATTGCTGTTGAGGGAGAGCGTAGTCAGGTTAGTCAAGGATGCTAGCGGTTTGATGTCCCCGATTTGATTGCTGTGGAGGTAGAGTGAACGTAAGTTAGTTAAGGATGCTAGCGGTTTAATGTCCCCAATCTGGTTGCTGTCGAGGGTGAGCGAACGTAAGTTAGTTAAGGATGCTAGCGGTTTGATGTCTCCAATCTGATTGCTGTCGAGGGTGAGTTCGAGTTCCGTAAGACTGGAAAGTTGTCGCTCGGCTGCCTTGCACTCAGTAGTTCCCGCTTTCTTCAACAACACCTCAACAGTATGTTTAGTTTCAGGACTCAAAGAAGCTTTTTCGCGACACCAATCAGCAAATGTCCGTCCACTATCGCCCCGTTGTTTCTGAACGACCCATGAGAAAGGTTCATTTCCACTATTTTGCGACTGACTCGATACCACTAACAGGAAAACCAATATTAATAAGATCATGGGGAATAACCTCTGTAGATTTTTATATATTTCCCCCATCTAGGGCTTGAAAGTGCAGAGGGTCTGTCAGGAAATGTCATACTGTCACCCTGATATTAGTTTTCGGTTCTCTGTGGCTAGCTGTCATCGAGCCCAGTACACGATCAGCATTTGGCAACCTAAAGACCAGAGCTCACCCGCAACCGGAAGCGCAGGGAGCTTGCGACCAAAGACTGTAGGTTGTCGGTGTGCAGCGACTTGTTAGCCCGTTGTTGACGGCTCTTAGCGTGATGGACAGCGAATGGAGCGAGCGAAGCCGTCACGCCCATCAACATCAATTGTATTGTTGTTAACTACACGATAACTTGGGTCGCCGACTATGGGACTATTGGGCCGATAAGTACCTGGCACAAAGCACCCACCAGGGCCACAAAACGAAATTGAGTAGAGACCTTCCCCTGCAGGAGCAATTGCTAACCCCCAGGGATTGGAGCAATCGCCATATTTCCAGAAACCAGCAAGTGGATGTGATCGCGAAGGAACAGCCAGTTTCTCCGCGATGCGATCTAGGTCATGGCGAGAAGTGAGGCGGGTTTGTGTGATAGGTGATGTCGGGGCTAGCGGTTTGATATCGCTAATTTGATTCTTATCGAGGTCGAGCGCAACCAGGTTAGTCAAGGATGCTAGCGGTTTGATGTCGCTAATTTGATTGTTGTAGAGGGAGAGTACAGTCAGGTTAGTCAAGGATGCTAGCGGTTTGATGTCGCTAATTTGATTGTTGTAGAGGGAGAGCAAAGCCAGGTTAGTCAAGGATGCTAGCGGTTTGATGTCGCTGATTTGATTGTTTTCGAGGTAGAGCTCGGTCAGATGAGTCAAAGATGCTAGCGGTTTGATGTCCTTGATTTGATTGCCATCGAGGGCGAGCCGATCCAGTTTAGTTAAGGATGCTAGCGGTTTGATGTCCTTGATTGGATTTTTGTCGAGGGAGAGCGAAGCCAGTTTAGTCAAGGATACTAGCGGTTCGATGTCGCTGATTTGATTGCTGCCGAGGGAGAGGAAAGTCAGGTTAGTCAAGGATGCTAGCGGTTTGATGTCCCCGATCTGATTGCTGTCGAGGGAGAGGAAAGTCAGGTTAGTTAAGGATGCTAGCGGTTCGATGTCCCCGATCTGATTGCTGTCGAGGGAGAGCGTAGTCAGGTTAGTCAAGGATGTTAGCGGTTTGATGTCCTTGATTTGATTGTTGTTGAGGGTGAGTCTCGTGAGACTCGAAAGTTGTCGATCCGCCGCCTCGCACTCAGTAGTTTCCGCTCTCTCCAACAACACCTCAACAGTATGTTTAGTTTCAGGACTCAAAGAAGCCTTTTCGCGACACCAATCAGCAAATGTCCGTCCACTATCGCCCGGTTGTTTCTGCACGACCCATGAGGAAGGTGCATTTCCACTATTTTGCGACTGACTCGATACCACCAACATGAAAACAAGGGCTAATGAAATCATAGGGAATAACCTGTGTGGATTTTTATGCAAAAGCTTCGGGAACGTCCGACATCAAAATTTTACCGAAGGGGTGCCATTTGCGCTGGGGCAAACGTATCTTGTACTTTGTTAATCATCGCCATTTATATAAATGGTTAATATCTTTACCTACCCATTTTTATAAATGGCTGTTAAGAGTTTAGTCAGCCGTTTTTATAAATGGCAGATGTCTTTATTTCCCCATTTCTATAACCAGGTGGTTAATGCTAGGCGGGCATACAATAGGGATAGCGATAAAAATATATAGGCTATCCACAAGTATTTAAACTTAGACAAAGGGTTAGTTCTTATTTTGAGGGAGAGAGTTAGCATTCAGTTCAACTAGAGATTCAATAGCTCCTCCAAATACAACACAGACTATTCCATATATAATCATATAGCTTATAGCCTCTCCCCAATGTAGACGTTCTTCAATACGCTCACGGAAACCTGATTGATAAGTAAAATAGAAAGTTAAAAAACTAGATAATGCTGAAATAAATCTAGCAATAAATCGTTGTTGTCTACTCAATAAGCGCCATTTTTTTCTGTGCCAAAATTTAATTACAAAATAGCAGTAGCAGCTAACTATTATTGCTCCCAAAGCTTCCATTAAAAACCCTCCTAGATCGTAGGCAGCCTGAGTCCCTCCATTTATATCTCCGAAAAAAGAGCCAAAGGTGTAAGTAAACAAGCCGATCACTGCCCCTATAATAAAACTTTTAAGGGTTATTTTGGAGAAAAGTTGCAAAAATTCTTGGATAGGCATTTGTGTTTTTCTTTATTTTTACAAGGTGAATCTACGTTTTGGATTTCCATTGTGAAAGCATTCCTCTACGATATTAAATCGGAGTAGGCCATAAAAGCTTATAAAAAAGTGGAAGAAATAAATTAAACAAACAATTTTTTTAGCTTTTACAAAAATGAAATGCTTCCGATTCAATAACTATTCTTAAGGCTGGTGTTTTCAGTAAAACATTAAAGGAAAACTCCCCACAAAATACTAAAGGTATTCTAGCTTATTGATGAGGAGCTACTAATATACGTTATGCCTTTACCAACCTTTGGGTGGTTCATTGCACTTATTAGTTTTAGTGTCAAAAAATGGGGTAGTATTTACTGGCAAATTTTTGGGTGGATCGAACACCACTGCCTTTGGCAGATCCCCATCTCTAGTTCGCTTAGTCCATTTTTCCTGACATTTCTTTACAACTTCTTTATTGTTTTTTTCATTGCTCTCCATCCAGACATCAATAAAATTCTGGGTTCCATGGTCCCCGCATGGTGAATCTCCACATAAATCTTCTACAATCATGTACTTTTGCAGCCCCCTTACATAAAGCCAAGTTCCAGGTTTTGCCGGGAAACTTTCGGGTACTGCAATCGTAATTGGATCTTCATAAGTTCCCCGCCCACCAGCTTCTTTGTGTACTTTGGGATATTTAATTGCTCTGCTGTTCGGTGGATTATTATCATGATAGCTATAAAAAGTTATAGCCTCAACACTTGTATCTAAAGCAGACAGAGCTGGAATAGTAATTGTCGCCGTCCCACAAAGAATAGCGCAAGTTCCAAAAACAATAAAGTCAGTCACTTTGATTTTCATGTCATTAATATCAGGATGTGTTTTTTAAACCTTCTGTTTAGAAGCTAGCTAAAAAAGCTTAGAGTGACACAAGAGCAGTAACTACGGTTTCAGGACATTAGCTGGAAACTGCCCTGTCACATTACCCGCAGGAGCATAATGGCAGACTACATAGAAAGCTTGATGCTGTTTGCCCTGAAGCGTTTTGGTGCCTTGTGCTGCACTACAGCCTAATTGGGTACTGCTCTTCCAAACTACTTGAGTAAAATGTCCAGTAGTGGTAGCAAATCCTGGATTAGTGTAGTTATATTTTGCTACTTCGTCGTACCAGGTTTTTATCGCGCTGTTAGCGAGGGTATCTGTAGCTATAGAACCCGCCGTCGTATAGAAAACATAAAGGTTTTCTCCAGCACCGTTCCGTTGGCGGGAGGAACTATGTGCCAACACTCCAGTCCTTGCTATCTGCTTAGCCCAAGATTGAGCGGTGCTGTTAAGAGAATCATTGAGGGTCATTGCAGAGCTACGATGCGCGTTGCGATAGGTATTGTGCTTAGATAAGAGGCTATTACGTAAAGTCGCCTGATCGATGGAGGTTTGTCCTCCTGCACCCTTGCTCAGCGTTCCCAGTAACAGAATGCTGACCAATCCTATCGAAGTCAATCTCATCAATTGGGGCTGATTCATTAGCATCTCCTAAAATGTGGTAGATGTCAAAAGTAAAGATATCGCCAACACTTTAGCTGACTTTAGCTCGACGTTTTTGAAACCGTGGTACAAACCCTTGGCATTGACAGAGAGTGTTTGGTTCATGGCTTTTATCTTAAATAGCTTATGGTGTAAGTACAATAGTCCGGACAGTTTTTATATAGCCCAATGGCTTATTCTGTAGGACTTTGAGCCACTGTGGATAATTAAATCAATGTCAGCTCCACCCCTACGCGGCATTTAATTCGACTTTATTTATGATCCTTGCCGTGTAAAGCTTGTAGTCTGGTTCCCAAAACTGTCCGGAGTATTGTAAGTAGGTAAGCAAGATTAAACACAGCTATGTAACAGTATGTAAACAGGGCTAACTTAGCCACGCTTAGGGCATTTGGATCCTTTACAAGCGTTTACATAATTTTTTTTTACAGCGCTTACCTACTTACAGTTGCCAAAGTAACCAGTTTGTAAACCATTTTTGTTTTTCTCCTTGGTTTTTCTGGTGAGCGTGTGGTTGGTAGTAATAATACGATAAATAAATATATTGGATGAAACTAGAGTAGTTTGTGCCAAGTTTAGTGCTTAAGTTTGTATTTCCTGTTGCTTTTTAATGTAGTTATCGTTGCACAACTGTGCAAGGGGTAATTTGAAATTACTCTTACTCTAAAAAGTGAAGTGATGTTGTGTAAACTAACAACGCTGAAATAGATTGAATCAAGCGACTATTTTTGACATTAATAACCGAGCTAAGCTGGTGAATATATTTGCAAAAACGAGTACCCTTTATCCTCATCGGTAACTGGCTGTATGGTGGGGTCAATACGGTTCGGTTAAAACCAAAAACCAAGTAATTTGTCAAGCTCAGTCAAGTCCAAAAATTATCTTCATCTGGAATACCAAAGTGAGAACGCCAATCAGTCGCTAAAAAATACCCTGACCAAGAGTTAGCAAATTGTTAGGATCGTATGTACAGTGACTTTTTATTTGACATGGAGACATATGAGTGCCGTTAAAGAGGCAAAGCTAAATCTGGCTTGCTTTTTTGGCTCAATCTAGCTTGCCAATGCTGATCGCCAAATGCTAGAACGCTGAGCAAACTTTCTCTGTAATCCTGTAAGAGGGAAGGTTTTGCTCAACGACACAAAGTTGTCTCGCTGTTATTTAATTAGGCACTGTACAGCCGTCTCAAAGAGCCAGGGAGAAACAGAAGAAGACATAGTAAGTTTTGGATTGGTTTATATGGCGAAAATTGGTTGATTGCCTTGGACTCCTGTCAGGAGTGGGTAGAGTCCATGATGAGTTTATTTCCTAAGGGGCGAGCATTTTATCAGAGGGAATTAAGAGCTATAAAGCTGATGGAGCAACCTCTTTAGACTCGTTGTCGCCCCCTGAAGTAAAGAACTCCAGAAAGAGGTAGCAAACTTTCAAACAAAGATATGGCACTGGCAGATGTCACCCAAGAACGATTGGCTACATCAAACCCGATAACAATTGCACTAGCCATCAAACCTTGTAAAACTGCACGACGTGAAGTGTTGTTTTTCATTACTGCTTAGAGGTTAGTTAGCGTGTACTGTCTGCAATCTGCTTCAAGTTTTCAATTTGTTTCGCGCGAGCGGAGCGTTCTTTTGGCGACAATTCTGAAGTGGTTTTTGGTGCTTCCGACACAGCCAAATCTTTTAACAAAGTTGAACCTATTTCTCCCAGTTTCGACGCTTGGGCGAGTTTGAGCGCTTCATCTAGCGCGTTGTACCATAAACCTGCCTCAGCATAGATATTAGCTTTCTCAACGCTATTTACTGCTTTGTTGAGTTTACTTTGCACGGCAGCAGGCATTGCTACAACCTCAATAGTTGCCTCGCTTACTAGATCGCCTGATGGGTTATCTGGGTCGCAATTGATAACAACTTGCCAAAGATATTGTTTCTCCTGTTGCAGTCCTTGTTCGCTATTCGAGAACGGAGATAATTTCATAATTCCCGGTGAACTCTGCAAGGATATCTCGCGAACTTGTTGGGGTTTAGCACCTGGAACCCACTCGTAAATCGTGAGTTTTATTGGCTTGGAGGCAGAATCATTAGGCACAAACCAAGCGAACGTAGGGTATCGAGAAATCGTTCGTCCTATGTAGTTCACAGGGGCGAGAACAGTTAGTGGCATATCTCCTCCAGAACACCCTCTAGTCGTTCCTCCATCCGATTTTCTTTCGCGAGGGGGAGACTTTTGATCGCCAGGTGCATAACCCGCCAGAACTGCCGGAGTTACAATCAGCGTTAAACTCAAGGCACAACTGGTGAGTATTTTGATGTTGATGCGTTCGTTAAAGAACCATTGGATTGACATCATAACTTAGCCTTTTTTCCTTTTTTAATCATTTAATAGCTAATTTAGTTTTTTGTCCTAACTGATTGTTAACTATGGTAACATCAAATTCCCAATGCCTTAATTGATTAGGAAGTTGTTCAACTTCTAAATCATAGTCACCTAATCTCACAATATTCATGGCTTGTTTGATTTTGTGCGTTTTTTCTCATACCTTAGATCCTCTCTTGGGGTATTGTGGCCATTGCCAAAGTAACCAACCAGTTGGTCAACCCTTTTTGTTTTTCTCCTTGTTTTTTAGGGCGTCTGTGTGAGTATTAGTCCTATAATAAATAAATAGATTAGATCCAACTAGAGTAGCTTGTGCCAAGTTAATTGCTTGAGTTTGTATTTCCTGTCGCTCTTTAAGGTAGTTATAATTGCACAACTCGGCAATCTTATTGGCCCTCCTTATTAATCTAATTTTCGGGTAACTCGGTGAGGCTGTTTTGGATATAGCAATTCTCGTTTAAGTGAGGTTCACAATAACGAGGGGTCTAGTTCCTGCCTTTCAAAATCTTGGTTGTGAAGTTACGTTTTATACTAGCAAAATTCCAGTTTGTCCCCGTAATGGGCCAAGTTAACTCACACAAAGTTCCTTTCTCTCCGAGACAGATTCGCTTAAATTTTCCTTTTAATTTTTTGGCGAGATTTAGACACTGCTTTGTTCCCCGACCTTCATAGGCAGAGCAAATGCTAGATCCATTATCTTTAATACTTAGGGTGTACCAGCCTTCATTTTGCTTGCCAGTAGCACTGAGACGGGTCAAATTTTTAGCGTGTTTTCCGACATTGCACAGTGCTTCTTCCAGAAATTGGCAGAGTTCTCGCTTTTGTTCCAGGCTTAAGTATTGCTCTTCAATTGGCTCGAACGAATAAACTTTAACTTTGAGCGTTTTAAAGGAAGGAAAGTTTCGCTGGAGTGTATGGCTGTAGACTTCATAGAGTAGCTCGCGAATCGGTATCTTTAAGTCTAGAATTAGACCACTACCTAGACGGAGACTTTCCTTTCGATCTAGGGCTTCTAGTTTCAGGTACTCGCCAACTTCTCTGATTTCCCAGTTCAGATTTTTCAATTCTTCGAGCAATCGATTTGGTTCTAAATCTTGGTCTTGAACGTGCCTCAAAATATTGGCTAGTGTTTGCAGAGGGCCATTATGAATTTCAACAAATGTCCGTTCGATGGTGTGTTGGCGGAGCTCAATCTGAAACCTCAAAAATCGGTCGTATTGATAGAAAGTGTTCAAGATTGCACCATTAATGACTAAAATTAATAAAGCTGGTGCTACTGGAATCCACCATCCCCCGATGATGAAAGCATAGCCAATTCCAACTAACCCAAGGCTGGCGGCGGCAACATACACGAGGTTTTTTAATGGAGATTGAGTCAGCCGACCGAAATAAATAGCTAAAACGCCCCAAGCGACAATCCAAAGATATTCCCAACCCTGCGACCAGGTTTTTAAAACGGGTCGTCCATCGAGAACTGCACTGACGATTTGGCTGGCCACATGGGCATGAAATTCTACGCCATAAATTTTCCCAGCCGGTTGTAAATTAGCGATCGCAGAAGTATTGACAAAATCTTTAATACTAGGAGCCGTTATCCCAATTAGAACAATGCGATCGCCCAAGATATCGCGCAACAGATCGGAATTACCTTTGGCGGCTTCAATATCGTTAATATCTTGAAGGGATAGCGTGCGAAATCGTTTCCCAGCGTTGCGATAATTGAGGAGTAGCTGAACACCAAAATCATCACCGCCCGCGTAGCCCCCAGAATTGGGAAAAAAGCGAGGAAGTTCAGTCGAACCAAACCGCATTGCTTTGCGATCGCGAATGCCATTGCTTAGTTCAATGCCTTTAGCTTTGAGATACGTTTCTGCCAGTCGCAAAGGCAGGGAAAAAGCGTATTTTTTATTGTCTTCAGATTTATTTATTCCTAGTATTGCACGCCTGACCTTGCCGTCATTATCGGAAAGGTAATCTATAAAACCGATTTTTTCTGGGGGTAAGTTGGGGGGCGATTTAATAGAATCAGGTATAACTTTTTCCACCAAAATCAGATTTTTGATATCTTTAAAAGTTGCACCGAGTTCGGCATGACCGGGTTCAACGGGTAGATCTCTAACAATATCAAGACCGATAACTCTGGGCCGGTACTTCTGCAAAGTTCTTAACAGTTTGGCAATTTCGCGATCGGGTATAGGGTAATTTCTGATACGTCGGATATCGGCTTCATCAATTCCCACAATCACAATTCGTTCGTCGATAGGTTCAGATGGTCGCAGCCTCAGAAACGAGTCGAAAGTTACCCATTCTATCAATTGCAGCGCTCCACTCAAACGAACGAGTACAATCAGAACTATAGCAACAATTCCTGGCCGGGTTTCTACAGACCAGATGGTAAATTTTTTTCTAATTTTGCTCAAAATAGTAGATAACAACAGTTTCTTCCTTAACAAAACCGATTAATCAATAAACCCCTCTTCTCTAGCTCGTTTTTCCGTTTGAATGCGGAGACTTTTGCCATCTTCCGGGTAAACCCCTAAAACGTCTTGAACTTTTGTCCAGTAGTGGCGTACTGTTCTGAGGGATAGGTTCATACGATCGGCAATGATTTTATCTTCCAATTCTTCTTCAAAAGCGAGATTGAGTACCTCAAGCCACTCTGGCTTGACTTCCCCTGGTGGCATTTTCAAATCTTTGGTATGGGTAACTCCTTTGAGTGCCAAGTCAATCCGCTTCAACATCTCCTCACTGGAAAGTCCTTTGTCAGCTACGGTAAACCCTCCTTCATGAGCGTCGATATCTGGTTTAATCCGCACCAGTGCTTTGACATAACTGCTTTGCACAACCAAATTTAGGGTGGGATAGTTTTTCATTAAAGTTCCCAGGCTTTTGATGCCTCGATTGATTTCGGCAGTGTGCCCGAAGGTTTCTGGTAGGGAAAGATCCATAATAACTAAGTCTGGCATAAATGATTCGACCTGTTCGAGAGCATTCTGGGTTGTTTTAGCGGTAAGGATTTCGGCTTGTGGGTACTGCCGTTTCAGCAAGTCGATCGTGCCGCTTAAGATTAGTTCGTGGTCATCCACTACAAGTATTTTGAGTGTCTCTAGTTTTGGTAAATCTTGGCTCATCATAATTGGTAATTGGTAATTGGTAATTCCTTACCCAGTAAGCATTTAGTTCAATCGGAGTGGGGCAAGTGTGTTCTTATTATCCAAATAACTAAGAAAGATCCCGTTTCTGGTTAATTTAAGATTTTTGTTCCTTTAATGATATTATAATGTTCGGTCAAATGCCTGTAATAACAACAGTTTGTAGTAAGGACTTCAGTCCTTTCAAGGATTAAGGATAAGGACTAAAGTCCTTACTACGAACATATAATGGGCGAAGCGAAGCTGAGGGGATTGGCTGGACATCATATGAGTCAGACAAATCATCGATTTAATTGATAAAATTGGTTTCCTTTTATATGATATAAAAATTAGCTAGAAAATATATTGCACAATTGTGCAAACTCGATCGCACAAATATGCAATTAGGTTACCAAACTACTACAGCCTACTTCAAAACGGCTGATAGCGTACTGAAAAGTAGATACCCTTATCTTGCAGCGAGTTTCCCCGATCGCCAACTGAAATTAAGGGGAGACCGTAGTCCAGGCGCAACGATAAATCGGGGGCAATCTGCCATCGCAAGCCCAGTCCTAAACTGGCAATTGTAGCTGGATCTGGGTCAATATCTTGATCGTTCCAGACCGTTCCGATTTCAAAAGAAGGCGCTAACTGCAGTGTATTGGAATCTGACGCGAGGGGAATGCGAACTTCCACTGAACCCACAATGCCATTGTCGGCAACAAGTTGGTTTTGTCGGTAGCCGCGAACTGTATCGACTCCACCAATACTGAAACGTTCTAAAGGTAGCAAAGAATCTGGAGTTAGTTGAGCATCAATTCGCGCTACTAACACATTTCTACCCGATAACTGCTGCACCCACTGAAATTGTCCCAACCAGGAAAAGAATCGCCCGTCAGTGCCCGTATTGTTGACAGTTGCGTCAAAGGCATCTATCCCTAGACTGAATTGAGAACGGCCTGCTAAAACTCGTCTTCTGCCCCGATCGACCCAATCTTGAGAAAACCGAATTACTGTAACTTTAGATTCGCCTTTTTCAGGACCTTCTGTGAAGGAAAAGGGCCGATCGTCGAGGATGTACGTTTGGCTGCGACGGCGATCTAAACCTAAGCTTAATGCAAATTCACGGGTTGGTGTTCTGGTAATCGGCTGGCGGATATTGAGGGAATAGGTTTGAGTTTCGCTTCTAATACCGATATCCCGGAACTCTCGTTCAATAATTCGGCTATCGCCATTGTTATAGCGGAAGTTAAGGGCACCGTTACGAGCATTCACGGGGATTGTATAGTTGATGTCGTAGAGGTCGAGTCCTTCTGTACGACCGTATTGGGCTAATAAGCGATCGCCAAATCCCAACAGATTATCATGACTGACTTGTACGCTGCCTTGGACTGAACCAATGCTGGGAGATTGGTTGTTATCCAGTACGATCGCACTGTGAAAGGCAGGCGCTTCTTTGAGATTGATTCGCAAGATATTGCGGCCTGGAGTGCTGCCTGCGGTTAACTCGGCATTTACCCTCTCGATCAGCGGATCGAGTTGCAACAGTTGCAAGGCTTCTTCTAAACGTTGTTGGTTTAAGGGGGTAGAGGTGGCAAGTTCTAGGCGCGATCGCACGTATCCTTCTCGCAATCGATTTAACCCACCGATTTCAATCTGTTGGAGTTCGCCCTCTACGACTTGAATTTTGACTGTACCGCTGCTGAGATCTTGATTGTTGGGCAGGAAAGCTCCAGAAGTAATGTAGCGGTTTTTAATATAGAGTTGAATAATCGCCGATCGCAGTTCGAGTAACTCTTCAAACGTGACTGAACGGTTCTCGTAAGGCTGAATTAATTTGGCAATTTCGTCCTGTAAGACGGTGTTTCCCAGCACTTCTATTTTGTTGATGAAAAAGCGATCGCCCGACGGGGGAGTAACTTCAGGTGACTCTTGAATTGGGGGAATTTGCAGTTCGGGTGCCGGTGGTGGTGAAGGCGTTTCATCGGGGAAAGGACGGGGTGTTTGAGAGGAATTGGGAATTGTTTGTTCGATCGCGTCTGGTGCCTTAGGGGGAATGGTGACACCTGGTGGCGGTGCGGATTGGGCGATCGCACTGAGGGTAAAACAAGTTGATGTCGCGATGCTTGAACCTGAAAGGGCAACCCACCTGAAGATTGGGTACATATTTTTGTTAGTGAATTAATAACATTCTCGACTCATAACAAGTTTCCCATTCGGCAGTCGATACACGCCTTGGGGTTCTACAATTGGGTCGCCTTTTTGCCAAGAACGATTTGAGGATGTGGCGTCACTGGGTAAAGTTTCCACATCTACTGTGGGAAAGTCGGACATTTGGACATCTCCAGGGCGTTGCGGTAAGCCACCAGTACCCGTGACGGTAAAACTTCCCCTGGTTGGTCGATCGCGGCGGACAATGCAGCTAGAGGCCAGGAGGCTGTCGGTGTCAATCCGATTTTCCGGTAACTCGGTGAGACTGTTTTGGATCGAGGTGGTATCGGGTAGGGCGATCGTTCCAGAAGCAAGATTACCAGTGGCATTGATATCGACTCGATTATTGCGATCCAGGGTAGCAGGATCGGTGCTGCGGGGTGCTCTTGTGTAGCTTTCGCCGAAGAAGACAGGAGTGTCGAGGGTGATATTTCCACCTCTGCCTTCACGGGCAAAAGTGAGGATATCGCTGTCGTCGAAAGCGAGGATGGAGTCAGCTTTTATGTCTATCTTGCCACCACCGCCTGCACCAGAGTTAACCCTGCTGGTGATGTCACTGTTGCCCGATAGGCGAATATTAGAAGCTGTGATGTCGATACTTCCCCCGGAAGATCGATCGGAGGTGGTTGAGATCGTGCCATTGTTAGCTTCTAGGGTATCGCGGGCTGTAATGTTGATATTGCCTGCTGTCCCTTCTCGCCTGCTGCTGCTGGATACCTCTGCCCCATCGCGCACCAGCAAGCGCCCCGTGTCAATCCTCAAGGCCCCTGCATCCCCACTCCCTTGACTCTCAGCAAACAAGCCACTCCTCCCCGGACTAAGGGCTAGTACTCCAATCACCTCAACTGAATCCGTTGCCTTTATCTGCAAGCTGCCACCGTTGCCCGAACCTCCAGTAGTGGTTGATACCCCTGCCCCATCGCGCACCAGCAAGCGCCCCGTGTCAATCCTCAAGTCCCCTGCATCCCCACTCCCTTGACTCTCAGTAGACAAGCCACTGGGTAACTGACCACTGGCTGAGCTACCAATCACCTCAACTGAATCCGTTGCCTTTATCTGCAAGCTGCCGCCCTTGCCCGAACCGAAAGTATCGGTTGATACCGCTGCCCCATTGCGCACCAGCAAGCGCCCCGTGTCAATCCTCAAGTCCCCTGCATCCCCACTCCCAGAACTAGAAGCTAACAAGTCGCTGCGGAACTGACCACTGGCTGATGTGCCAGTCACCTCAACAGAATCCGTTGCCTTTATCTGCAAGCTGCCGCCCTTGCCCGAACCGAAAGTATCGGTTGATACCGCTGCCCCATTGCGCACCAGCAAGCGCCCCGTGTCAATCCTCAAGTCCCCTGCATCCCCACTCCCTTGACTCTCAGCAAACAAGCCACTCCTCCCCGGACTAAGGGCTGGTACTCCAATCACCTCAACAGAATCCGTTGCCCTTATCTGCAAGCTGCCGCCCTTGCCCGAACCGAAAGTATCGGTTGATACCACTGCCCCATTGCGCACCAGCAAGCGCCCCGTGTCAATCCTCAAGTCCCCTGCATCCCCACTCCCAGAACTAGAAGCTAACAAGCTACTGCGGAACTGATCACTCGCTGAGCTACCAATCATCTCAACAGAATCCGTTGCCTTTATCTGCAAGCTGCCGCCCTTGCCCGAACCAAAAGTATCGGTTGATACCGCTGCCCCATTGCGTACCAGCAAGCGCCCCGTGTCAATCCTCAAGTCCCCTGCATCCCCACTCCCAGAACTAGAAGCTAACAAGCTACTGCG
>NZ_JAUBUE010000057.1:0-24007 GCF_036705305.1 Microcoleus sp. B3-D7 | reverse complement strand
GAACTGACTATCGGCTGAGATGCCGATCAACTCGATCAAATCTGTTGCCATAATCTGCAAGCTGCCACCGTTGCCCGAACCTCTAGTAGCGGTTGATACTGCTGCCCCATCGCGCACCAGCAAGCGCCCCGTGTCAATCCTCAAGTCCCCTGCATCTCCACTCCCTTTACTTTCAGTAGACAAGCCACTGGGTAACTGACCACTGGCTGAGCTACCAATCACCTCAACTGAATCCGTTGCCTTTATCTGCAAGCTGCCACCCTTGCCCGAAGCGAAAGTACCGGTTGATACCTGTGCCCCGTGCACCAGCAAGCGCCGTGTGTTAATGCTCAAATCCCCTGCATTTCCCCTACCAGAAGTCTCACTCCGAGCAAACAAGCCACTGTTACGTCTGAAACCATTGGCTGTTGATTCTCCCATCACTTCAACCGAATCAGAAGCCGTAATCTGCAAGCTGCCAGCCTTGCCTGAACCGTAAGTATCGGTTGATACCTCTCCCCCATCGCTCACCACCAAGCGCCGCGTCTGAATGCTCACATCCCCTGCACCCCCACGAGTACCAGTAGCAGACAAGCTACTGCTCACCCGACCATCGGCTGATATTCCAATCACCTCAACCGAATCCGTTGCCGTAATCTGCAAGCTGCCGCCCTTGCCTGAACTGAAAGAATCGACTGATACGTATCCCCCATCGCTCACCACCAAGCGCCGCGTATTAATGCTCAAATTCCCTGCATTCCCACTCCCAAAAAAAGTAGAAGTCAACAAGCCACTGCTCCCTGGATTAAAGGCTGATCTACCACCAATGACCTCGACCGACTCAGCAGCGGTAATCTGCAAGCTGCCACCGTTGCCTGAACCTCTACTGGTAGTGGTTGATACCTGTGCCCCATCGCGCACCAGCAAGCGCCCCGTGTCAATTCTTATGTCTCCTCCACTTCCCGTTCCTGTGTCAGTCACATCAGCCGTCAGGTATGAATTCTCACTCAGCTCAACCTCTGTTGCGCCTACCAGTACCTGTTTGCCATTTTCTGCCCCCAAGGTGTTAGCCCAAATATTCGAGCGTTGTGTCATCGAAAACCGCCCACCGCGAATCTGAATATCACCGCCCCCTGCCCCACTGGCATCCACAAACGCCTTGTTAGATAATGAGATATTGCCAAAATTATTAATCGAGTCATACCCTAGGACAAAGTTGTTCCCACTAGAACTCAAACTTACTTCTCCCACTCGGGCCACACTGCCGAGTTCAATGCGTCCTCCGGCTGCTGTCAGTCTCCCGGACTCTAGGAATACATTCCCACCAACTAGCGCTAAAGTTCGACCCGGTTGCACCTGTAGCCCTGGGGGAAGACCTCCTGAGTTAGGTTGATTAATTAAACTTGGTGCTTGCGATCGATTAACAATGGGTTGAGCAGCAACGGCATTAAACCACAAAGCTGAGGGACTGACGCTGAGTAAATTACTCGAACTCGGTTGTGAAGCGCTAAATAGTCCGGTATCCCCTAACTTGACGGCATTCGCTGTCGTTGCCAAAAATGAACCCTGCACGTCTAAACTGGCAGATGGCCCGAACACAATGCCGTTTGGATTGATCAAAAACAAATTGGCATTGCCATCAACTCCCAACCTGCCATTAATTTTTGAACGGTTCGCCCCGGTGACGCGCGAGAGAATATTTAATATCCCTGCTGGATTGGTAAAATAAGCGCCTCGTCCTTCTAAAACACTCAATTGTTCAAAACTGTGAAACAGATTAGCGCCTCGTATTGCGCCACCATCAATGCGATCGCCTTGAATACCCCGTATATTGACCTTGGGTGTAACGACAGAACTTTCAGCACCTAGCGTATTGTCAGGCACGATTTGGGCGTTAGCGCGATCGCCCCCTCCTACGAGGAGTGTCCCAAATATGGCGACGCAACCCCCAATCTGCCACTGCCAACACCGATCGAACCAGCTTTTAGCAATCATAGGTTGGTTTCTAAAACATATTGATAAATCTATCACTAGAGTTTCTTTTTGAGTGGCCTTAACTTACATCTTGCACTTACCCGATAAACATCCTCCAAATAAATTTCGGGCTGAAAGCTTCAGTTCGATTTTAAACCACCTAAACGTAAGCTGCTTAAGAACTGGGGGTCTCTAACCCATTTTTAATTATGAATAATGAATCGTCTAAAACTAGAATTTTTCTAGCCCTATAAACAAAGCAATTCTGGGAGACTAAGCACTCCATATACGAATTCTCTGCGATTGCATTGAGAAAAGCAAGAAAAATGCAAACAATTCTTGCCCATGCCCAGCAAGCGAGTCTACACCTTATTGTCGTTGATGCTTTCAGAGGATCAGCGCGATAATGTCGCGCTAACATTGCACGCTTATGCAAACTTGCCTGCACAAGTTTGTATTTTTATTAGTTGGGTTATGTCATTAAGTTGGCACAGAAGGTTAATGCGTTCTTTCTATTTGACATCCTATCGTATAAATCACGCGGATGAAATCACTAGGAGCAACCAACTATGTCTTCTGAAATGACTTTTGAAAAAACAATTTCTTCTACAAATCCCTACATTGAAAATGAGTTGGAAGTCAAACCCATCGCGACCATCCCAACTGATATTGCATTCCAGGCAGACCTTAATAGCAAAGGTGTTGCAGATGCTCGTAAAGGCACACTGCCCCCGATTTCAGAAATTGCTAAGTTGCCTGTTGGCAATAAGGATTTCACAGGCAATGTCTACATTGATGGCATTCTCTGGGGTGGGAATTATTGGAAATCAGGTTCATCGTCAACAACAACGATTGATTACTCTTTCTGGAATTCCCAAACTGCCAGTTTTGATGACGCCTACTACGACGACATCGCCCAAAACCCCTATGACTGGTTTTCAGGGGAAAAAGCTTCTATGGTAAACGCTTTAAACAGTTGGTCAGCGGTTGCCAATATTCAATTTGTGAATGCTGGGGACAATAATGAATCAGCTACCTTTGGCTTCTATAATGTGGGTAATGCCGATGCGGATGATAACTTAGGAATGTTCTGTCCTCCTGGAACAGATGGACAGGGAATTGGCTATTTCAACAGGGAAGGAGGGGGTTGGAATACTAATGGAATAGTGCAAGGTAACTTTAACTTCACCACTTTAATTCATGAACTTGGACATGGATTAGGGCTGGATCACCCCCATAGCAATCAAGGCAGTTCATCAATTTATCCAGGAGTTACCGCCGCCTTTTGGGATACAGGGGACTATGGCTTGAACCAGGGCGTTTACACCACCATGTCCTACAATGATGGGCTAGTTAACAGTGGTGGTGCTCCAGGTACAGAGGACTACGGCTATCAAGGCACACCTATGGCGTTTGATATTGCTGCTATTCAGTATCTTTATGGGGCAAACAACAGCTACAAAACTGGTAACGACACATACTTCCTGCCCACGGCCAACCAATCAGGTACCTATTATTCTTGTATTTGGGATGCTGGCGGAATTGATACTATTAGTGGTGTGGGGGCAGTATCGGGTGTCACGATCGATCTCAATGATGCCTCGCTCAACCCTGCTGTAGATGGGGCAGGTGCTGGTGGTTATATCTCTTCTGCCGAGGGTATTTTTGGCGGATTTACTATTGCTAATGGTGCAATAATTGAGAATGCCGATGGTTCTGCTTTTGCCGATCTGATTACTGGCAATGAGTTCAATAACATTCTCAACGGTGGGGCTGGCAATGACTCTTTAATCGGCGGGTCTGGTAATGACACCCTTAATGGTGGGGCTAGCAATGACTCTTTAATCGGTGGCAAGGGCAATGACTCTCTCGTGGGTGGCAATGACAAAGATATCTTAACTGGTGGGAGTGGGAGCGATCGATTTACCTACACGGCTCTCAGTCAATCCTTGTTAGCCAACTATGATGTGATTACTGACTACTCTATTGGTGACCAAATTGATGCTCCTAGTTATATAGTTGCAGCAACACTCACTACCCCTGCTGGTAATGCAGCTAGTTTGAGTGAAGCAGCTATCTCTACTTTACTAACCAGTGGTGTGTTTACAGCCAACAGTGCTGAAGCATTTACAGTTTCCGATCTAGCTGGAACCTTCATCGCTTTCAATGACGCAGTGGCTGGATTCAATTCTGCAAATGATTCCCTCATTTTCCTCAAGAATTATACGCTTGGCTCTGTTTCAATTGTCTAGCAATTGAGCTAAGTCAGGCAGCAGTTCGGACACTTTTGACTCAAATTCTGTGTTGTCTCTTTCTTTGATAGAGTCCATGATTTTCTCCTGAGTTTAAGTTTGGCTATGCTTAGCACAACAGCTTGAAAACCTAGTTTTTCAAGCTCAGTGGTTATATAGCAAGTCTGAATCATTGGTACAATTCGATCGATTTCAAAAAATACCAACTTGCGATCGAACAGTTGGACAAGCCTTCGCTCGCTATCGCTCGCAGAAGAGAGAACACCCCACATTATAATCACGCGATCGGAAAATGTTCGCTCGATGGACAATAATCAATGTCGAAGTCAGGCATTCACCTGTTATGCTAAGTTAATTGCAAACCAAAACCAAGCTGGAGTTTAAACTCCAGCTTGGTTTTGTGGCAAAATCGAGAATTAAAATCTTCATGAAAACCTACCATAGCTTACTACTATGCCAAGCCGACATTGCCGATTCCGTGTCCGCCATGTTCTGGTAATTTTATTCCTAACCAGTCTCACCATTTGTCTGTGGCTGAGTCATGTTTCTTTTAATCCTTTACAACTAAGATGGCCAGAAGTAGCAACCGCACAGTCTGCCAATCCCAGCCAAATCGTACAACAAGGAATCGAACGATATAAAACAGGAGACGTGCAAGGCGCGATCGTACTTTGGCAAACCGCCTTAACCACCTATCAAAGCACTAACAACCGTGCTAACGAGGCGATCGTTCGAGAAAAACTAGCCATAGCTTATCAACAAATCGGTCAATTCGGGTCAGCGATCGATTATTGGAAAGGTGCGATCACCAACTATCGTTCCTCTGGAGATTTCGTGAAGGTGGGACGGTTACTCACAGAACTCGCTCAAACCTACAGCCGTTTGGGGCAAAATAAAGAAGCGAGATCGCTTTTATGCGGTGCTTCTGAGGCTGATGAAATTTGCCCCAAAAGTGAAGGAAGTGCTTTGCAAATTGCCGAAAAATTTAGAGATAGCCAGGGAGAAGCGGCGGCTTTGGGAAGTTTGGGAGAAGCCTATCGCCTCACAGGAAAGTACGATCGAGCCATTGAAACTCTAGAGGCTAGCTTAAAGATTGTCGGGGAGATTAACCCCTCAGTTTATCGCGCATCAGTGCTTAATAGTCTCGGTAATACTTACTTTAGTAAAGCTCAACTCAACGAGCAGCGTGCTGATTCTGCTAAGTTCAGAAATGCAGAAAATAAGGCTAATGAATTCATTAAATCAGCTACTGCCGATTACACAAAATCTTTAGATTATTTCGAGATCAGTCTCGAACAGAGTCGCACTCAAAACGATCGATCGAGTCAAATGCGATCGCTTCTCAATTTGATTCAACTTTATTACCGCCCAAAATATTTTAAGTTACCTGACAACACTAATAAAGCAGAGCAAGCATTGCAAGAAGCTCTAACCCTACTTAATAGCATCCCGGATTCTCCCAATAAAGTCTATGCAGCGATCGATGTAGCCGAACTAGAACAACCTGTTGATTCTATTAATTATACTTCTTTTCAATCTCAATGCCGACGGCGAAAACTCAACGAATCGCAAGCAGAGGAACTCCTACAAAAAGCTGTTTTTATTGCTCGAAGCATTAAAGATTCTCGCTCCGAATCATTTGCTTTAGGTAAACTAGGTCATCTCTACGAATGTCACAAAGACTACAATAAAGCCTTAGATTTTACCAAACAGGCAAGGTTGGCAGCCGACCAAAACTTACTTGCTAAAGATAGTCTTTATTTGTGGGAGTGGCAAGCGGGACGAATATTTAAAGCACAGGCGAAAGAATCTGAGGCAATTGCTGCTTACGAACGCGCGATCGCAACTTTAGAAGGTGAGGGAGGTATTCGAGACAATTTGTTAATTACCCCGCGAGACTTGCAATTTAGCTTCCGGGATACGATTACTCCTCTCTACCGTGAGTTTGCTCAGTTAAAGCTAGAGCGTGCTGAAGCGCTGCCCATTGCAAGTCAAGAGTACCAAAAGGAACTCGATTCTGCACTCAACGCGATCGATTCTTTGAAACTAGCAGAATTGCAAAATTACTTCGGCAATGAGTGTGTCTTTACCGTTTTTGAGCCAGAACGAGTTGATGACTTAGAAAGAGAAGACACTGCTGTCTTTAGTTCTATAATTTTGGAGGATCGAACGGCGATTGTGGTGAGTTTACCCAACTCTGACGAGAAGGGAAAGCCAAATACTGAAAGAAGATTTAAACGGCTAGTCTGGATAAACGATAGTAAAAAACTTACAGAAGAAATCAAAAAGTTTCGTATAGAAATTCAGAAATTTTACGATCCTACTGACGCTTTTTTAACACCAGCACAAAATCTATATAACTTGCTGATTCGCCCTTTCGCCTCCGATTTAACACCAAGAAAAATTAAAACTCTCGTTTTCATCCAAGATGGGCTATTACGCAGCGTACCGATGGCTGCGCTCCACAATGGTGAAGAATTTCTAGTTCAGAAATACGCCATTGCTACGACTCCCGGTTTGCGCTTAACATCTCCTAAACCCCTAAATTTTCCAAGTCGGCGGACGCTAGCTTTGGGCTTAACCGAAGCCGCTACCGTTGATGGTGAAAAATTTAAGGCTTTGGCAAATGTCACCGATGAAATCGATCGAGTTATAAAGCTATTTCCAGGTAGCAAGAAACTCTTGGACGAACAGTTTACTCCCGAGAGCTTAGAGCAAGAACTTAAACAAACGGCTTACCCGATTATTCACATTGCCACTCACGGTCAATTTGGCACTATTCCAGAAGATAGCTTTCTAGTGACAGGTAATAACGAGAAGATTACAATTACTCAGCTAGAGAGTGATATTCGCCGCTTTAATAAAGGTACAGAGCCCGTGGAGTTGCTCGCACTCACGGCTTGTCAAACGGGTATAGGAGATGACCGTGCGACACTCGGTATGGCTGGCATTACCGTGCAAGCAGGCGTCAGAAGTGCTTTGGCTTCTCTTTGGTATGTTGATGATGCTTTTACACAAGAATTAGTCGCTAAGTTTTACGATAACTTGCGATCGCAAATGAGCAAAGCAGAAGCGCTAAAGGAAGCACAGAAGGCGCTGGTCGATCGAAACAAGAATATACACCCCGCTAAATGGGCCTCCTTTATCCTTATCGGTAACTGGCTGTAGAATAGAGCGGAATAAGGTTGGTTGTTGTTGTAATTGTCAGCAACAAAAAGCGGCTCGATCTAATATTATCTCTTTTTTGTCACTTCGGGCGAGAGTATAGCGGTAGGGTGCGTCGCTCATTGATAGTCGTAAATAATCAGAATTCTGGCGGCGACGCACCCTACTTTAATTAGAATAGGAGTAGGATAATAATTTCGGCGTTGCTGAATACAAGTATGAATTCAAGTTTTCGGAATGGCTATAAGCCAAGTAAAGTGAGTTTTGTAACATCAAGCGAAAAGTTTATTCATACGCCAGAATCAGCAATGCCTTACCTGTTTATCTTGCCCACTTTTTTTGGGCGCACGATCACATAACCAGGCTGTGCAACCTTTCTGCACTTATCCAGCAAGCCCTAAATACCTAACACGCCACACCCGAAGGCTAGAGCAGGATAGGTTCATAACCTGAGCCAGGGCGGAGAACTGCTACAGCTTCATTAAGATGGGGAACTTTTGGGAGTGGGGAACTGTGACGATAACTTCGCCACTAAGGTGTGATTCCTTGTCGAGTGTGATGCGGTAGTCATTCTCAATACTTCCATAACTAATGGCCAACACTTCCCCCTCCTTCCCATGATGCAAGCCATTATCGAGAACCCGTACCCGATCACCAATCTGAAACTCTTTATGATGACGCTTGATTGCGGGAGTTGAGGATGTTGGCTTCCCCACTGCGATCTTTGAGTGTCCGAAAAAGGGTCAGGGACTGGTTGTAATACTCTAGCGCTTTCTGCTTTTCTCCTAAATCTGAGTAGACTAAGCCGATGTCGAGGAGGATGTGGGCTTCACCACTGCGATCGAGGAAGGTGTTGGCTTTGCCACTGCGATCTTTGAGTGTCCGAAAAAGGGTCAGGGACTGGTTCAAATACTCCAGCGCTGTCTGCTTCTCTCCCAAATTTGAGTAGACTCTGCCAATGCTGGTGAGGGTGTTAGCTGTTTCAGCCTCATACCTAATTACATCGACAACTCTCTATACAAACGCAAAGCTTCTGCGATTGGTTTGAACGTCGTGCGGTTTGACTCTGATGAGCGATCAAACTTCGCCGATGCTGAACAACCATTATTCAAAGCGAGATCCTTAAAATCTCATATTTTTTCAACCTTCCATCCAGCCTGATTCCCAACTTTGTCGGCTCGGATGAATGCAAAAGCGCCCCGCTTGAATTGATCACCGCTAGGCTTAACTCCGATGAGGGCTCTAACTTCGGCAGTCGATAGAATCCAACCGGAGGCGATCGCCTGTTCCAACGCGGAGTAATGTTGCAGAGGATCGCGAGTTGCTCCAATGTGCCGAGCGATCGCCTCGATGAGCTCAAGAAAGTTTTCTCTGTCTTGATTTATAGCTGTTGGGGTCGCAGGTTGGATCGCTTCTGTTTTGAAAATTTCGGTGTGGCTGCTCTCAAAATCAGATAGGGTGCCACCAGATTTTAGATGCTGATTTAACTTGTCCAGTTTGTCCAGTTGGTCACTGGATATTTTGCCTCGGGCTACGGGTTCGATCGATAAAGCTTTTATGCGATCGTACACAGATTGCTTGCTGCTTAGGTTGTAGCGGTCTTGCAGGCTTGCGATCGGGTAAGTTTCCATAGTCCAGTTTGTCCAGTTTAACACTGGACAAATTGTAACTCTGATTAGTCCAGTCGCTCACTGGAAATTGACTGGACTAAAAAAAACTTTTTTATGAGGGGGGTAGAAACGCCTTGCGAGAAATTGATAGATTAACACCTGAGTAACGCCTGTAATTGCTCAGCCTTCAATCCTTGCAAGCTTTCTAGTTTTTCAGCCAGAACAGCCAGAAACTTCTCAAAATTTGGGCAACTTTGGCAAGAAGATAAGTCATTGGGGACTAAAAAATTGGCACCGGTTTGGTATGGGTTTGGTTCCGCTTGCATTCCTCTTGACGACTTTCAGGCGCTCGCTCTCAAATCTCAAACCGACGGTCATCACCACTAACTCTTGTCAATTCCAATTCATTAATGCTATCCTGTTTTACAGCAGTCACAACTTTCAGGAATATAACACTTTAGTGTTTTCCAAAAAGTCACCACTGCTATCTGAAACCAGCACTCATACATCTCTCTAAAATTCTGCTAGTCATCTTGTTTTGCAGGCGCTTTTTTTCTTAATGCCTCCCAGCCAAGAAACGGCTTTCCGATTAATGCTAATAAAACGACCTATACAGGAGTCCTAACTAGGAGCTCCTTTTTTTGGCTCGTTTCCAGAGCAGAGCGAAGTGAGAGTTTGGTACCCAATTTAATAAGCAAGGAGACTTTGAAATAGGCAAAAAAGGTTACAAGAGTCAAAGCAATAATTGAATAAAACACCCTTGGCCGGGGCGGATTACCGTCCCGGCTTTTTTGTTTTTTTTCAAGGCTTTGCTGACAGAAACTCAAGTGTAAATAGCGTGATAAGTATTCTGACAGTTATTTATCACGTTTGAGCTAGAGCTTAAAGCTGTAAAGATTTACCAGCAAGAGTTTCACCGCATTTATTTGCTTCTATCTTAATAGATAAACAGCAAAATGAATGCCATTCAATCAATGCTAAAGTGTGATAAATACCCCCTAAAGGAGTTAAAAATGGACAGACTCATCAATACCGTACCGCAAACTTGGGCTGAGGCTTACAGCCTCTACGAGCAAGATTACCAGTCAACAAATCTTGTTGCTAAAAATCATCAATTAACTCTCCTGAGAACCGCTGTATTCCGATATGTTTTGCCTAAGTATAACGTGCCTTTACCAAAGGGCAACAAATTGACTTCAATTGAGTCAAAAACAGCTTGGAAATTGATGGAAAAAATTCCTACCCATGAATTAAAGAATGCTCTGAGTTATCAAGATGAGGTTTTTACTTTTTTGAAGTGTACGCTCTCTATACGTCGAACTTATCGAATGCACCTGACAAAGTTTATCTTGTGGAATCAGCAACAATCTTGGTGGAAGTGGGGAGTTCTTGCTATAGAGAAAGAAAGAGAGAAACGCTGTCCGAAGATGCGAAATACAAGAAGCTTCAGTAAGGACAAACCTCGCGTTACAGAGCGCCAAATCACTCGGGGTTGCCCTAATTTTCACTATACCTTGAAACCTGCAGAGATTTTGCCTGATTTGCAACAGGAACTCGATCTTTTCTTGAAATTCCAAACTGCTCCGGTCGGGAATCGCAATCGCCAAGATCGAGCTTTGCGCCCTGTTAGTGGAATGGGTAACGTTCAAGCAGCGAAGAGGGTGTTAGGTTGGCTCCACCGTGATCAGGGTATCCCCCTTGAAGAGTTAAGTCTCAAAAAACTGGTGGCTTACAGTGGATTAACTCCTGAAGGCAAGAAAGATGAAGCAGGGATAGATGCAGTGATAGACTTAATTGAGGCTCACTTACAATGGTTGAGAGACTTCCGAGGCGCTTCTCCCAATACTGAACTTAAAGCTGTGGAATGTCTGGTAGCTGTGGCGAAATATCTTTATCATAAAGCATCGAAACAGCGCAGTCGCCACCTTGTTGGTGGCAAGCAGGTCGGGTACAAAGACATTCCCATTATTGAGGAATTAAGACAGTTGGAGCGCGATATTATGATCAGGGTAAATCAAACCCCGCGCCGTTCCGATGAATCGAAGAAATGGCTCGATTGGCCAGTATTTTTAGCCTGTGTGAAAAGGCTGGTAGAGGAATGTGGGGAGCGGAGTGCCTGTGGCAAGAATCGGCCGCTGAAGGTGATCGCGAAAAGTCACCAAATCGCTTTAATTTTTATGCTGTTGAGTGCTTTTCCAGACCGCAGCCGCACGCTGAGGGAATTAGAGTTGGGCCGCACTCTATTTAACCGCGATGGCAAGTGGTTTATTGAGCACGCTGCGAGTGACTTCAAGACGGGTGATAGTTTTTGCAAAAACGGGCAAAAGCGAGTAGTAGAATTGCCAGAGAGCTTGTATCCGTTTTTGACGGAATGGCTGGAAAAATGGCGGCCTATTTTCAATCCCAAGCATGGGTATTTTTTTACGAGAGTCAATGGTACTCCGCTGAATACTAGCGCTCTGAATAGTTACTTCCGTAACCGGAGCTATCGGTTGACAGGTCAACTTTTTACACCGCACATGGTGCGAGATTCAATTGTTACTCACCTTAAATTGTCGGGAGCTGGCGATGGAATTCTGGCGGCTTTGGCTGATTTAATGGCACACTCTCAGAGGACTCAGGCTCAAATCTACGATCGCCGTACTCCTTCTCAGAAGGTGGCTCCGGCTTTGGAAGCGTTGCAGTCGCTCTCGGCGGGAATTCTGCCCGAACCAATAGTGGAACCGTTGGTAGTGGTTTCATTTGAGAATGATGATGCTGAAACTTGACTATTACAGCACTTTTGCAGGTTCGTGAAGTACAAACAAATCGGTTTTAGGGGCAGAACCTCCGTGTCTGCCCCGATTCCAGCTTGTTTGTATTTCATAAATCAGCGCTTTCCCAGCCTACGACTTGTAACCCTTGCAGCTAAGTCCGAATACTGCAATTTCCCTATTTAGAGCTGAAAACTGTTACAGATTCCTTAGCCTATTCATCTATTTTCAGCTTCGGCAGTTGTTTGAGCGCTTCTGGGATGGAGGTAATCTCATTGTTCCTGATGTCAAGCTCTGTCAGATTGGACAGTTGTCCTAGTGCCTCTGGAATGGAGGTAATCTTATTGCTACCGAGAATAAGCTTTGTCAGACTGGACAGTTGCCCTAGTGTCTCTGGGATACACGTAATCTGATTATTACTGAGGTCAAGACCTATCAGATTGGACAGTTGCCCTAGCGCCTCTGGGATAGAGGTAATCTGATTATTACTGAGGTCAAGGTATATTAGATTCGACAGTTTTCCTAGCACCTCGGGGATGAAAGTAATCTGGTTCTTACTGAGATAAAGCCACCTAAGACTCGACAGTTGCCCTAGTCCCTCTGGGATGGAGGTAATATTATTGTTGTAGAGGTCAAGCCATTTTAGATTAGATAGTTGCCCAAACTCCTCTGGGATGGATGTAATCTCATTATTACCGAGATCAAGGATTCCTATATTGGACAGTTGTCCGAACTCCTTTGGGATGGAGGTAATATTATTATTACGGAGGTCAAGCCCTGTCAGATGGGAGAGTTGCCTTAGCTCCTTTGGGATGGAGGTAATATGATTGTCACTGAGTACAAGCACTTTTAGAGTCGTGTACTTGACGATTTCTGGTGGGAATTCTTTCAAATTCTGCAAGGGCAACCGCAGTTGCATTTGATCGCTAACCTGCTCAAATGGTGGCACTGGATACTCTTTCGTCATGTCTCTTATCTCTCCCTAGCATTTATTGTCACAAAATTCAAAATATTTCTGTTTTATTTGATTCTCTAGCTTTTAGAAGTGGGGCTTCATTGTCAGACAATGACCCATCAAACATCTTGGCATCAAATCAGCCCCAACATTCTAGCTTCTGGGGTGAGGTTAGAGAGTAAGGGTAGAGGTAAGAGTTGTTGTAAGACAAAAAGTAAGACACAATTGACCCAACACGTTAAAATTGGATACAACAGTGATACTTAATAACTAGAACGTAGATGGGGTGAGAAATCAAGGCGTTTTTAAGAGCCAGTTTTAGTTTTTAGATATAGAGTGCTACTAACGATTAGATTTAAGTATCAGCCTATTAGATGATTCCCTTAAGGACACGGCAGTGCCGTCCTTACCTACGATATTCCTGAACCTCAATTACCAGAAAACTGCTGTAACTTTGTTTCCCAACCTGCTTTATATGCTTCCTCTAGTTTTTTCTCCCATGCTTTCTCTTCCTCCATATGTGGCTCCACTCTTTCTTCAGGAGTTCGAGATTTATAATATTCTCCCTGCTCCTTTCTAAGCTCTTCATAAGCCTTTTTACAGGATTCTCCATTTTTATCTAGATCAGCTTGCTCACAAAGGCTAGCATCTACCCATCCATAAGCATGAGTAAAAGCTTCTGTTGTGGTGTCGTAGAGTGGAGTTTTATATTTCTCCCAATAAGTGTTTGAAAGCTCATCAGTGCCAGATAAGGGTACTCCAGATAGAGCAGAAACTTTTACACAGTAAGGGTTGGGTGCACTTCCTTCTTTCTCAAGTTTATAACGCTCTCTATAACGTCGGGGGGTGTAATCTGTCATGACTATTTACCTCAATATTTTTTGGAGTTTACATTTTTGTTATAACAAATTTTCTACAAGACAGAGGTTGGTATTTTTATTGACTATTGATTTTGTACAAAATCACCCTAAATGTATTTCGGGCGAGTACAATACACAATTTTAAGGGTAATTTGAATGCAAAAATTATAACCGCACTTTCTGCATAACAAAAGTCGTTGCGATCACTCAGCCAAGCTTTTATTACTTTCAGCGTGACAGAGCGCAACTTTTTTTCCAATTCAGGCTTCGTTCTAATTGGTCGGGGATTCTAGACCGGAAAAAGTGTATTTCTCTATTAGGACTATAACGAGGTAATACTAGGTCAGGTTAGGCGCAAAGCTGACCCAAGGCTTCAAGTCACGGCAAAACATCCCATTTTTTAGTTATTGATGAGGCATGATCATTTTTGATTTTCCTTGTTCCGGTTTTTTTGCTGCAACTTTTCCCCGCTCTGGCTCTTCGTCTTTCTTGGGAAAAGAAGAGTTTGATAAGAGAAAGTTATTGTCTGGATTTCCCGGCGAGCTGTTTTTGACGCATAATGTTTGCTTATCAATCGCGGCCTGAATGCGCCCCCTCCGCCACCTAGCTGAGACAAGACGATGATTGAGAACGTAGACATTGCAGTGAGGCTGCCACCATTCCCCGCGCATCAAAATTAAGCCGTCCTCCACGCATAGTTTTGGGGGCATATTTTGAAGGAGTGGCAGACGCTCCACAAGTTGTTTTTTGACTATTGGCGGCAATTCTTCACGAAAGCCTCGTACAGGTGCAGCCGTCAGTCTGTAGCTATTGGAAAGGTGGCGGCTCACAGTCGAGGGAGAAATTCCCCTCAACTGTGCGATCGCCTCAATACTTCCGCCGTAGAAGCGGAAACCCGATTCACAGAACATGAACCGCTCGCTCTTCCCCAGTACCCGCGCCGGTTTTTCGCAGGTGTGCAGAGCGGTCGGCGCAATTAGCTGCGTCGGTTGCCCAGGGTCAGAGCCCTGGGCTTGTATTTGCCGCATCTCTTCTTGCCGTTGCCGGTGAAAAGATGCTCGTTGCAAATGTTGTGCTTCCACTTCTGTAGCGATGATGTGGATGTTAGCTAGTTCGTCAATGTTGATGGCGGCGACCGGGCCGAGCTTGTCGATTCCGGCGATCGCGATCGCTCTTTCGAGGCTGGTGTAAAAAACTGTAACCCAGTTGCCCCGCTGTAGGTAATTGCGGATCAACCCGGAATTCTTGGCGGCACACAATAATTTTCGGATGTGTCCGGCGCTGCGATTTAAAATTCTGGCTGCTGCCGTGATGTTAAATTTTCCCGTCCCGCACCCTTTCGGTTTGCCGCCAGGGTTGCGACGGGATAGATCGAAGCGACGCGCGAGCAACCAGACGCTCATCTGGCGGCCGAAGTGCTCGAACAATCGCACCGGGAAGCGCACCAAATCTAACTCCTCAGCGCCGACATACTCGCTATGCCAATTTTCGCAGAGGTCGATCAGCCATTCGGGAGCGATCGCCGGGGGAGTGTCGAGCGGATTGTTGATCCAAATATAAGGTTTGTTTGTCGCCGGGTGGAGGCTTGGCGGCAATACGCTTTGACTACCGAGCCAGCGAAATTCCAAGCATTCCTCTTTACCATCATCACCATTAACCCCGGTGCCGATGCGTAGATTGCGTATGCGATGCCAGTCCGCTTCTCCTACCGAAAAAAGGCATTGCTTACGGCCGGTGCGACCGCTTGTCCACACGATTGTCTCTGAAAAAGTCGTGAGACTGTTGCTGCCTGCTAATTTTTTTAACAGTTCGGTGGCTGATTCGCCATCGATGTCGATCGCTAACAGCCCGTTTCCCAGCTTTAAGCCAACGCCTGTAGCCTTGCCAGTTTGGAGTTCAGCAAGAATTTCTGGGTGACTATATGATTTGTGCGTCCATCCCTTTTCATAAGGTCGCTTACCGCAGACAGGTACTAGCGGCCAAGTGTAAGGGATTTCAAGTGAAATGCAATCTTCACTAGATTGGTCAAGATAATCTAACTTATTTTGTAAGGTCATACTCGCCCTGGACAGGAGGTATGACCGCTTTTTTTTGGGCGGGTTCTAGATTAGTTTGCCTTGCAACACTTGCAGTGATAAACTGAAATTACGAATTTTTTTGTTTGGCCCGCCCCCAAAGCGGCCATTTTTTTTTGCAATTTTAGGGCTAACGGAAAGCTAGTTCTGCTTCTTGCGATCGCTTGCAATCACCGTGGTGACCCCAAACTTATCGCAATATCAATAATATTATGATCAAAGAATCAACTTGGCAATAGTAAATTTATTAAATCCCTCGACCGCAATAATTCTTTACCAATTTACTATTATTACTAGCAATAAATCTATGTATGCCGCGCTAGAGTGTCACTTCGTAAGCCCTGCTGTCGAGTTTCCCTTTCATCAAATGGAAGGCAAAAAAACAACTAATAGAAACTCATAGAAATACAAAATGATTCTGTAATTGCGGGGTTAGCCCACCATTACGCAACTCTCGAGCTCTCAACTATTTTAAAAAAACCTCTTTTGCCTTGCTTGAGGGGTCAAGCGGACGCAAGCTTTAGTGTGTGCCTATCTCGCTGCTACTTCACGGCTTGTTTTCATCTGTCCCAAAATACGTACCACCTATAGGGTTGAAATTCTCGTTTACTCAAAAAATGTGATGCTTAAGCTCTGCCATTTGATGATATTGGATCATAAGTGGTACGCATCAATCCTAGGGCTGAGAATTATACTTAAATGGATGAAACCTCGGCTGGATACAGGTTTGAGGCTTGGACTAAAAGAAGCTGGGAGGTATTCGATAATTAACGCCTGAAATCCTTGCTCCGTAAAGGTTTGAGGCTCGGATAGCTAACGAGCGAAAAAAACCCGGTATTTACCGGGGAAAGTTCCTAATATCCTGGGATGTGTCGTCACAGGACTTCTTGATTATCTAGGAAGATAGGAGTCCTTACTTTGAGAGCTCTCATCACTGTAGTAATTATCATTAGGGTTAGGCTGATGAGAAATTGTAGGGAATGCTTCAATCCCTAGTTGCATAAGGTACATAGCATCGTGCAGCTTGAAATAAGCACTCCTATCGCCCGCTGCCCAGAGTGCCATCAATTGCTCTCTCTCGGCTTCATCCTCACTCCCAGTAAAATCAATCTTTATCATCACTCCCAAGAATTTCTAAGATTGTCTCAACATCTGCGAGCGTTGTGGTTGATTTTTTTGGCTCGGCTTTCAATTGGTTGAGCAAGTCGGCGGCCTCTGATAGTTCGATCAAGTTAGCGATCGCCCAAACTCCAGAGCTACTATACTGCACTAATTGGGGCAACCTATTGCCAATTACCAATTATCAATTACCCTTCATAAAAAAGCCCTCGGCATCACGCTGGGGCTCTGTGTTTTGGGACGATCACATTTTCTCGACTTCGACAGAAATTTGGTCAGCACTAGCCCCCGCAACAAATTCAGTGGCTTCCTTATGAACAAATATCGCCTTTGTGCTTTTAACTTCACAAGGTAGCTACAACTGACTGCTACGCTAGACCATAACCGGGCGCTACGTTATTAGCCATGATTTAATGGTGTGGCGCTTACTCATCTACTAATGACTAGGACAAAAATCATGGGTGCTATCAAAACTATCTTTTTCTACAGAGACTTTATCTGTCAAATTCGCTGTAAAGATGAATGGGTAATCTTTTGCACCACTCACTTTTACGGTTATGTAGGCAGAGCCGATACCGGTCTTCCTTACACAGCCGCAAAAGAGAAAGTGGATCGTGTTCTAAAACTTCGGTACGCGAAAGCCAATCGCCAAAACTCCTGAAGCCGTTTATAGTGTTGCTAATTGGGGCAAAGACTCATTGCCAATTACCAATTGCCAATTACCCATCGTGTAAAAAAGCCCTCTGACATTTCCGTCGGGGGCTTTTTTTGGGGCGCTCGGGCGATCGACCTTCTAATCTTCTGTTGCTTCCAAAATTTGCCTAAGCTTGGTCATAGTATTTTTTGGTAGCTTGGTGTCTTTTGGCAGGAGAGTCCTAAAGAAGTTCATGACTTCGCCAGCTTTATCGGATAAGTCGATTACTGGTGCTGAATTCTGTTCGACTTCATCCAATCGTTTTTGTAGGTCGGAAAGTTGGGTCTCGACTTGCTGGCGATCGGCGCGTTCTGTGTCAAGTTGCGATCGTAATTCTGCTAGCTGCTGTTCGGCGGCTGTGAGTTGCAGGTTGGTGGTGTCTAATTCCTGGCTAGCAATTGCTAGTTGCTCTTGAGCTTGTTTGAATTCTTCTTGAGTTTGTTTGAGTTCTTCTTGAGTTTGTTGAAGCTGCTGCCTGAGCGATTCCTCTTCGTTGCGATCGCTCAGGCGGCCAACTCCCCCAACTCGGCCCTCAGTTGCGCGATCGCGCTTGCCTGCGATGCCTTGATATTTGCTATCTCTGACAGCAGAGGCTGTGTCTTACGCTCAATGATTTCGGCAATGCGCTCATCTAAGTTGTCAGACAGATGCTGTCTTATTTTTGCAGGTTCGCGCAAGATAACAGAGCCATCAGATAACGCCCCGATATTTAATCGCAAAACTTCCATCAAAATTTTAGAGCGATCACACCCATGCGGAGTTTTTGCAGGATAGCGTTCTCTCCCTAGTTTGTCGATTGCTTCAAGTAAATCCGCATCGCAGCGGAAGGTGACGGATTTCTTTTCTGTCATACATTTCCCTCGTGTCTTATGATGTCTTACTTAAGAATAAGACCTCACTTGACTTTTGGTAAGACGTATAAATACAAGTCTTACCTTTGTTTAAAATTTGTCTTATTGATGTTGTACAATAATGTCTTACTAACTCGGGAAAAATGTCAGACTAACTGTGATAACGTAAGAGATTATTGTAAGACGAAACCATACGGCACATATTACAGCGAACCTAAAAAAAATGAATAACCTCAATACCAGCCTGATAGAAACCGCGCTGTTAGCTAACAAATGACTCAGGCTAGACTGTAAGACGTATAAATACAAGTCTTACCTTTGTTGGAAATTTGTCTTATTGATGTTGTACAATAATGTCTTACTAACTCGGGAAAAATGTCAGACTAAGTGTGATAACGTAAGAAATTATTGTAAGACAAAGCACTAGGCTTACCAAGAAACTAATGCTGTCGATCGTCCAGGTCAAACGTATAAAATCGGATATCCCAGCCTGCAACTTTAATCGAAACGAACTAGAAATTGCTGGTTCGCTCACTTTGGTGATCGGTGGCTTCGTAACTCCCCTAGTCGTGAAGCTTGGCTGGCGACGGATTCCGAGTAGTTAGCGGTCACGGACAATATCACGCCGCAGGGAAAGGCCCGGCGGTAAAACCCACGGGCCGGCGAGACGATACCAGCGATCGTGCTTGAATCCGAAAATCAAGCGACAGCCTCAGCCATGCTCAAGATGTTGAAATTAGTGGCATAGACCAGATCGCGCCCCATTCCTAAAACTGGATGGGGTTTTTTAAATTCTTGAGAAGAGTAATAATTAAAACGACTAAGCCCATGAACAACAGCAACGACGACCTCGAATCCCTTATCCGCTCTGCTAGCCCGGATGGCCACAGAAGCGAATTGATTCCTGTCACCATTACCCCTGAAATGGCCAGAGGATACCTCTGTTTTGGAGTGGAACAGGAACGGGAGATTGATCAGGCTGTGATTGACGATTACGCGCTTTCAATGCAGGACGGGGAGTGGAAAGCTGGCTCGATACTGATTTTCTCCCTCCGACTACAAGATTATTGATGGCTATTACCGTTTAGCGGCGGTTGCGAGCGTCAGGAGTGCCAGTGGAATTTTATCTGGTCAGGGGAGTGCCTCTCAATCTCTAATCCCAGTTGCCCCATCCGTTTCTAGATGGGGCCCCTTTTTGTCCTAGTGTTAGCGTAAACCCTCATTCCCCTTTACGTTGTCCTCTTGACCCCACATTCCACACCCCCAACTGGCACACTACGGATTTTGGTTATTAGATCGCTTGAGACTGCCGATCATTACCACGAGAGATCGGTACTTTTGTATAAAAAGAAACTTAATTTTCGCTCTAACTTCCGAAAAAACCGCTTGTCACAGTCTCGGGTGCGGAATGGGGGCTTGACAGACCTATATTCACGGTACTAAACTTTATCAGTGTTTAGGTAGATGACACTTGCTTGGTTTTGATAATTGCTAGGAAAAATATTACAGCAGATTGCAGGTTTCTAAGATTCAGTAGGGTGAGCATCCCAAAAACTATCTTTTACTAACCGATTAAAATTTTTGTGAAGCAATCCCCACTTTACTTATTAGGCATACTTCCCTGGCTTTCATTTTGCTGTATTAATATTTGCAATATGTCATCTGAAAAATTTAGGGAGCATCTTTCCAAAAATGCTAGATATCAACAGTTTATGGGATGAAAGTTTTTATCTCAATCAGTATCCAGATGTAGCGCAGCAAGTGGCTTCTGGTGTTTTCAATAGTGGATTGCAACATTTCCAAGCAGTCGGTAAATTTGAGCAGCGTGACCCAAGCATTCTGTTTGACACAGAGTTTTATCTAAGTTCTTACCCAGATGTGGCTACAGCCGTTCAACAAGGGCAAACTACAGCCATCGACCACTTCTTAAACAGTGGTCAATTTGAAAACCTCGACCCGTTTGCAGAATTTTATACTAATTATTATCTCACCAATAACCCTGATGTAGCCACAGCTATACAAGCAGGAACTGGGAATAAAGATCCCCTCACCGGCATCGAACACTTCGTCAAATATGGGCAATATGAAAACCGCAACTTTAGCCCTATCTTCGACCCTTATTATTATTTGCAACTGAACCCAGATGTCGCCGGCGTCGTCAGCCCAGGCGGATTGAGTGCCATAAAACACTACCTTCAATATGGTATTGAGGAAGGCCGATTAAGTGAAGCGCCACCTCTGGAAATTAGCTTAACAGCAGCGCAGAGCCTGGGCAACCTGAGCCTTGAAACTATAAGTGGTTTTGTAGGGAATGCAAACAGCCAAAATATCTACAGCTTTACACTGAATGCAACCAGCACTGTCCAGTTAAACCTTGATGATTTGAGCGCCGATGCCGATCTAACGCTCGTAGAAGACTTCAATAGCAATGGTTTGCTAGATGAGTTTGAATCCTTAGAAGCCTCAATCGCTGAAGGTACAGCTCCCGAAGAAATCAGCAGTCTGTTGTCTCCAGGTACCTATTATGTTCTGGTTGAGCAGTTCGAGGGCGATACCAACTACAACCTCAGCCTGTCAGCGACCCCCTTCACGCCACCAGCCGATACCACTGGCAACACCCTAAACACAGCAAGGGATTTCGACCCTCTCACGGGCAGCACGACATTGAATGAGTTCGTTGGAGACGTTGATGTCCAAGATGTCTACCGCTTAACTCTCTCTAGCAGTAGCGACCTGAACGTTAACTTGCAAGACTTGAGCGCTGACGCTGACTTAGAACTAATTCAGGACACTAATGGCAATGGCTTTGTCGAGGAGGATGAGATAATCGAGTCTTCCGCAGCGCCGAATAACGTAACAGAAGCGATTGCCACCAACGCATTGCCCGCTGGCACTTACTTTTTATTAGTTAAGCAGTTCGAGGGTGATACCACTTACAACCTGACCGTATCAGCGAGCGCCTCAACACCCGCTCTGTCTCTCCCAGAGCGAACTGCTGACTCTTCTTTGACAGTGGCAAAAGTTGAAAATTCAGCAAAGTTTTCCGAAAACGGACAAGTCAGTGCTAGCAAACCTGACAACTATTACAGCTTTACAGTAGGTGAATCTGGTGTCTTCAGCGCTAACTTGACAGGTTTGACTGGTGATGCTGACGTGCGACTGATCCGGGATTTCAACGGGAACGCTCAAGTTGATCCGGTAGCAGACCGCAATGGCAATGGCTTTATCGATGATGATGAAATAGAGGTAGTCGCTTGGCAGTGGGAGCGAGGCACCAGTAATGAATCGATTCGCGCCTTCCTCCAGCCGGGAACTTATTTTCTGCAAGCCAAGAGCTTCAACAAACAAACATCTGATTACGCGGTGAACACAGATTTCACACCGGCGCCGAGCGATCCTCGGCAATTTTCCATTCAACTCAACTTCGGCGAGGGCACGCAAGACCTTACTGAAGCCGAGCGTAATACCGTGCGCCAAGCTGCCAACAGGCTAGAACAAGTAATTTCTTATAGCACTTTTGAAGGTCCGCACTTTATAAAAATCGATGTCACTGCTGCCAATCAAGACGAAAATGTGCTGGCTTCAGCGGGACCAAGGGATTTGGCGCTTGACTTGAATCGCAACGTGATGTCTATTAGTGGTGAGGCTACCCTCAACAGCAATCCCGAAAGTGAGGTTCGTGACAATCAGAGGTATTTGTATGACACAATGATTCACGAACTTGCTCACGTTCTAGGAATTGGCACTTTATGGGACCAAGGTCGCGAATTAATTGCTGACGAAGAAAAAGGACTTTACAACCCAAATTCCTACGCCGGCCTTTACTATGGAGAGCTTCTGGGTACGTCCTCGGCAATTCCTGTGGAACTGACTACTGGTAAAGGTGCAGGTAGTGACTTGGGTCACTGGAACAAAGTACCAAACTTTGGGCTTGAGATGATGGTGGAATGGGGGGATAAAGATGAGAAGCAGCTCACCAGCCAATTGACCATTGCTTCTTTAAGGGATATCGGTTTCAATGTTAATTATGGGGCAGCAGAAGAGTATAGCTTGCCCTTCAGCAACCCGCAACTCCAAGCTAGGCAAAATAATAACTCCTCAATTGCCTAAAGAGAGCGAACTCGAACGTCAGCATTCTCAATAGGGAACTATCTCACCCGCTATTTCTATAGAGAATAGCGGGTGAGAATACCATCTGGTGTCAGACAACTTTGTCTTACTTACTTAAGGTATGTCTTACGGGCTTAAACTATGTCTTACATAGCGCTATTTGTAAGATATTTAGGTAAAACAAGCCCAGACGCCACATTACAGCGAACCTAGAAAAATGAATAACTTCGATATTACCCTTATAGAAACGGCGCTGCTAGCTAGCGAATTATTCATGTTAAGGGTGTATAACTTCTAACTTCACACCGTCCTACACTTGTGGCAAATTTGTCTTACTTATTTGTGACGATTTAGTCTTACTAGCTCTTGAAGACTGTATTACAAATTGTGAGTTTGTAATACAAATGCGTAAGACAAAGCACCAGGCTTACCACAAAACTAATACCCTCGCTCGTTGCTGTCCAACGCATAGTATCTGATGTGCCTGCCTGGAACGCAGATCGCCTTGATCTCGAAATTGCTGGTGAGATCGGTCTGGCGATCGGCGGCTTCATCATTTCCCCCATAGTAGTGCAAGAAAGTGGAGGATACAAAATTGTCGTCGGCTATGGACAATATCAAGCCTCCGTTCTGGCCCGGCAACTCAATCCGGGCGTGCCGACGAAACAATTCCGGCCGTCAAACAGCCAGAAAATCAAGCCACACCTTTGACCCAGCTTAAGATGCTGAAGTTCGTCCCGAGTGACGCCGTGACCACATCCCAGCCCTCGGATGGGGCTATTTAAAATCGAGGAATATGACATAACCCTACTAATGTAGTATTGAAGAATGCCCAAAATGACTCTCGCAGCTTCCAATCCACCGGCTCCACAAGTCATCGCTCCCGGCACGGACAATGCCCAAATAATTGATTTGTGGGTTCACGGCAAGTCGAAAAATACGGCGGATCTCTACCGTCGCGTTGCAACAGAGTTACTGGCCACTATTGATAAACCCCTTCAGTGGCTGACTCTCCAAGATTTTCAGAGCTTCTCTGATACGTTGGAAGGAAAGGAGTTGTCTCCTTCCTCCCGTCGCACCTATATATCTGTTGTGAAAAGTCTACTATCTTTCGCTCATCGCACTGGTTTGATTCCAGTTAATGCAGCGACTGCCTTGACTACGCCAAAACCGAAGGATACACTCTCGCAGAAAATCCTCTCTGAGATCGAAGTGATGATGATGATTGCTTTGGAGCCGTGCGATCGGAACAAGCTTGTCCTCAAAACCTTTTACTACGCTGGACTCCGGGCTTCGGAATTGTGCGATTTGAATTGGGAGGATTTGACCCCCAACGGTGAAAACGGGCAACTCTTGATTTATGGCAAGGGCGACAAGACTCGCGTTGTTCTGCTGCCAAAGACTTTATATATGGAAATTTTGAACAGCAGAGGAGATGCAGGGAATTCTGAGCCGATCTTCAGGAGTCGCAAAGCTACCAACGGCGGCCGCTTGCACAGGGGTTCGGTGACGCACTTGGTCAAGGAAGCTGCTAAACGCGCGGGAATTTCTGAGAAGGCTAGCGCTCACTGGTTGCGGCATTGTCACGCTTCCCACGCTCTCAACCGGGG
>NZ_JAUBUE010000112.1:0-3514 GCF_036705305.1 Microcoleus sp. B3-D7 | reverse complement strand
TTAAATCACCCTAACCTTCCTTCAGTCTTGTCTTATGGTACTTTGGCTGCTTAAAAACTGTCCGGAGTATTGCTTATGTTTTAGCGCACTTAATCTAATTACTGCCTTTAGCAGAAATTTTTATGAGATGGGTCTGATTATCTCAAAATGTGCTATAATCAAAATCTATTATTTAAAATAAAAACATAGAAATCAAACCGCAATTTATTTTATGACCCAGAATTCCCCCAAGTCAACTGTTGCCCCCGCCGCCCCAAATCCCGAAACAAAAGTCGCCACGCGCCTCAGAAACTTATTGATCGTGTTAACAGCGATCGCCCTTTCAATATCCATCTTCTTCGGGCTGCAAACCCAAACGCCATCAAGCAGTCTCACCGATATGGCAAAAGCTTCAACGCCATTAGAAACAGCTTTGGTAAATGGCAAACCGACACTCATGGAATTTTATGCTAATTGGTGCGGTAGCTGTCAGGCAATGGCTAAAGATCTGAGCGAAATAAAACAGAAATACGCCGAACCGATGAATTTTGTGATGCTGAATGTAGACAATGACAAATGGCTGCCAGAAATCACAAAATATCGAGTAGATGGCATTCCACACTTTGTCTATTTGAACGATAAAGGTAGCCCCGTTGCGGAAACGATGGGCGAAATGCCGCGCAGTATTATGGAAGCTAATTTAGAAGCTTTAATTGCAGGAAAACCTCTGCCACACGTCCAAGCAGGGGGTCAAGTTTCTAATTTTACTCCCCCCACAGGGCCTGTGAAAACAAGTAGCTCTGACCCCCGCGCCCACGGCTCTCAAGTACAGTAAAAGAAGTCATTAGTCCTTAGTCAGTAGTCAGTAGGAATAAGAGGCGTTGCTGATTTACGGTATGAAAGGCTAAATATGCCAGTCATAGAAACCAGTATTGACAAAGCTTGGGGATTTTCAACTGATTTTTTTTATACCCTGATTAAGCAACGCCAAAATGAGAGCGATCGCACCTCGGTTCAGGAAGGGAGATCGCTTTTGAGGTAAGGTTATGATCAACTAAATTGCAGGTTTCTTGTCTAATTAGTTAATGAGTAGAATTAACCGCGAAAGGAACCGATTACAGATCAATCTGTTAATATTGAGAGAATAGGTAATCCATCAGATGTCCAATTATCTACAATATTATCCACCAACCATTCTTGCTCAAATCCTTGAAATATTTGGTCAATATCCTGTTCTCTTGTGATAATTTGGAGAAAGTCAAAAATTTGTTGACTCCTTTTTTCTGCAAATATCTCTTGTTGATCGTTAGGTACAGATGCAGCAAACGTTAAAACCAGGATAGAGCGATTCCAAATAGATGCACCAAGTCGATTAGTCAAAAGGCGTAGTGTTCGCTTTTCGTCTGGACGAAAACGAGTTTCGTTAAGCTTACTCACATAGATGGTTGCATAAATCTGAGCTAAATTAACTTTAGCCCGTACTAAAGATAGGTAGGCTTCGTCATCCTCCGCTAATCCAGGTGTATCGATAAGAGACACATCGCCTAGAGGAGTTTTGTAAGCATAATGCTCAACAATTTTTGTACAAGCTTCATACTCTGAAGTCTCAGCAATGTAACTACCAAACGCGGCATTGATAAAACTTGATTTGCCAACACCTGTCCGTCCCACTAGCAGAAATTTACGCATAGTTTACCAACGGAACAACCCACCTAAAAATCCTATTGCTGCACCAATTGCACCCCCAATACCAGCACCGACAGGCCCAGCTATAGAGCCAATTTTAGCCCCAACAGTTGCTCCCATCGCTGCAAGTCCTAGCACCTCAGAAGTCTTATTTGCGACTACTGCAGCCTGCCTCTCATTAAGCTCAATAGGTGTATATGTTGGGGCTGGCTCATAAATTTTTTCTATTATAACTTCTCTTTCCTTATCAGGTCGTTTGACTCTCTCTACAGTTGCCATAAAAAATGGTGCTGCACCTTTAGCAGAAATTCTTGCATATATCTGCGTATAAAGTTCACCTAACCATTTTTCTCCATCGGGAGTTCTCTCACTTTTGTTATCAACTGCAACTGACGGAACGTTATTTGCTATTCCAATGCCAGTGTATTTAGCGATCTCTTTCCGAATGAGTTCCGTCCTTTTCTCCAATGCAATCGGATAGTCTGAGGCATTCTTTGCACCTGCAAAAGTAAATATAATAACAGCTTGTTCCCAAATTTTTGAATTGAAAGCCTCAGAAATCAGTTTGATTCCTCGTTTTTCGTCATTAGTAACTCTTGTTTCATCTAAACGGCTGACAAACCACATAGAGTCAACATGGCTGACATCGGAACGCATCCGTTCTAAATATTCATAATCATTTCCAACTTCCTCAAGATCGTCGCACAAGCCAGGAGTATCAATTATAGTGAAATTAATCCCATTGAGTTCATTGTCATACTTTTTAATATCCATTGTACAAGGTTCATAGTCACCGACTACAGCAATTGTTTTACCCATCAAACTATTTACAGTGCTTGACTTTCCAACTCCTGTACGACCAACCAATAGAAAAGTGAATTTTTTGCCCTGCGTTACTTGCAGTTTTTCCTTCAGAGTTTCTAACCAATTTCTTGCTTGCTCTTCATCATTGCTATTGAAGACAGACATAGCTTGATTCTCCTACTTGACAAACGAAATAAACAACATAGTCTTCAATTGGCGCTATTAAATTACAGCCTTTAATTCCGTAAATACATCATATACAGAATTTTTCATTGTAGTCTATGATTAAATGTAATTAAATGTAATTAATGTTACACAATATTTCTATCGAATAAAGTCACATTTTGTAATAGATATCATAAAATGTCATAAAATGTCTGATAAAATAAGCAAAACCACTACACCTACCCGACCAATGGACGTTCAAGAAGTCTTGAGATTTGCCGACGAAATGGTTTTCGCCAAAACAGGAGAGCACTTGGACGATCTGCAAAAAGCTATCCTGCTGGGTGTATGGGAAGGTCAAAAATACTCTCAAATCGCAGAAGCATCATATTGTAGCGAAGGTCACATCAGGAATGTAGCTTCAAAATTATGGAAACGTTTATCAAATGTATTAGATGAAGAAGTAAATCAATCGAATTTACGATCGGCACTTGAGAGGAGACAAGTATTCATAGTTTCACAAAATCTTGGTAATGATTTTGTATTTTTTAACGTTAATGTTAGTACAGATAGTCAATCTTCAGAATATCCAGAAAAGCGATCGCCCTCCGCCCCCACCTCAGACATATCCCAACCCCAAACCAGACTAGACTTAGCAGACGCACCTCATATTTCATCATTGTGCGATTCGCCTGATGGCGATAGCTTCGCTTCACGCACATCCGAACTCGCCACCCTCGAAAAATCGATCGTTCAAGACAAGTGCAACCTTGCAGCCATATTAGGAATAAGCGGCATCGGCAAGGGTGCATCTCACTTTTGCAAATACATCAAGCGGAAAGTTGACCATTGAGATAAGCACAGCGCAGAGAAAGGATAG
>NZ_JAUBUE010000056.1:0-40638 GCF_036705305.1 Microcoleus sp. B3-D7 | reverse complement strand
TGATTTTAAATCACCCTAACCTTCCTTCAGTCTTGTCTTATGGTACTTTGGCTGCTTAAAAACTGTCCGGAGTATTGATGTAGGAGAACCATTAATTAATACTACTCATAAAAAACATCGTCAGGTATCTCTGACTCCTGCTTGCATAGAGAGCGAATAAGTCAAAGGCTCAAAAAAGAATCTTTGTCGAGCATCTAATTAGATTACTAAAGATATGGAGAGTAGCATCAAAAAGATTTCGCTTAAGAGCAAAAAATTACGCGAGAGTAATTTTGGTGGTATGTGGATTAGTAAGATGGCGAATAGGTGCGATCGTTATGTGTCAATAAAAGTGCCCACAAGCTGAAAAAAAAACAGTAAAATTTAGGTCATCAAATTGGGTAGTTTTTATCGCTTGACCGTTGAAACCCTTATGGAAGCGTTGGTTTCTGGCCGACTGTCCCTGCGGGAACCGTCCGCCAGAAACCAAGCGGGGAAAGGGATTGGAATTATGGGAGATGTCTAATGTGAAAGTAGGTACGGTACTCTCGTCAATATTGTAATGCCAGTAGTACCTGATCTTCTAAGCTCAGTTTAGGTGGACGACCGGGTTTCTGTTTCTTGCGTTTCTGTTGTTCGCTTTACTGACACCATTTCTGCAAAAGTTGTAGACCCAACGCCACATAATTTCTTGAAGGCTTCTGGCTTTAAGCTTTGCAGTTGTTCGTAAGTCATCAGTTTTTCCTCTCAATCACCTCACTATTGCCCTTATTGGAGACTTTTGCAAGAGGTCTAAGGAAAAATAGCTTCGCAAGTATAATCCTCTATCGAGCCTATAACTAGAGATGCAATGGTAGCAATAAGGGCTTGCCTCAATCTTTCAATCTCGTTTTCCGTCAGCACTCAAGAGTTCCTCTACAACTCGTAAAAATTCACCCATTGTTATGTCCAGAGCATTTGTAATGTGACTAAGAACTCTAACAGATGGACTTTTCAGCCCTCGCTCAAGCTGGCTGATATAGGTTCTGTGCAGACCTGTGACTTCTGCCAGATATTCTTGGGACCAACGTTTCTCTATGCGACGACGTTGTATTTCTAATCCTAAAATTTGGTCTAGTTTGCTAGGCTGCATAGAGAGAAATACTAAGGTTTTGAATACAAAAGTGCTACAGACTAAAGTATTCAATGTGGCTATATGAACACTGAACTCACTCCCCTCTGGTGGCAATGGCATCTTGGCTGTGTCCAAAAGCCCCGGTTTAACCAGCTTTTTCCCCATGCCGGGAAACTTCCCGCTAAATTAAAGAAGTAAAAAAATCATTCACATCCTACCCAGGAGATGCCATGCCTCGCGTCAGAGCACCAGAATTCCCCGGAAACTACCCCTGGTTAAACACCGAGAAACCTTTATCCATTGAATCCTTAAAAGGGCGCGTCGTCCTCCTCGACTTCTGGACGTACTGCTGCATCAACTGCTTGCACGTCCTCCCAGACTTAAAATACCTCGAACAAAAATATAAAGATTCCCTCACGGTTATCGGCGTTCACTCGGCTAAATTTGAAAACGAAAAAGAAGTAGAAAACATCCGCCAAGCTATCCTCCGCTACGATATCGAACATCCCGTAATCGTTGACAGCGGCATGAAAGTTTGGCAAAGCTACGCGGTTCGCGCTTGGCCGACTTTAATGGTGATCGATCCTGAAAGTTATGTCGTCGGCTTTGTTTCGGGTGAAGGCAATAGAGAAGCACTTGACGAGTTAGTTGGCAAGTTAATTGCTGAATACAAAGATAAAAATGCACTTAACTTTAAACAACTCAGTTTTCGCTTAGAAAAACAGCGCAAACCTGTATCAACACCGCTGGCTTTTCCCGGTAAAGTGCTGGCATTTGCGATCGCTGCAACGGAGGCAAAACAGCTTCACCCACAGGTCGCGCTTTTGGGCGAAATGAGTCAGGAAAATGAATCTGTAGATGAGACTGTATTGCCCGGGCCTGCTAATTCAGTCATACAAAACTTAGTCGGTTCTTGCTTATTTATTGCTGATTCAGGACATAATAGGATTGTTGTCAGCACCCTCGAAGGTGAGGTGCTGCACGTCATCGGTAGTGGCAAACCGGGTTTAACTGATGGGGACTTTGAAGAGGCTGAGTTTTTTGCACCTCAAGGTATGGCTTTTGATGCAGAAAGTCAAATTCTATATGTTGCTGATACGGAAAATCATGCTCTCAGAAAGATTGATTTTACGACTCAACGGGTGGAAACTGTTGCTGGTACCGGCGAACAAAGTCACGAAATTTCACCCCGCAGCGGCAAGGGTTTAGAAACGCAATTGAATTCGCCTTGGGATTTAGAAAGAGTTGGAAATAGACTTTTTATTGCAATGGCGGGTTCCCACCAAATTTGGGAAATGCAGTTAGACACTGGCACGATCGGCACTTATGCGGGTATTGGCCGAGAATCCTGTGTGGACGGGAATCTTGCAGAATCTGCTTTTTCTCAGCCCAGCGGCCTGGCTACGGATCGATCGGAGTTGTTTGTTGCCGACAGCGAAATTAGTTCGATTCGTGCTGTGGGTATAGATGAAGACCCGAAGGTTCGCACTGTTTGCGGTAGCGGTGAATTGTTTGGTTTTGGGGATAAAGATGGTCGCGGCGATCAGGTAAGATTGCAGCACTGTTTGGGTGTTGAATACGCTCAAAATTACCTCTGGGTGGCTGATACTTACAATCACAAAATTAAACGGATCGACCACCGGGGCGGTACGTGCAGAACAATGATTGGAGATGGTAAAGCAGGTTTGGTTGATGCTAAAGGTCTCAAGGCTCAATTTTTTGAACCTTCAGGGTTGAGTGCGATCGGGCCTCATTTGTTTGTTGCTGATACGAACAATCATGTAATTCGGCGAGTTGAGTTGGATACGCTGGAAGTCACAACTTTGGATTTCCCCAGTTTGTGCGCTCCGGATGTTTGTCTTCCTGATTAAGCCGATCGACCTTTTTGACATCAGGCACGGTTTTCAATTCTCCTGATTGCCAGATTGATTGTGGTAACGTAGGGTGCTCTTCGGCGCACCTTACCGCAACTTTCCAGCAAAGTAAGTTACCCTAATTATTCGTGGCGAGTGTAGTGTCTCAACAGCAATTCAGTCCTGGATGCAGAACCTTTATATTTAGGGTACAGGGGAGAAGAACACCTGACCGATATAAGTAGAACGCCAAGCCACTTTTTGCGTCCAGGACTGAATTACTAAATGTTGTTAATTCCATCGCTACTAAAACCGCGATCGCCCGTATTAAATAATCGCAAAAATCCTCGCCCCAATCTAAAATTCCGAATAACTCAGCAGCCGCACTATTTTTTCATCATCATTCAATTCGCCGACAATTCGTCGCACGGGCTTCGGCCAGATTTTAATCAAAGTAGGAGTTGCTGAAATCTGATCTGCCTCAGCTTGGTCTGGATGTTTCAAAACATCAATTACTTTTAAAGTGTAGGGACGATCGAGGCATTTCTCTAAGAACTGGTGTAAAGTTTCGAGGGTACGTTCGGTGCTGGGGTTGCTACCGGAAACAAACAGACGCAAAACGTACCCTTGAGTTTGTGGCGGTGGGGTGAGTGCTGTTGGTTTGGGAAGCCGAGTCTGCTGGGATTGCGGAAAGCCCAAAGGAGTTACTATCGAACTGCTCCAGTCCGATCGAGCTTCGGGGCTGGCATACTGTACAACTAAGTCGTGATTTTCCCAAAGTTCGGGGAATTGTTCGTGATAAGTAGCAATTGCCATCGGTTCGCACATTTCTTCGCTCCGGGGATGCCACACTAAGTCGCCAGTCCCAAAAATGGCGTTCAGCAGCGTTTGATGTCGCAGCACGGGGGGGTAAGCCTCGGCAGCAAGCCGCACCTGCCGATCGCCTGGATCGAGCCAGCAGTCAACGGTTGCCGTGTAGCAAGGTATCAGAAAATGCGGGGGTTCCGACAAACCGAGGATCTCCTGTAGAGCTACGCACAACTGCAAGTGCCACCGAGTTTGCTTGCGGGGGTCTATGCAATAGATTAAGTCTCCCCCTGGTGTAAACAGCGCAATTCCTTTGAAAAATTCCGGCAAAATGGGGCGATCGACTTTCAATTCACTACACCAATAAAAGTTAAAAGTTAACACTTAACTGTTAACTTTTAACTGTTAACACTCGACCTTTAGACTCGACCTCGGAGCATCTGAGCCATTTCGTTCGGGTACGGCGAGTTCTCTACACAAAGTTCTTCAGTAATCCGACCTTCTTGATAAAGGCCGTAGAGCGACTTATTCATAGTCGTCATGCCTTCATAAGTATCTTTGATCATAATTTGATTGATTTCCTCATTCTGGCCCTTTAGAATGTATTCCTTAACCACGTCGGTATTGATCAAAACGTCGTGGAAAGCAGCCCGCTTTCCGTCTGTGGTTTTGCACAGCAGTTGAGCAATAATCGCCACTAGGGATTCGGAAATGGAAACCCGTATGGCTTCCTGTTCTTCGGGCCCGAACATATCCAGAATCCGGTTCAGGGTTTTAATCGCACTGTTGGTGTGCAGGGTTCCTGCAACTAAGTGACCTGTCTGAGAGGCTTTGAGGGCGATTTCCACCGTCTCTCTGTCCCGAATTTCTCCTACTAGCATCATGTCCGGGTCTTGCCGCAGAGCGCCTTTGAGAGCATTCATAAACTTGAGCGTGTGCCTGCCGACTTCCCGGTGCTTGATCAAAGATTTTTTGCTTTCGTGTACGAATTCTACCGGGTCTTCGATCGTGATGATATTGTAGGCTTTATTCTTATTGATGTAATCGATCATCGCAGCCAAGGTGGTAGACTTACCCGAACCTGTCGGGCCCGTCACCAAAATCAGCCCTTTGTGGTAGCCGCATATTTTCTTAAAGACCTCCGGCAGCTTCAATTCCTCCAGTGTCATTATTTTGGAAGGAATTAGCCGCAGCACCATTGCCGGCCCGGCTAAGGAGTCCATGCAACTGATCCGAATCCGCACGAACCCGAAGTCGAAAGCGCCGTCAAAGTCTAGGGTTTTTTGGAAAATTTCAATTTCTTCATCGCTCATGCACTCGCGCAACCAGCCAAAAAACGTATCTAAATCTGTTGGTGGATAGCCGATGTCGGCAATTTCGCCCCGCGTGCGGAAGCGAGGCACTTCGTTTACGCCGAGGTGAAGGTCGGATACTCCTTCATCTTTGGCTCGGAGGACTAGCTCTTTCAAAGTCGGAGATCCGCCGCTGCTAAAGCTCGGGCTTTTAGGTGTGGCGAAGGATTGCGGCGGCGGTGCTGGTGCTGGTGCTGGTGCTGGCGGCGGTGCGGGCGGCATTCCTGCTGCTCTGGGGGGCATCCCTGGAGCTGGAGGGCGGGGCATTCCTGGCGGTGGGGGAGCTCCGGGTACGGGAGGGCGAGGAGCTGGCGGATGCTGCTGTGTCATATGCGCTACCTTAAGTTGGTGAGAAGGCTGACTCGAACAGATGATTTGTGGGAGTTGGACAATGCCGATCGCCCGAAGAGCGTCTCTTGCACAAAAGCTTAACTGCTCTCCTCAGTCTATCGCAAGATCAGTTTCTACTGGTGCCATACAAAGGAAATATTCTGCCAATAGGAGGATGCGCTCACTCTTTATCTACGCCCAAATAGGGATTTTCCACATTTTTGGATAAATTTTTTAATGGAAAGAGTTTTCCGCACTAAAACAGTATAAATTGATACTTCATCCAACAATTAAGGACTTAAACCGATGAATTCTTTCGATCTGGCTTTTACTCCAGCTCTGGAGTTGGCGGAGTCGATCCGCACCCTGGAAGTGTCGCCTTTAGAAATTGTCAATCTCTACTTGGAACGGATCGATCGATTAAACCCTGAGCTGGGCAGTTATTTTACGGTAACGGCAGAGCGGGCGATCGCCCTAGCTAAATCTCAAACCGAAAAACTAGCGGGGTTAAACAAGCCACAGGAATTGCCACCTTTTTTCGGAGTGCCGATCGCCATTAAAGACTTGACACCAGTTACGGGCGTTCCGTGTACATACGGCACTCAGGCTTTGCTTGGTAACATCTCTGCCTACGACGAGTCAGTAGTATGGCGGATCAAAGCAGCGGGATTTAACATTCTGGGCAAAACAGCCACCTCTCAAATTGGCTCATTACCTTACACCGAACCAGAAGGTTTCCCGCCCGCGCGCAATCCCTGGAATTTAGACTATACGCCAGGAGGTTCCAGCGGAGGCTCAGCGGCGGCTGTAGCAGCGGGTTTGTGTGCGATCGCCCAAGGTTCAGACGGCGGCGGTTCGATTCGAGGGCCGGCTTCCTGCTGCGGTTTAGTTGGCATTAAACCGTCGCGAGGGCGAGTTTCCTGGGCACCTGTCGGAGATTACCTCAGCGGCATCTCGGCCAACGGCCCCCTGGCGCGCACAGTAGCTGACGCCGCCGCACTTTTGGATGTGATGTCAGGCTACACAACAGGCGATCCGTACTGGCTACCAGATTCAAATCCGACGTTTTTAGAGGCTTCCCGTCAACAGCAGGGTAAGCTGCGAATTGCGTTTTCTACGACTATTTCCCCTGTGGGCGAGGCTGCGCCTATCTGTCAGCAAGCGGTACTCGAAACCGTCAAGTTACTGACAGATTTGGGTCATGATGTCGAACCTGGATGCCCAGATTTTACGGGTTTAATCGAACCGTTTATCGCAATTTGGCAGTCTGGGGCGGCGGCAAGTGGCATTCCAGGCGCTGCTTTGGAACCGATGAATCGCTGGCTGTTAGAAAGAACTATTTCCGCTGGGGAATATTTGCGGGCGGTGAATCAAATGCAGGTGATTTCACGGCGGATTGTGGGATTTTTTGAAAAATTTGATGTATTAGTTTTGCCGACTTATATGGACTCGCCAATCCGGGTTGGAGAGTGGGCGGATTTGAGTTTTGAAGAAACTTTGCAGCGGATCATTAATTGGGTTGCTCCTTGTCCGCCATTTAATGCTAGCGGTTTGCCTGCGATCGCACTTCCTGCCCTTTTAGATAACAACGCTTTGCCGGTGGGAATTCAAATTATCGGGCGGCCGGCGGCGGAAGCAACTTTAATTACTTTAGCGGCGCAGATGGAAGCGGCGAAACCTTTCCCGGTTTTAGATTTTAAATAGACAAGAGCAAGGCATAAAAGCAAGCACGTTTCCCTTGTTTATGGGTATTATTCCCAATCAGGACTTGTGGGTCGGAAACTAGAAACCGGGGTTTTTTCAAAAATTTCTCGTCCTAAAACCCCTATTTTGCCAAGGAATAGGGTTTCTCCGGGCAAGTTTTACTTCTTACCAATTACGCTGTAATTTATTGAGAATACCTCTTTAGATTGATAGATATTGTGATTATTTTATTTTAAATATAATAGCAGTTCGCTGCCAATATTTAGGGTGAAATTTATGTTAACTTCCGGGCCGATTACCGCTCCCGTTCCCGTTTTTCTAGTTCTTTTAGCAATCATGCTACTCGCGCCTCTGTTATTTGAGCGCTTGCGACTACCGGGAATAGTCGGGTTAATTATTGCGGGCGTAATTGTCGGGCCCAACGGTCTCAATTTGCTGCAACGAGACGCTACTATTGTTTTGTTAGGTACTGTAGGATTGCTGTTTTTGATGTTCCTAGCGGGACTGGAAACTAGCCTCGACGACCTCAAACTCAATGCAGACAAAGCTGTCATATTTGGGCTGGCTACTTTTTCGTTGCCGATGATATTGGGGACAGGAGCAATGCTGCTGTTGGGATATAGCTGGCTAGCTTCAATTTTAGTCGCTTCTTGTTTTGCTACGCACACGCTGTTAGCGCTGCCAATTCTCACCAAATTGGGATTGATGCGAACTCAGACTATTACTACGACTTTGGGGGGGACTTTAATTACGAATGTGTTGGGACTGTTGGTGCTGGCAATTGTTGTTAAAGCTTTCAAAGGAAATCTAACTCTCGAATTTTGGCTATTTCTCATTCCATCTCTTGCTATCTACACTTTTGCTACTTTGTGGGGAGTCCCCAAAATCGGTCGCTGGTTTTTTAAGAAATTTGGACACGACGAGAATGCCGAATTTATATTTGTATTGGCTACCCTATTTCTAGTTTCTTACGCAGCAGAACTAATTGAAATTGAGGCAATTATTGGGGCATTTTTATCGGGAATTGCCATTACTCAAATTATTCCCAAAATGAGTCCGCTGATGAATCGGATTGAGTTTATTGGCAACACGCTGTTTGTGCCGTTTTTTCTGATTTCTGTGGGGATGTTAATTGACCCGCTAATTTTGGTGAAGCAGCCACAGTCTTTGTTAGTGGCGGCGGTGATGATTTTAGCAGAGGTGGTGAGCAAGTTTTTGGCAGCTTGGCTACCGGGGAAATTATTTGGTTTTGAGTTTCCGAACATTATGGTAATGTTCGGTCTTTCTGTTGCTCAAGCTGCTTCTACTTTGGCGGCGATTACGGTGGCTTTTGACATTAAATTGGTCGATCGCGTAACGGTGAACGGCATCATTGCCATGATTTTAGTAACTTGTGTCGCTTCTCCTTGGATTGTATCTCGGTGGGGTCAAGAAATGCAGCAGCCGGGGTCGAGTTTGCCGACAGCTACGTCGGGAAAGCATTCATGGGGAGAGCGAGTTTTAGTGCCTGTTGCTAATCCGAATACAGAAGATAATTTGCTGCGTTTGGCTTTGATTTTAGCAAAAAGATATCAGGGAACTTTGCTGCCGCTGCATATTTTGTCCGATCGCGGGGAAGCAATTTCGCCGGCAGATAAAATGCAGCAAACTCAACTTTTGACGGCTGCAGAAACTGTTGCTCATGCTGCTGCTTGTGCGGTTGAACCGATCGCGAGGATAGATGATGCGATCGATCGCGGAATTCTGCGGAGTGCAACCGAACGCGAGGCTAGTTTAATAGTTTGCGGTTGGAAGGGATTTTCTACGACGCGCGACAATTTTTTTGGCAGCATCATTGACACAGTGATCAGGCGATCGCCCGTACCCGTACTGATTGCTCGATTTCCCGATCCTCTCCAGAATACAGCCAGAGTTATTTTGGCAGTAACTGACAGCGAGTTGACGCGGTTTGGATTTCAGGAAACCGTGGATATTGCTAAGAGTTTGGCAGAGGAACTTAAGGCGAGTTTGCAAGTGTTGTTGGTGGCGACAAAACGGGAACAAAGCAACCAAAGTGCGGCGGAGGTGGAAATTCTCTCTGAGATACCAGTAAATCGGGTTCGGGGAAATTTTATCAAGTTAGTTTCGCAGAATTTGTTAGAACACGATTTGCTGATTTTAACCACAATTTCTCACCAGAATTTATGGGAAAAACCGGGAACTCTTAAAGAACCAGAAGCAATCGCCCGGACTCACCAAAATATTTCGATGCTTGTTGTTTATTTTCCTGTATCTTGAGGAATATTTTAATCGCAGATGATTTTATGAATCTGCATTCATCTGCGGTTAATATTTTAGGACTAAAGCCAACTGGCAAATTAAACAAAGGTATGTATAGCCTTTCTCAGTAACATGAGGTGCTCTCGCGGGCATAGGGCATAGGGTTCGCCCCCATACCTCACCACGCTTGAGAACCGCTATAGTTGCGATAGAATCGCTCTTTACCAAGCTAAGAAAGAGCACACAAGGGCAACTAAATACCTAAAATTTAAGCCCTATTTCTGACAATTGTGTAAGTCCTATATTTAATCATAATACAACGGAATTGCTAGCAAAATTTCCGTACCTTTGCGCGGTTCGGAAATACACTAGAGCGCTCTTTTGACTCGCGAAGTTGGTATTTTTTGGGCTGCCGATTAAAAAATCCTTCAACTCATCATCATTAGCACCCGCACAAGAAGTGCACTTAGGTACGGAATGTGCGATCGGTCAGTAAATATGCGTAGAGGCTTTGCCGATCGCACTCCGATGGAGGCAATTTCTCGGCATCTAGGACAATATCTCGGTATCTGGGAGAATTTTGAGAATATGGTGATCTACCCCCTCTAGTTCAATAAGGTAAAAATGAGCATCAGACCAAATTTCAGATGGTTTTCTTCAGTGGCGAGTGTTTTGGGTTCGATTTCGATCGGCCCTTTGAGCGGCGCGACATCCTCTGTAAAAGCAGCAGAAACGGTTGTTGTCCGCAAAGGTATTTTAGAATCGTCAATATCGGTTGCGGATTTGCGCGAACTCGCAGAAACAGGAAAAGTCCCTGCCAAACTGCAAGCTTATGCCAATCTCCTGTCTGAGGAACAGCGGAGTAAGATTTTTCGGGCGCTGAAAGCGAAAATTCCACTAAATGTAGTCGGCCTGAGCAACTTGCTAAATACGGGCATCGGCACTGCCATCCTGACGGATTTGACTACAGTGATACCCAGGCACGACGGTGGGGGTGTGGAAGCGCTGCGATCGGCTCTGCTGCTGGGAGCAAACGCGCCGGAAGGCTTATCGGTATTGAGTTTCATTGAGTCTTATCCGAGCTCGCGGGTCGTGGTGGATCTCGATCGAGCTTTCGCAGTTTTGGGAAATATGAACACAAGTTTTTGGCAAACTCAGCGCTTTATGGCGGCGATCGCACCTCAGTTAGCAGCGGTTAAACCCGCGTTTAAGCTGCCTTTCGATCCCACCCAGCCCGGCCCTAATGTCGTGCAGGTACGGGCGCTAGATTTGAACGATAGTACCCGCAATCGACCTATTCCGGTGGATGTGTACTGGTCGAGAGCTGCGACGGCCGACAAACCGACGATCGTCTTTTCTCACGGGTTGGGTTCCGTCCGCACGGATTTGCGCTACTTAGCCGAGCATTTGGCGTCTCACGGCTATGTAGTAGCAGCTTTAGAACATCCGGGCAGCAACGAAACGAATACCAATGCTGCGATGGCGGGGAAGTGTCCCTTGCTAGCTCCTCAAGAGTTTTTAGACCGTCCCAAAGACATCAGTTTTGTACTCGACGAACTGACAAAATTGAACCAAACTGATGATAATTTGCAGGGGAAAATCGCGATCGACCCATCGGTAATAATTGGCTATTCTTTCGGCGGCGCTACAGCCTTGTCCGTGGCCGGCGCCGAACTGCAATTGAGCGCACTCAAACAAAGGTGTCAGGGAGATTTGATTGGGTTCAGCTTAGGCGAAGGCATTCAGTGCGCGGCGGCCGGATTGCCCGAAGAACGGTATCAATTGCGGGATGCGAGGATTAAAAGGGCGATCGCCATGAATCCGATCACATCATTACTATTTGGAGAAACTGGTTTAAGTGCAATTCAAATTCCCACATTAATAGTAGCATCTTCTGCAGACAAAACAACTCCCGCCTTAGCCGAACAAATTGCCGGCTTTCCGAAAATTCCCTCTCCTAAATGGCTAGTCGGTTTTGTAGGAGGAACTCACTTAAGCGTCAAAGATCCGAGTACAACTTTAAACCAAGTTCGCAGGCCAAGCACAGGAATTACCGGCGATGAACTTGTCGGCGACCAAGCTGTTAGCATACGCAATTATATTAAAGCTGTAAGTTTGGCTACCGCCGCTCAACTGACTGCTGAATCTGACAAATATGCAGTCTTTCTAACGCCAGAATACGCGCACTTTGCTTCCACATCGGCAATCCCGGTGCGGCTGGTAACAGAAATTTCCCCTGATATTAATGCAGTAGTGCAAACTTTTATTCAAGGGAATAAGTAGTTATTAGTCATTAAGTAGGTAAGCGCCAAAAACCCATAGTATCTTGTACAGTTCTCGAGCCAGAACCTAATTATGTAGGGTGTGCTAGGCGCACCTTACCGCTATTAGTCATTAGCTAATAATCGGATGTCCGCTCCAACACCTATAATAAAGGTGTTTGTAGTGGTAGTTAGAGGGGACATCATATTGCGACTAGCACCCTTTCCTTTTGTATGCGCGGCCCCTTAGTCCCCAGCGGTGTATTTTTCTTCTTAAGCTGTTTCTGATATTTTTTGTCCGTGCAAGGGCAAAATATAACAAAGCGCTTTCACAAACTCTACTCCCAAAGTGCCATGCCTAAAAAAAATTTTATCCCACTGTTGCTGCTGTTTATAGCGCTGTTTACCCTTTACGGTGACACTTTAACTTTTCTGCCCAAACCTGTAAGAGATACGAGCGTGGCAAGTCGAAAGTTCTTCGTCGGGTTGTGGCCAGATTGGTTGAGGCCGAGAGATTTCAACGAGCAAAGGCAACAGGATATTGAGAAATTGCAAAAAAGTCCTAGCCCGAACCGATAGTTTTGAGCTACCAGCGAGAAACCCGGTTTCTCTAAAAATACCTAGCCATTTTCTTGTAGGTTCGGTTAAGCGAAGCCCAACCAAACATGACAATGTGAGATTGTAGATTTGAGATTTTTCCTCCAATCTCAAATCGATTAAACTTGAGATTTTAGATTTTCCTCAAACCAGTAAGGTGTGCAATGCACACCCTACAGATAGAGGTTCTGCCTCCAGAACTGTTTTAGATTGGTTCTCCCATCTAAAATCTAAAATCTAAAATCTAAAATTGATTAGGCGTGCTTTTTCAACCAGCTAAACATAGCTCGCAAATCTTTACCAACTTCTTCAATAGGATGTTCTGCTTCCTGACGGCGCATGGAGGTAAAGCCCGGTTTGCCGGCTTGATTTTCCAGAACGAATTCGCGGGCAAATTGACCCGATTGAATTTCGCTGAGAATTTTACGCATTTCGGCGCGGGTTTGATCCGTGACGATGCGGGGGCCGCGAGTTAAATCGCCGTATTCTGCGGTATTGGAGATGCTGTCGCGCATTTTGGCGAGACCTCCTTCTACTACTAAGTCAACGATAAGTTTAACTTCGTGCAAACATTCAAAATAAGCTAATTCCGGTTGGTATCCAGCGTCAACTAAAGTTTCAAATCCAGCTTTAATTAAGGCGCTCAAACCGCCGCACAAAACTACTTGTTCGCCAAAAAGATCGGTTTCTGTTTCTTCGCGGAAAGTTGTTTCCAGGATGCCGGCTCTGGTGCCGCCGATACCTTTAGCATAAGCCATTGCGCGATCGCGCGCTTGACCGGAAGCATCTTGATATACTGCAAACAAACTCGGAACGCCTTCCCCTTGTTCGTAAGTCCGCCGCACCAAGTGTCCGGGGCCTTTGGGGGCAACCATTACTACGTCTACATTCGCCGGCGGAACAACTTGGCCGAAGTGAATGTTAAAACCGTGAGCAAATGCTAAAACATTTCCTTCAGAAAGGTTCGGTTCGATTTGTTCTTTGTAAATAGTTTTTTGAACTTCATCGGGCAATAAAATCATGATGAAGTCAGCAGCGGCGGCTGCTTTGTCTACCGGGTGAACTGTTAAACCCGCGTCGGTTGCTTTGGCGGCAGATTTGCTACCGGGATACAAACCGACAACGACATTCATGCCACTGTCTTTGAGGTTAAGGGCGTGCGCGTGTCCTTGGGAACCGTAGCCGATGATAGCAATCGTTTTGTTGGCTAAGAGGTCTAGGTTCGCGTCGGTGTCGTAATACATACGGGCCATAGTGCTTGTCTCCTGAGATGCAAATTGGGTGATTGACTGCAAAACTCTCATTTTATCAAAGTAGGGTACTTTTTTTACATAAATTTTCAGATTAAGATTTTAGCGGAGGAAAATAAAGGGCGATCGCGCTGAATTTAGCAGGGTTTTTCGCCGAGTCTGCGATCGTCAAATATAATTGTCAATAGCGTGCTGTGCATTTGCAAAAACGCAACTAACTAACTTCTTTAAGATGAAAATAAAAGCAATACATCATGTGGCGATTATTTGCTCGGATTACGAAGCATCGAAGAAATTTTATGTAGAAGTATTGGGATGTTCCATTATCAAAGAAACTTTCCGAACCGAGAGGAATTCTTACAAACTAGATTTGCGAGTCGGCAATGGCGACACCATGGAGCTTTTCTCATTTCCCCATCCTCCTGAAAGAATTAATAATCCTGAAGCTTGCGGTTTGAGACATTTAGCTTTTGCCGTAGATGACATAGAAGCATCCGTTGCTTACTTAAAATCACAACAAGTAGAAGTAGAAGAAATTCGCATTGACGAGATTACAGAAAAACGGTTTACCTTTTTCCGAGATCCCGACAACTTACCGTTAGAAATTTATGAAATTTAGAGCAAAAACCCAATCATAAAAAGCTTAGCAGAGAAGATAAACAATGGACTTTATCATCAGAAACACAATCACGGTCGGATTGCCTGCTTTAATGCTATTTATAGCCATAGCAGCTACAGGGAAAACAGGTGACGCAGCCGTTTGGTCAGGTTTGGCCAAAGTCGGCGGTTCTTTTGGTATGCTGATCGGCTTAGGTGTGTTGGTATTTGTAGGATTTATTGCCAATTATTTTAGTTATTTTGTGGTAGATAGCTTGTTGGTGAGATTTTATCAAAAGCGGCGAGTGTTGGAACAGCCAGAAAAACTGGTAACAGAAATTGATAAATTGCCGATTAGCAACGACCTCAAAATTAAGCTCAAATGGGCGGTGATGCACAGCAGCAACTACAAAATAATTAACTTGACTCACGTAATTTTAAAATGGTTTATTATCGCAGCAACTGTAAATACCGTATTGTCCATAGTCGGTTATTTGGGACAATTCAACATTTTTTTTGAATTGAGTTCTCATTTTAAACTACAATATCTGCTGCTTGGTTTCTCTACTTTTATATTCTTCGTTCTCGTGCGCTCAAAAAAAATATGGTTGCTGGTGAGCGGATTTTGCATTATCATTAATTTGGCGGAAATTGTTCCTTGGTATTTTCCAGCGCCAGCAGTTGCTGGAACAACTCCCGGACACAACTTGCGGATTTTGCATTCAAATGTTTTAAGGAGTAATCGGCGATATTCTGAGGTGATATCGCTGGTTAAAGCAGAACAACCTGATATCGCGGTTTTTGTAGAAGTCAACTCAACTTGGGCAAAACAGTTATCGGTTTTAAGCGAGATTTTTCCTTACTCTTCTACCCAGCAAGAATCTGAGAGATTTGGCAGTGCAATATACAGCAAGCTGCCTTTAGAAAATTCTTCGGTTAAAGCCTTTTCAAATCAAAGAAAGAGCTTGTCGGCGGATGTTAAATTTCAAGGTAAAATCATTTCTCTGATTCTTGCTCATCCGACGGTGCCGATCAAACATGAGAGTTTTATCAATCGCAATAAACAGCTAGCAGCCATCGGCGAGTATGCAGCCCAAGTAAAAAATCCCGTGATTGTGGTTGGGGATTTAAATACCACAATGTGGTCGCCATTCTACAAAAATATGGTAAAAACAGGAAATTTGCGAAATGCGCGATCGGGCTTTGGCATTTTACCGACTTGGCCGACTTTTATGCCGCTGGCTTATATTCCGATCGATCACTTTCTAGTCAGCAAAGAAATTGGTGTTTTAAAGATGCGTACTGGCCGCAATGTCGGTTCGGATCATTTGCCGTTAATTACAGATTTGGTCATTTGAAGGCAGAATTCGATATTTTCTAACAAATTATTGATTAACTGTATCTGGTATTGCTGAATATTTGTCTGTAGCGGTTCTTTGCTGTCTTGAAAAGAAATAACTTTTCCGGCGATTTCCTTGTAGTGTTGCAGCATGGAAAAAGTATCGGTGCTGAAGCGAGCGAGATAGTTTTTAGCAGCCTCGCTGCAAATTTCCTTTACTTGATTTAGATAAGCTTCTGACGATTCAGGCGGCTTTTCATACCCAGTTCTTTTATTCAAAATATAGCTAGCACCGCCGACTACTGCGGCTCCCACAGGCCCGCCTAACAGCCAACCTAAGCCTGTGGCGATGGCCACAGGAGCCACTTCGCCGTCGATCGACTTTTGAGCGGGAGGTGGCGGCGGTTCGGGTAAGCTGACTTGTGGGGATGGAGGAAAGGAAATCAAAAGTGCGATCGGCTGTTCTTTCTCAAAGAATTCGCAAGCTTTATTTACCCATTCTGCGATAGTTTGCTGGTGATGTAACGCCTCTCGCTGAAATTTTAGCTTCCACGCATCAAAACTCCCTTCCTCAAGCGACAGCGCCATTTCCGATTGATACCGCTGCAAAAGTGTGGGCTGGTAAAGCCAACTCTCGAAGTCAGAAACGCTAGCAAAAAACCCTTTTGATATCAGTTTTTCAGCTTTTTGTTTAATTTCAATTTTGTCTTTGTGCTTTTTTTGAGCTGCGGCTATTTCTCCCGTGACAGTTTCAGATTTCGCTCGGAGAGATTGGCAAATTTTAGTAGCTATAGCTTCAATTCTGGGCAACTTAACTGCTAGTTGTTCCTGTTGAGCTGCCACAATACTTTGCAAAGCCGATTCAAACGTGGCAATTCCTGTAGTTTGGGCGGCCGCCACATCTCCTTTCAGCCTCGCCCTCAAAGCAGGCAAAGCATCGACGCGGTAGATATTGCTGATATTGTTCGGCAAATTGGAGCGAAAACTTTCGGCAACAAACAACAACCGATTGTAAACTTGTTTTTGTTCGTCTGGTTCGAGTAAATTGAGAAAATTGGCAACAAAGACGACAGTGTTGATGTTGCGATCGCTCAACCAATCTCTTAAGTTCTCCCGTTCCCCTAAAGTCATCAATTTGCGAGCATCTAAAACCTGCACAACCAAATCAGCAGTTAGCAATTTATCCCGAACCAAATTATCCTGTTCTTCCCGGTCATTGGTTCCCGGCAAATCCAGCAATTCCACACCTGTTTTTAGGAAAGGGTGGGGACAGTAGACATTAACAGCGGCCACATCATCCCGCATTTGTCTGGCGTCGTCAAGGATGGCGTAGCGTTTCAAAACATCAGTCCCCGCTTCGCTAACTTCCGTGCCGTCTTTCAGGGTAATTTTTGCGCGCAATTCCTCGCCGTAGTTGACATAAATGGCAGCACCTGTAGTGGGTACTAGGTCGATCGGCAAAGCACGATTTCCCAGCAAAGCATTGAGCAAAGTTGACTTGCCGTAATTAAACGGGCCAAAGACAGCAATTTGAAAAGTTGGTTTGGCGAGATAATCGCAAATTGAGGTGGTATCTCGATACAGTTGGGAGTTTTTGTCAATTTCGAGAATACCGAGTGCTGATTTGAGATAGTCAGTCAGGTTTTGATAAATTTCGGGTTGTTGCATATTGCTGTTTTATTTCATTTAGCGGATGCTAGGAAAGCTTGATATAGCGATTCAATACTCTGCGACTGGGCAGAAACATCAGCCTCCAATTTTTTCAACCGCTCAGATTCATCCTGACAATTAATCTCGCGAGATTCCTTTTGTTCGAGCAAATTATCTAACTCAGATTTCCGAGAATTAATATCCGCATTCATGCGATCGCCCACTTCTCGCCCGTAAACATCAAAACACTCTTTCACAGCATCGTGAATCGGCTGCCACTGCTCTTGAGCCACCTGCGGCAGATATTTCACCAGCTCTTTTTTCGCGGCTTTCACCAACTCTTTGCGAGCTCCGTCTGCTTGCAAAAACCCAACACCCATCCCCAATAAAGCCAAGTACAGCGGTCCCAAAACAATCCCCGTCAAACTAGCAAGAATCGTACTAACGCTTAACACAGTGATTAAATTAAGCAGGATATTTTTCCAATCAAAACCTGCTCCTGCCATTGCTACGCCCGCCAGATTTCCGGTCGTTAACGAGAACAATCCCATCGCCCATTTTGCCCAAGCTGGCGAGTTATCTTCGTTCGAGTTACTGACTACTGCTGGTATTTTTTGCCCGGTCAGTTTTTCTGTGATTTTTTCAGTCACTTTCGTGTAAGATGCTCCGTAATTTGCCGCACTTTGCGATAGCTGTGAAAATGCGGAATTCATCTCTTGTTCTGCTGTGAGAGTCCAAGCTGCTAATTTGTCGTTTATGTACTGCTCTAATGCTCGTTTTAGCGATGCTTCAAAGGCTTCTCGCTTGCCTTGGCTGAAGAAATCCAGAAATTTTAGATCCGGTTGATACCGCAAAAAGTCTGTTTCAAAGGTATTTTCTAAGTTGAGAACGTAGGCGCGGAAAGAATCTGCGATCGCCCGCGATTTACTATCTCTAACTCGGCTAATTTCTTGTTGAAACTCATCGCGAATCTGAGTTAGCTTTTTAAACTCTGGCTCAACTGAATTGATTTTTTCCTTCAATTCATTGACATCGCGATCGAGTAATGGTAATCTGCGCCCAACAGCTTCGCGGACGCGAGCAGAAATTTGACGCGCCAAAGTCCTCGCCGGACGCAATTCTGAAATCGCCCTTTCCTGGGTTAAAAACGTATTCAGCGCCGCCATAAACTCGGGAAAACCAGTTCCTGCCAAATCCGCATCCGGGTTTTTTATCCGCAACCTAAGTGCCTTAATTGAGGTAATTGCAAACACTCGCTCGTCGTAAATATCGTGTCCTTCTGTTAAACAATATTCAGCCAAATTAGCTTGAAAAACCCGCCGCAGTTTCCCTTCGGCTTCTGCCAATTCTTCAGGATCGTCCGGGTCAATCAAACTTTCTCGCACTTGATCCCAAGCATTAATCAGAAAGAAAATGCTCAATCCGCGATTTTTGATGTAATTTTCTAGATAGCGTCTTTCACCCATTGTGCAAGGCTGAGTTGCCCTGAGTACAAACAAAATAGCGTGGCAGTTGTTGATATAACCGAGAGATAATTCGTTGCGGGCTTCTGTATCGTTCAGTCCGGGACTGTCTACTATTTCTATGCCTTTTTCCAGCAAAGGTAAGGGATATTCTACTACGGCACAGTCGATATCGGGAAATGCTGGTTTCTTTTCTTCTTCTAAGCGTTTTGCTTCAGCGGGGTCAATTGTGTAGTTTTGTTTAAAACTTTTAAAATCTAGCTGTTTTGGGCTTTTGCCGTCATTGAAATAAACGGTGACTTTTTTTTCTGACCCATAGCGCAAAATCGTCAGCAAAGCTGTACAGGGATTTACATCGCTGGGTAGTAAGTTTTCGCCGATTAACGCATTGAGAAAAGTGCTTTTGCCGCGTTTCATGTCGCCTAGCACTAGCAGGCGAAAGACTCCTTGGCGCAAGTTTTTACTGGCGACATCAATGTCGGCATTGTCTGTTTCTAAACCGAGTTTTCCCGATGCTTCTCCTCCTGCTAATTCTGATTGGTTGATAGCTGTGGCGATGTTGCTGAGGCGATCGGCAATTTCTCGGCGGACGGCGGCTACTCGCTCTAAATCGTTGAGAAAGTTGCTAGTTTCTACTTTAAGGTTCATGGGTGTTTCCTGATAGTTTCCTGCTTGAGCTTTTCAACTTCTGTCTTCTTCAATAAACATTTTGTAAGCAATCAAAGCAATTCCTCCAACTATCAGCGCAGTTGCCAGCCAAGAGGCTATGCGAACTGCAACGACAACAGCAATGACAATGCCTGTAAATTGAGCGGCTGCTATAATTTTTCGGCGCCACTGTTTGAGTTTGCCGTTAACTTGGCTGTCTGGTTCTTCGTACTTGCTCGTTATATGTTCGGGCACTGAGCGGTCGATTTCGGCTTCTAGTTCGCGGAGCAGAATTTCTTGTTCTCGCTTCCGCAGTTCTTGTTCTTTGTGCCGAAGTTCTCTGGCTTTTTGGTCGGAAGAATCCATAAATTTTACCCGGTTTGCTGGTGGCAAAGTGTGTTATTTATTGTCAATGTTGCGGAGCGATAAGTTTTTTACAACTGTAACTCACATTTTCCGCCGTGTCGATAGATGTTAAGAAATGTAAAAAAGGGCGATTCCCTACGGGATAGCTACGCTTCACGACCAATTAAGCCGATCGCCCCCAGCGCTGCAAATCATCAATAGCCTTCGGGTCCGATAGTAGTGCGATCGCACTCGGCTTCCGACAAATCAACCAAGCGCGATCGAAATAAGTTGCAGCCCGCTAATTGAGCTTTGGTTAACTTTGCTTTCTCCAAATTAGCTCGGCTCAAATCCGCATATCTCAAATCGGCGTTCGTCAAATCTGCATTGTACAAATCCGCACCTTGCAAATTAGCTTTCTGCAAATTCGCACCTTGCAAATTGGCGTGACGTAAATTTGCTCTTGATAAATTTGCTCTTGATAAATTTGCTTCCGACAAGTTAGCTTGATAAAGTTGAATGTCGCCCAATTCAGCATCTTGCAAATCAGTTTTATAAAGATTGGCTTGAGTCAAATTTCCGTAGGGCAAATAAGCTCGCCTCAGAACGCTACCAGAAAGATTTATTTCTGTTAAATCTGCTTGAAACAAGTTATGTTCACTTAAGTCAACGGCGTTAAAGTTTCGCTGGCCCTCAGCATACTGAGCAAGCAATTCCTCAGCGCTTAGCTTTTGCATTTTCATTCCTCATGACGACAGCTACTGCAGCCAATCCATAACAGTAATTAATGGTTATTATTCTGCGTATTTATACTTATGTCTCTTCTTATGTTAAGCTTGTGTAACAACAGTCGCATTTTTTCTAAGATTTTTTTTATATTTGTAAATTTCTGACTTGCTCGACCAGTAAGCGGTTAGTAATGTCAAGATCGATCGAGAAACCAAAGCGAATCCTCTACTGAAATATGCCAGAACATCCTCTCTCCATTGCTCAGCACTACCACGAACGGACAAAATACGACCCTGAAACCATTGCTGCTAAAAGTAAACAGCTAGATTGGACAGAGCAACCTGTGCCTTTCAAAGAATATAAAATTGGAGCGTATTTTGACCTCAAGCCTTATCTAAAAGACCCCTCGGAGGATGCCGATGCCGATCCCGATGCCGCTTGGTGGCGTCGGTTATCTAGCTTGTTGCTGTGCAGCTATGGGTTGACGGCGAAAATGCAGACGGTAGACGACAGCTACCTGTATTTGCGATCTGCACCGTCGGCGGGTGGACTCTACCCAGCAGAGGTTTATTTAATCTCCCGTGGGACTGCCCAGTTGCCGGCCGGACTCTACAACTATCAGTGCAGAACTCATTCACTTGTTCATTTTTGGGACAGTCAAGTTTGGCCATCATTGCAAGCCGCTTGTTTCCAGTCGCCAGCGCTAGAAAATACCCAATTGGCGATCGCCATTACCACTGTTTTTTTCCGTTCTTCTTGGCGTTACGAAGACCGAGCTTATCGGCGAATTTTTCTAGACACCGGCCATTTATTGAGCAATATCGAGTTAGCTTGCGCCGTCAACGATTACCGACCTCACCTGATTGGAGGATTCGCCGACGAAGCTGTCAATGAATTACTGTACATCGACTCGGAGCAAGAAGGAGCGATTTGTGTAGTTGCTTTAGCCGACTTGCTAGATATTGACCAAAACTTGCCTAGATTTAAAACAGCTTTGCCCGGAAACACCACCACAGATTACCCGAAAATTTCCGAAGGTCAATTGTTAAAATACCTCCACAAAGCCACGCATTTAGAATCAGACCCTACCGGAGCAGACGGGTGGAAACTTGATGAAAGTGAAGGCGTACTAGAGGATAAATACAACTTTCCCTTTTGTACTAAAGTTTCGACGGTCACTCCTTCGATTCCTTGGGGAGTGAACCTGGAAACTTTAGAAAACACTATGCTCAAAAGGCGTTCTACCCGTGCTTATACAGGTGCTTCTTTGAGCTTGGGCGAACTGCTAGCTATGCTCGATTTTACTTACCAGCCCCAGCACTATATCGACCAAGGATTAGACGGTTCTCCAGACTATTTCGATCTAAGTTTGATCGAAACTTTTATTGCTGTTTCGGGAGTAAATGGGTTAGAAGAAGGCTGTTACTATTACGCTCCGAAAGCTCAAGAATTGCGGCAAATTCGGTTTAAAAATTTCCGCAGGGAACTGCATTTTTTGTGCTTGGGGCAAGACTTGGGGAGAGATGCGGGGGCGCTGTTGTTTCACACGGCGGATTTGAACAGGGCTGTAGCAAAATATGGCGATCGAGTTTACCGCTATTTGCACATGGACGCGGGTCATTTGGGCCAGCGGTTGAATTTAGCAGCTATGCAACTGCGTTTGGGTGTCAGCGGGATCGGGGGCTTTTTTGACGATCGCGTCAATGACGTTCTCGGTATTCCTGCGGGTGAGGGTGTGCTTTATATTACAAGTTTGGGAAGACCTCGATCGTAAGAATGAGTCAATCGATTTTAGATTTTAGATTGAAGGATTGGCCGAGGTGATTTACAGTAGGAACCACTCAATCTGCAAAAAATCAAACAAGCGAGTCAGTCAATCTCCTGCATTTTCAAGTTATAGCGCTAAAGTGAGGATTGTAAACCTGTAATAGAGAGGTTTTACGTAAATCCTACCATTGCTATTTGCCAATGCAAAATCTGCTAAATATTCTGTCGAGCACTGATTCTGTCACTTCTTCGCCGGTAACTTCCCCCAATGCTTGAATTGCACCGCGCAAATCTATGGTCCAGAAATCTAAAGGCAATTTATTGCTAATAGTATCTGTACATTGTTCCAGAGAAATTTTAGCTCTGGTTAACGCCGCTGCTTGTCGCTGGTTGATTGCTAAATCAGAGTTTGCTGCTTGCAAAATTCCCCCGCTGACGGCATCTAAAATTGCTGTTTCTAAGTCTTCTATGCCTCGATCGAGGGCGGCGGCTGCGGTAACTATACGGTGAGTTTCAGAGGAAAAAGGTAGTTCATGGATGGTGTTTACTAGGTCGATTTTGTTGATAATTATAATTAGCTGGCGGTGCTTTACTTGTTCGTAAATTTCCCAATCTTCCTCTGTCCAGCCAGATTCCGCGTCAATTGTCAACAACACTAAATCGGCTTGTTTTGCTGCTGCGCGCGATCGCTCAACGCCGATTTTTTCTACCTTGTCTTCGGTTTCTCGAATTCCCGCAGTATCGAGCACCTGCACCGGAATTCCGCCCACAACTAGCTGCGATTCTACCACGTCCCGCGTCGTACCGGGCAAATCCGTGACGATCGCGCGATCGCTCTTACTCCACGCATTCAACAAACTCGATTTTCCCACATTCGGTCGCCCAACAATCGCTACTTTTAAACCAGTTCTCAACAATTCTCCGCGATCTGCGGTTGCCAAAATTGTTGACAATTCCTCCAAAACATGATTTATTTCCAAAGAAGTTTTAGCTTCATCTAAAGGCGGCAAATCTTCCTCAAAATCAATTCTTGCCTCAATTTCTGCCAGCACGTCCAAACAAGTTGTTCTCAATTTGCGAATTGGCTGCGCTAATTTTCCTTGCAAACCAGCCAAAGCACTTTGTGCCGCAGCAGGCGATTTTGCTCCCACCAAATCTGCAATACTTTCAGCTTGAGTTAAATCAAGCCTCCCGTTCAAAAAAGCCCGCAGCGAAAACTCTCCCGGCTGGGCCAATCTCGCCCCATTTTCCAAACACAACTGCAAGACTTGCTGCACGGCCATAATGCCGCCGTGACAGTGAAATTCCACCACATCTTCGCGAGTAAAAGAACGCGGTGCTTTCATGATTAGCAGCAAAGCTTCATCGACTAATTCTTGAGTTTTGGGGCGGCGGATGTGGCCGTAAAGAATGCGGTGAGACTCCCAAATTTGCCGTCCTGGGGCGCAAAACAGAGTTTCGGCAATTTTTAATGCTGCGGAACCGGAAACTCGCACAATGCCGACGCTGCCTTGTTGGGGAACTATGGCGGTAGCGATCGCTGCGATCGTTCCTCCTTTTGTTAATGATTCAGACATTTTTATTGTTGACACCTTTAAAAGTTCTCTCAATCTCCTGTTGTTGAATATCAGGCAATTGCTTCTCGGTATTCGAGGATATAAAATTCTGGTGCGTCATTCAAAAAAATTAAATTTCCGCCCTTTTGGGTAAGCTGCACGAGTTTCTGAGTCAAAACGCAAGGGAGATTTTTTAATCTTTTTCCTGCGATCGCTAATTGCTCGCAGGCTTCGAGACACAGGATAACTTGAATTAGGGATTCAACCAGTTGTACGTTCATTTGAGCCACCTCTGCCCCGGTTGTTAAATTATACAGTTTTCATTGAGAGGATAAACAATTTAAGCATTTTTTTTCTAAGATATTAGAAGAGCGTGGCTACAGCGCTGGACTTGGCTCGCCATTCCCATCGCCCGTTTGCTCAGTCAGTCGATTTTAGATTTTAGATTTTAGATTTTAGATTGACTCCACAGATAAATCGGGGAGCTTCAACTCGGGTCTAAAATTTTGGGTGAGTCACGACTCCTGTCGGAAAGCAAGTATCCGTTTTTGGGAGGGAGTCACGGCCAGCTCAAACTTAAATTACTCAGCCAAATATTTTGGCTATCCTAATTTCATGCGATAATGGAACATTAATAGGGTAGAGGGCAAAGCATGATTGGTCAACTTCTAGACAGACGTTACCGCATCATTAAAGTCACCGACTCAAGTGAGGTGGCAAAAACTTATTTAGCAGCAGATACTCACCGTCCTGGGTATCCGCAATGCACGGTTAGAGAAATGCGGCTACCCGGCACAAGTTCGCAAACTCCAGAATTAGTCAAAGTTATATTTCAAAGAAACGCAGAAATCATTGAAAAATTGGGAAAACACGACAAGATTCCCGAATTATTGGCGTATTTTGAGGAAAATCAAAGTTTATACTTAATTGAAGAATTTATTGCCGGATCGCCTTTAAGTCAAGAACTAATACCCGGTCAACCTTGGGATGAAGACCAAGTAATTGGTCTGCTATCAGAAATATTAGAAATTTTGGTGTTCATACACGAGAAAGGTTTCATTCACCGCAGAATTCAACCAGACAGAGCGATCCGGCGCGAGTCAGACGGCAAATTTGTATTGGTAGACTTTAGCTTAGACAAAGAAATTAACCCGGAACTTGCTAACTGTCATTTGTTGTCGCAAACTTCCCCGAACTCTGTTAAACGGCATGAGGCAAAAAAACAGGATTTGGCTGCCCAGGAGTTATACGTGCCGATCGAGCAATTGAGCGGCAACCCCCGTTACAATAGCGACATCTACGCTCTAGGTACGATCGCCCAGCTTGCCGTCACGGGACTCTCACCCAACGAACTGAGTGCCTTAAAAAACAACAAAAACGAAATTTCCTGGCGAAACCGGGCAACTTGTTCGGCAGCCCTAGCAGATATTATCGATCAAATGGTGCGCCCTGACTGCGAGGAACGTTATCAGGAGGCAGCGGAAGTTTTAGCAGACCTCAAACAAATCGCCGTAAAATTGGAGGTTGAGCCGCCGCCAGCCACAATCATCACGCACGCTATGAGTCAACCGCGAAGACAAAGCCAAACCAAACTCCTGCTGTTGGCTGCAACAGCCGCAGCTTTAATCTTGACGGCACTGATAATTTACTTTTGGCAGAGTCAAAGTCCGGCGAGGTCAAAAGAATGGTTAGCTCGCGGCGCTACCAAGGCGCAGCAAGGTGACACAACAGGCGCGATCGCCGATTATACTCAAGCGATTGCCCTGAATGCCAGCGATGCGGAAACTTACTACAAGCGGGCAAACGCTCGCTACGACATGGGCGCAACCGAGCAAGCAATACAGGATTACACGCAAGCAATTAAAGTCAATCCTAGCCACACCAAAGCTCTCTACAATCGAGGTATGGCGCGCCTCGACAGCGGGGACAAGCGGGGGGCCGTGGAAGATTTCACCCAAGTAGTGCTACTGAATCCCAGCGACGGTGAGGCATACTCTCAGCGGGGTTTAGCCTACTACGATTTGGGCGACTACCGCGCGGCAATAGAAGACTACACTCAAGCAATTCGGCTCAGTCCCAACGATGCTACAGCTTACAGCAATCGGGGTTTAGCTCGATCGGCAGCAGGCGACAAAACAGGAGCAATGGCAGATTTTACTCAAGCCCTTCAAATTAGCCCCAAACAAGCTGGCGTATACTACAGTCGTGGTCGATCGCGGTTTAATCTGGCAGATTATCAAGGAGCGATGGAAGATTATACTAAGGCGATCGAATTGCAACCAGATCTCGCTGATGCTTATACCAATCGGTGCAGCGCTTACTTGAATTTGGCCACCTACGACAAAGCGATTGCAGATTGCACCGAAGGAATTCGCCTCGATCCAAAAGATGAAGCAGCTTACAACAACCGCTGCGTTGCTTATCTGAATTTAAAACAATTTCAAAAGGCCAGTGAAGATTGCAGTTTGACGATCGGACTCAACGGCAACAATCCCAAAGCCTACAGCAATCGAGGATTAGCTCGATGGGCTTCGGGAGACAAGCAGGGGGCTGTGGAAGATTTTACTCAAGCAATTCGACTCAATCCCAGCGATGCAGTAGCATACAGCAATCGCGGTACTATTTACTCAGAACTAAAAAATTACCCTTTAGCGGTTGAGGATTTCGCTCACTCGCTGCGGCTCAACCCCAACAATGCTAGCGCTTTTTACAGCAGAGGCCTCGTCCGCCGCCAACTCAAAGACCGTACCGGGGCGATCGAGGATTTTCAGAAAGCTGCAACGCTGTTTCTAGAGCAAGGAAGAGCCGAGGGTTTCCAAAAGGCACAAGCACAAATCAACGACCCTAAATAAACTATTAATCCTCAGTCTGATGTTAAAAGAAGAAGAAAAAAGGAAGAAGGAAGAAGGAAGAAGGAAGAAGGAAGAAGGCCAAATTACCAACTCCCCGTTACCAACTCCCCGTTACCAACTCCCCGTTACCAACTCCCCGTTACCACCTCCCCGTTACCAATTCCCAATTCCCGATATGAACATGGTTGGTCAACTTTTAGACAGGCGTTATCGCGTAGTGCAAATTCTCAGCTCGGGTGCTTTCGGACAAACTTATTTAGCTGTCGATACTCGCCGTCCTGGCCACCCTCAATGTGTAGTCAAACAACTGCGCCCTCCCAGCAACACTTCCACAGTTCTCAAAACAGCTTACCGCTTATTTAAACAAGAAGCAGAAATATTAGAAAAGCTGGGAAAACACGATCAAATTCCATTTTTACTAGCTTATTTTGAAGAAGCCAATCAATTCTACCTCGTCGAAGAGTTTGTGCCCGGACACGCCCTAAATAGGGAAATTGTGGCCGGTCAACCTTGGCGAGAAGAACGAGTGGTGGATTTGTTGCAAGAAGTGTTACAAGTTCTCGCATTCGTACATTCTCAGGGAGTGATTCACCGCGATGTTAATCCCTCCAACTTAATCCGCCGCAAACCAGACGGCAAATTAGTTTTAATTGACTTCGGTTCGGTTAAAGAAGTTGCGAATCACGTCAGTGACTACGATACAGAATTTCCGCGAACCATTGCTACTGGTACTCCGGCTTATATGCCGATCGAACAATTTCAAGGCAACCCGCAATTTAGCAGCGACCTCTATGCAGTCGGGATGATGGCAGTCCAAGCTATCACTGGTTTACCCGGTACGGATTTGCCAAAATTGCAAGATCCGAGTCCTTCTCATACGGGGGAAATTGTTTGGCGAAACAGATCTCAATGTTCTGTGGGATTAGCCAATATAATTGACAAAATGGTATGTCACCAATTTGCCAAGCGCTATCAATCTGCGGACGAAGTTTTGGTAGCTCTCAGCAAGTTGAGGCACCGCCAAGAGCCTGTAAATACGGCTCACAAGAAAAGCATTTCTCCCAGCTTAGTGTCTTCTGATAGTTTTTATTCACGTTTGGGAAGTCGATTTGGATTGCTGATTTTGGCGGGCGTCGGGGCGGCGATATTTCTGATATTTCTGTTTAGTTATGGGAGCCGCCCCAATCCGATTAAAGCTAAGGAATATTACGAACAGGGAGTTGAAAAGTCTCGCAATCAAGATGCGGCGGCAGCTTTGCAGGCTTTTAATAAGTCCATTCAATTGAATCCTAAAAATGCTGAGAGTTTTTACCAGCGCGGTAATGCTAATTATGATTTACAAAAGTATCAAGAAGCAATTGCGGATTATTCTCAGGCGATCGCTCTCAATCCTAAATATGTTCAGGCTTATTTTAACCGCGGCCTAGCCCGTCACGATTTTAACGACAAGCGTGGGGCGATTGAGGATTACACTCAAGCTTTGAATCTCCAGCCCAACGATGTGGATACATATTATGAAAGAGGAGTTGCTTATTTAGAACTGCAAGATTACAAGATGGCCATTCAGGATTTTACCGAAGTAATTCGGTTGCAGCCGAACCTTGTTAAAGCTTATCATTCGCGGGGGCTGGCTCGTGCTGGGAGCGGCGATTTGCAGGGGGGGATTGGAGATTATACTGAGGCAATTAAACTTGATGCTAAGAATGTTGATGCTTTTTACAGTCGGGGGAGAGCTCGCTTTCACTTAGGAGATTATCAGGGAGCTTTGGCGGATTATTCTCAGGTAATTGCGATCGCTCCCAAGAGTGCAGATGCTTACGCTAATCGTTGCAGTACCCAGTTGAATTTGGGAGCCCATCAAGCGGCAATTGACGATTGTACTCAGGCAATTTCGTTAAGCGAGGAGGATGGGGTTGCTTACAACAATCGCTGCATTGCTTATTTAAATTTGAAGGATTATCCCAAAGCAATTGCCGATTGCACTCAAGCGCTGAAAGTGAATCCGAATGATTATAATGCTTTTAACAATCGTGCTTTAGCTCGCAGCGCTGGGGGTGACGCGCAGGGGGCGATCGCAGATTTTACAGCAGCAATCGGGTTCAATCCCAACAATGCTGAAGCTTACGCCAATCGGGCTAAGATTTATCAGGAGTTAAAGAATTACAATAGTGCGATCGCAGATTACGTGCAAGCTATTCGGATCAGCCCGAATTATGCTGCTGCTTACTACGGTAGAGGCATGGTTCGCCGCTCCTTGGGAGACAAAGCAGGAGCAATTAGCGATTTAGAAAAAGCCGGAAAAATGTTTCTAGATCAAGGACTTACTGGCGGTTACAAAGATGCACAATTTGAAATTGAAAAGCTAAAGTAGTCATTAGTCATTAGTCGTTATTTCTCGGTGTTATCTTTCTTATGTAGCAGATTTTTATAATTTTAGATGGCTTCGGGGCGGGTTCACGCTAATCTTTAATACCAACAAAAAATGCAGGTGAACCCGCCCCGAAAGGCTATTATCAATCAATTTTCTGGGTCTTGAAGTCGTTTAACCAATTCATAAAACGGTTCCCAATTATCATCAATAGTTATGGGCTCCCAAACCGCCTCAATCGTCGGTCTCAACAGCGATTGTTGGGGATTGTGCCTCCGCAAACAGTCCGCCATTTTGTCCATATCATCCGCCGACAAACTTTGCAAAACGTGATAATAAAACTGCCGCCAAGGTGCTATCAAGTCCGCCGGTTCCGCCTCCTTAAAAATTAGACTAGGATCATCTCGCCAAGTGCGATCGAACTGTCTTCGCAGTTCAAAAAAGAAATCGTGATACTCAACTTGAGACTCCGCCAGCATTTTAATTGTCACCTTCAACAACTCATCTCCCTCCGCCTCTGGCAAATCCTCAAATCCCAATCTCTTGAGCATCAACTGCCGATAAGCTGCATTATAATAATCGCCAAACTTTGCCAAAGCCGCATCCATATCAGCTTGAGGAATCGCCGCTGCTAGCGGTTCCTGGAGCTTCTCTAAATTGTCCCTACAAATTAACGGTTGATTGCCGTAACAATAAAGACCGGAATAGTCAAAATAAGCTGCTGTAAATTCCGGCTTGTAAGTTGGGATAAAAGCGAAAGGCCCGTAATCGAAACTTTCTCCAGTAATTGACATATTATCAGTATTCAGCACAGCGTGGCAAAATCCTGCTGCCATCCACTGAGCGACTAATTCAGCTACTCGCTGGACTAAATCTGCATAAAATAGCGCATATTTTTCGGCAGGAAAAACAGCCGAATTACTTGCTTCTAAATGCAGTTCTGGATAGTAATATTCAATAACAAAATCTAAAAGTTTTTTAGTTAAATCCGGGCGGCGGATATAGTACAATCTTTCAAAAGTTCCAAACCGGATGTGAGAATGACTGAAACGCACCATTACGGACGATCGCGTCGGAGATGGTTCGTCGCCCCGCCACAAAGCATCCCCAGTTTCAACTAAACTAAAACAGCGAGATGTCCGAACTCCCAACCGGTGCAAAGCTTCGGCGGCTAAAACTTCGCGAATTCCCCCTTTGAGAGTAAGTCTACCGTCACCGCCCCGCGAGTAGGGAGTGCGGCCGGAACCTTTCGTGCCGAAGTCGTAAAGTCTGCCGTCGGTGCCGCGAACTTGGCCGTATAAGAAGCCTCTACCGTCACCTAAATTGGGGTTATATTGGTTGAATTGATAGCCGTGATAGCGAAGTGCGAGAAAGGGACGGACGCAGTGAAATTCGCCGAACGCTTCGATAAAATGTTGGTCGGTTACTTGTGCGGGGTCTAAACCCAATTTCGGCAATAATTTGTCATTGCGGAACCGGAGAATGTGCTGCGGAAAATCCGCAGCAGGGACTTCATCAAAATAGTCGCCACCGAGAGATTCGATGGCGGGTTCGTAGTTGAGGGAAAGTAAGGGATTTGACATTTTTCTATTTTATCTTGAAATTGGCGATCGCTCCAAATTATATACGGGTAAGGTGGGGACTGCATTGGTGTCCACAATTCCCTCAGACCCTTTGTATCCCTCATTTATAGCCGAGTTCGATACCCCTCGCATCCTAGCATTGCTGTTTCATTTTAAAATTTTTTCATGGCTCAAGTTTGAGCATGAAACATTAGTGTCTTCCTCGCAGGCTAAAAATTTTTACTGTCAATTTTAGTGATAGTTAAATTAACGGTTTTCCTTGCTAAAAATCGGGTTAAATGCTTCAGTTTTTATATATTAGTTGGATTAAGCAACTAATATATAAATCCTAAATCATTTGTTAATTTATCACTCCCTCCCCTAGGTAAGGGGAGGGTTGGGGTAAAAAAATTACAACTCCTGCAAGGATTCCTATATACCTTTTCCCCTATTTAAAATTCGTCAACACCCCGTAAATTGCCCAAATTGCCATCGCCCGCAAATAGTGACTTGCCCGAAAAGTTCCCCCCGCCGTAATCGCTTCTGGCGTGCGAAACTGCAACCCATTTTCATAAATCTGCTTCACCACCGCATCGGTCAATTTAAACGCTTTATCCTCCATCCCCATCTGTACCAAAAAAGCGGCTAACCCAAAATTAATCCCCGTCCAAACTTCCAAAGGATGAGTCGCATTCGGATTTTCCGGCGAACCATTCAGCATCACCCCATTCGCCGCACCAAACTCGCCATCGTTGAACTTCAAAAAGCAAGAATCGTACACAGTTTGTAAAGCACTGACTGCACATTCTGGCGGCACAATATCCGGCAATCCTAACAGTTTCGCGTAAAATTGACCGCACAGTTGGTCAGCCATCACCACTTCGGAATTACTCTCGCTGTCCAAACGGTAATATTGACCGTTCCACAGCTTTTCTTGATAGCTCGGTCTTGCTTGTAGCAGCCAACTGTGATATAATGCAATCTTTGCTTGAGGGTTAGGAATTATCTGCGGTGCTGCATCTTCCAAGATTTCGCCGATCGCGATCGCAGCTTCCAGCGCCGCCAACCACAAACCCCCGCAATACGCACTTATCCCCCGCATTTGCCAGTCATCAAACGTCTGATCCGGTGCTCCCGAATTCTCAGGAATTCCGTCCCCATCCTCATCAAAAGTTTTCAGATAAGCCAAAGCCTCAACAATTGCCGGCCAACACTCTTGCAGGAACTCACAATCTGTGCCGCCAGTCAATAGGAAATCCCGATAAACCTGCAACACAAAATCGCAAGGCAAATCCTTCCACAAATTGCAATCTTGATAGCTAGTATAATTCGTTTTCTCCCAAGGATGTTCGTTAGGAGCACCCAAATCGTGCGGCGTCGCACCGACAGCTTTTCTAATAGCCGAAGCTTGATTCCAGCCAATAATTCTCGGCGTATCGTCTCCGGCAGAAATTGCCCTCGCAAACGCTAAAACTACCGACTTTTCTAAATCCGGCCACAGCATCAACAAAGCAAAAGAACCGTAAAGCCGCACATCCAAACTTTCGTACCAGCGGTAATCAATGCACTCCAAAACCGCAAATTGACCCTTGGGATCGCGTTCGTCAGCCGCACTCCAAAGAGTACCGCCGTCTGTCAGGGCGTATAACTCGTTAAACAAAGCCATTTTAAAACTGTCTGACAAATCTTTCCGTTCTAAAATCGGTTTTTGCCAAGCTTCAATATTTTCGCGCCAAGTATCCGAATGCTTCATGGCAGTACGAATAATCGGCCAAGCATTTTTGCCGTTGCGACCGAAGAAATCCGTATAGCGGCGGTAGTACCAAACTCCCGATGCAAACTCAGTAACGGGCAAATCCCAAGCTATAATAAAGGGGATTTTGCGCGTTTTTCCCGGTCGAAGAGTAAAGCGAACTGCGATCGCACAAGCCAACTGTTCTCCGGCTGCTGCTGCTGTCTCGTCTTTGTCATCCAACAAGAAACCTTCAGCAGAAAAGTTGCGCCAGATATCATCACCGTTCCCCGCCGGGTTCCAACGAGTTTGATAGAATACTTCTACTGCCGGATTAGTAATAGTTGCGATCGCCCATTGTCCATCCCCCTCTTGCGGTTCGTCCTCAGCCGTCAACCGCGTCATCACGCAACCGATCCGGTGAAAATCTTCCACCAACAAATTCAAATTTCCTGCACTTTCTCCCCACCGGGGTTGATAGTCATAAAATGGACTACCATCATCTCGAACCATCACTTTCGGCGACTTATTGGCATTAGTAAACCAACCAACAATATTCTCCCAAGTCAGCATGATGCTGAGAGTGATCGGCGCATCTGTAGGATTGTGCGCCACCCATTCAAACATGGCAACTGGGTAACTGCTTTCCTGATAATTGTTCGGCAAAATTGGCGAAAATTGCTCGCAGCTTAATTGAGCATGAAACACATTTTCATAAACAAACCAACTGCGCGGATACAAAGCATGATAAGTGCCAGAATTAGACTTTACCCCTCTCCCTTCATCCTGGTGTATTCTATCCGCTACATCCGTTACCAAATCCGCTGCCGAACTTCCTTCTTCCTCCTTCCTTCTTCCTTCCGATGGATACCATTTCCAACTAGATAAACTGCCATCTGTAGGCGGTTCCGTGGACAGTGCAAAAGCTTGTTTTTTGCCTTGAGTTTCTTCAAAAACGCTGAACTGACAAGCGGGCAAACTGCGAAAAATGTGCTCGCCACCGTCAATGTGCCAGAGGTTGAAGTCGCCACGGGGCGATCGCCCGATGCAGCCGGCACCGAACCCCCCCAGAGGCATTCCGTGCCAGGGCCCGTCGTCGAGATTGCTTGCGTAGCGGACTGTATAGGGATTCTCCCAACCGAGACCGATGGGACGTTTCCAGGTGTGTGGGGGGATGTTTGGATTGGATGTGCGATCGTTATTCATGTCAATTGATTTTAGATGTTAGATTATCGATATAGGAATGTTTCAAAGCTTAAGAGTTTTTTGGCGGTGTTAGCAATTATTAATCAATAAGTTTTTGCTTAATTTTCATTACTCTAGTTTAGCATTTATGAGATTGTTCGATACGCTTAGAATGACAGATTTGCCTTGAAATGTGTAAGTTTTGTACCTCAACAAAACTCATTAAGAGTGAGTCTTATAGTCCTGGACGCACGGGGGATCGGAAACCCGGATTCTTTCAAAATACTTCGTTACAGCCCGCAAAAACCGCAAAAAACCCGGTTATGAAGGTTTTTATGCGTCCAGGACTATCCTGAAAACTTTATTCCTTCACCTCAGTAAATCCCAAATCAGAACCTTTCCCCGCGTGAACCAGAGCCAACTTTTCGTAACGCTTAGCGTGTTCCACCAACTCGGCAGCTTCTTCCTCAGAGACATCCCGCAGGGGTTTGGCAGGCACTCCCGCAACTAGCGTATGAGGGGGAACGTCCTTGGTGACAACCGCCCCTGCACCGACGATAGAGCCTGTTCCCACCCTCACTCCGTCCAGGACGATCGCCCCAATCCCGATCAGGCAGCCCCGTTCAATGTAAGCTGAGTGAATCACCGCTCGGTGTCCGACTGTCACGAAATCCTCCAAAACCGTCGGTTTCCCCGGATCGCCGTGCAGAATTGCTCCATCTTGGATATTGGTACTTGAGCCGATCGCAATTCGCTCTATATCCGCCCGCACCACCGCCCCGTACCAGATACTAGCGCCTGCAGCCACCTCAACCCTGCCGATCACAACAGCGCCTTCAGCGACAAAAGCCGCTTGGGATAGATCTGGTCTTGGCCAATAGGAAGGAAGTGCAGACTGAGATTCGTTGAGATTGCTCATTTGCGATCGTTATACTTCTAGCAGATTAGCTGGTTGTTGATACGGGATATAATAAAAGTATTTGGGACTTTTGCAGAGAAAATATGCTGGGACGCAAATAAATGATTGAAGTTGCCTTGCAATACCCGATGTTTGGCCCGGAAATTCAGTGTCCCCACTGTCGCCAAACAATTCCGGCTCTAACGCTAACGGATACCTATTTGTGTCCGCGTCACGGGGCATTTGAGGCAGATCCAAAAACGGGGGAACTGGTTCACCTTCAGTCGGGGCGGCACTGGCGCCGCTGGGAGAATGAATGGTATCGCCAGCACACCCACCCGGACGGGATTCGGTTTGAAATTCACGAGGCGCTCGATCGACTTTATACTCAAGGCTACCGAGCAACTCGCGTGATCGTTGCTCAACGCTATCGCGACTTAATCAGCGCTTATTTGGAACGCAGCACGCCTTGGCGCGGTCAGTCGGAATCGCCCCGGCCGAGGCTGTACGGTTTGCCTGTGGATTTTAGCCCCGATCCCCAAGAAGACCCTTGTTGGGAAGTGATTAATTTTGATTTGGAAAAAGAGCCGGGAGTTCCGATTAGATATCCCTATTTTCGGTTGTTTGAATAAGTTAATAAGTGAAGGAAGAGGGAAGTTCGGCAACGGATTATGTAACGGATGTAACGGATGTAACGGATGTTAGGAAGAGGGAAGAGGGAAGAGGGAAGAAGGCTCTATTGCTTTCGCGCTAAAGATGCTGCGACCGTTTATAATTCCGAATTCCGAATTTACCCTCTAAAATCTCAAATCCAAAGCTGTAATTCCTACTTCCATTCTCAAATCTAAAATCTAAAATCTAAAATCTAAAATCGAATGCACCACGCCTCGATTCGCACTGCTAACATACACCGGGCGATCGCCTTTTACGAACAGTTGGGATTTACTGTGAGCGATCGCTTTACCACAGGTTACACCCTAGCCTGTTGGATGGAAGGTCTCAACGGACGCATCGAACTAATTCAAATCCCGGAACCAAAACCCGCACCGGATGCTTTCGGAGACGAGCATTATGTTGGATATTATCATTTATCTTTCGATTTAACTGAGGCGACAACTGACTTGCCTAGCTGGTTGCAGTCTCTGAAAGAACGGTTTGAGGAAGCTGCTAAAGACCAACCAAACCAGTTTCAAGCTTTAAAAGTTTTGTTAGAACCGACTCAACAGGCGATCGGGCAAAATGTTTACGAAGTAGCTTTTATTGCCGATACAGACGGTTTGCCCTTAGAGTTTATCCGGCGCATGAATCACTAATTAAGTCGGAAATCCCATCAGCGTTCATCTGTGTTCATCTGCTGATATCTGCGGTTAAAAAATCCCCATCCCACTAATTTGCTTTAATCAGGATATCAATTAACCAATAACTTAAGTAGAAGGAAGAAGGAATAATGCTCATAGAGCCAGCTTTTTAACTATCTGTATCTTACGTTGCATCACGTCAATTTACTTAATACCCCCTAACAATAAGCATAAAAACAAAACCCGCTGGCGCGGGCTTCATCTTCATCCTTATGGTTAATAAATTAAGGTTTCAACTACTTACTTTTTAGGAACAAGAACCTCATTAGCGGCCACGGGACGCGCCGAGGAAGCGGTATTTTTCAAAAGTGCGATCGCCTGCGCGTAGCAAGGATCATCCTTAGTCGCAACCAACATCGGTTTGTTAGCTAATTTCAGCTTTTGTTCGTCGGTGACTTCGACTTTAACATCGGGAGTAACCCCCTTTTGGCTGATATCCGTACCGTTGGGAGTATAGTAGTGAGCGATCGTCACCGCCAATCCCGAACCGTCAGCCAAAGAATGCACCGACTGCACCAAAGCTTTGCCAAAAGTTTGGCCGCCCATCACAGTTGCGCGCTTGTTGTCCTTCAGAGCACCGGCCAAAATCTCGCTGGCGCTGGCCGAGTTGTCGTCCACGAGCACCACCAAAGGCTTGTCAGTGAGCGCAGTGCGATTTGCCTTCATTTCCTGAGAATCGCCCGCGCGATCGACTGTGCGGACGATCGCCCCTGTATCCATCCACATCCGAGCGATATCAATGCTCACTCGCAGCAACCCGCCGGGATTGCCCCGCAAATCCAAAACAAAAGCGTCAGCTTTCTGATCCGAGAGCTTTTTAATCGCCACCTGCATTTGTTCGCCCGCGTGGGAGCTAAACTCTTGCAAACGGATGTAACCGACATTCTGGCCGCCTTCATTCTTGAGGCTGTAGCGAACCGCAGCTACCTCAATTCTCGCCCTAGTCAGAGTGATGTCAAACTCGCTTTTGCCCTCACGAGCAATCCGCAGCGTGACTTTTGTGCCTTCGTCGCCCCGAATTATCTGAGCCGCATCCGAGACAGTCATGCCTTTGGTAGTTTTGCCGTCTATCACCAAAATCCTATCGCCCGCTAGAATCCCTGCCTTCAGGGCCGGGGAATTTTCCATCGGCTCGACTACGGTAATCACTTTCGTTTTCTCGTCTTCTTCGAGCCTCATCCCCACCCCTGTCAGTTCCCCAGAGGTTTGATTCGTCAGCGCTTCGTACTGCTTCGGGTCCATGAAGCGCGTGTACTGATCGTTTAATTTCTCTAGGGCTTTGCGGAGAGCGGTGTAAGCAGCTTCGCGAGAGGTATAGTTTTTGCTCAACAGTTCTTGGCGGGTCAATTGCCAGTCAGTCTTGTTAAAGCTGCCATCAACATACTCTCGGTTGACAATTTGCCAAGCTTCGTCTAAGACAGCTTTGGGGCTATCTTGAAGCTCGGCGCGGACTGATTGGCTCAGGCCGGGAACGAGTAAAGATATCGAAGCGGTTGTTGCCATCGCCCCACTGAACAGGGCTGCCTGTAATTTAGAAAAGCGTCTGCGGGCTTGATTCATTGAATTTGGCTCAATTCGATTTTAGATTTTTGATTTGAGATTTTATATTGCTAAAAAATCTCACACTACTACTTAAACTATTGTGTGGAGGCTCCACCATCCCTTTGGACAGTTTAACGAGATTTATTGTCGATCGCCAACCAATTATTACTATCTTTCAATAAACTTAATTTAAAACTTGGATTTATAAAGTGCCGTGGAAGCTAAAATCGAACAATTTTCGCGTAAGTGGTTGAGCCTGCTCGTTAATGGAGCTATCGGTCTAGCAGCGCTGGCGGGGGTCGTTGCCATGCAGTCTAGCGGGGAGTTGGGCGGAATGCCCTCTGTTGGTGTTCAGGGGCAAAAGCCGCTCTCTGCAATGTCTGATGCCAGTTTCAAGCAAGCCGCACAGCAAGAAGCGCAGCAAGAAGCCCTGCGGCTGAAAATGCTCAAAACTATCCCTAGTTTTGGATTTGACAATTTAATTGCAGATTGGACATTTCTCAAATTTTTGCAGTATTTTGGCGACGACGAAGCGCGAGATGTAACGGGCTACAATCTCAGCCAAGATTATTTTGACATAGTTACGCAGCGCGACCCGCGGTGGGCTGACATCTACCTGTTTCTTTCCACAGCCATTTCTTTTTATCAGGGAAAGCCTGAAACCGCTGTTAACTTTATAGAGCGTGGTACTAGGGCCCTTGCCGTTTCGCCGCAACTTCATTCCCAATCGTGGATAGTTTGGCGAACTAAAGGTCTTGATGAGTTGCTGCTGTTGGGGGATATTCCAGAGTCAATTAACTCTCATGAAATGGCCGCTGATTGGGTGGAAGGAAGCCCGGAAGGGCAGAATTTGGCGCCGATGTTTCGAGCAACTGCTGAGTATTTGCGCCGAGATCCCGATAGCGTGCCGGTGCGGTTTACTGCTTGGAGTACGGTTTATGCTCAAACAACTGATAAGGTGGTGCGTCAAAGGGCCAAACAAGCTCTTGTCAAGTTGGGAGCTCAGGTACAAAAAGATAAGGATGGAAACGAAAGTTTTATTTTGCCACCTCGAAAGTAGGTGATTATTGATTGTTGACGGTTAACGGTTGACGGTTGACTGTTGACTGTAATTCCCCAATCTAAAATCTAAAATCTAAAATCGGCTTGAGTTAGTTCGCGCCATTCACCGGGTTTGAGACCTTCCAGACGCAAAGGCCCGATCGCACACCTGACTAGCCGCAGCGTCGGAAACCCTACTGCGGCGGTCATCCGGCGCACTTGGCGGTTGCGGCCTTCTGTGAGAGTCATTTCCAGCCAAGCTGTGGGTACGTTTTTGCGAAATCTAATCGGCGGTTCGCGGGGTGGCAAAGGGGGTTCTTCTAACAATAATTGCACTTTTGCCGATCGAGTCCGATAATCTTGAATTGTGACACCTGTCTGCAAAGCAGCGATCGCACTTGCATCGGGAATTCGTTCCACTTGCACCCAGTAAGTGCGGGGATGAGCGAATTTTGGGTCACTGAGGCGGTGCTGAAGGGGCCCATCGTCGGTTAGCAGCAACAAACCTTCACTATCGCGATCGAGCCTTCCTACTGCATAAATGTTAGGAATAGGAATATAGTCTTTGAGAGTGCTGCGTTTAGTCTCGCTGGAGTTGTCAGTAAATTGAGTTAAAACGTCGTAGGGTTTATAAAATAGAATGTAGCGATAGGGCATAAGCAATTAACAAAAATGTACTAATATCAATAATCCTGTAGGGGCGGGTTTCACCGACAATAATTGCCTAAAACCGACCATCTCCAAAACCCGCCCCCACTTGGGCGGCCTAGCGATGTAAGGGCGGGTTTCACTAACAATAATTGCCTAAAACCGACCATCTCCAAAACCCGCCCCCACCAACACGGCAATATGAATAAACTTACACCTAATTTTACCATGCCCGAAGCCACACACCGCGTTTGCATCGTCTTAGGAACTCGCCCGGAAGCGATTAAACTAGCCCCAGTAATTCAACTGTTCAAAAGTTCTCCAAGCTTTGACACCCAAGTAATTTTAACCGGTCAGCACCGAGAAATGGTCGAGCAAGTAATGCGAATGTTCGATCTAAAAGCCGATCGGGATTTAGCAATTATGCAGCACCAGCAAACTTTGACAGATATTACATCCCGGAGTTTGCAGGGCTTGGAAGCATTGTTTAAAGAATTGCAGCCCCACATCGTCTTAGTTCAGGGCGATACAACGACTGCATTTGCCGCTACTTTGGCTGCATTTTACCAGAAAATACCCGTAGGTCACGTAGAAGCCGGATTGCGAACAGATGACGTATTCAATCCTTACCCCGAAGAGGCTAACAGACGGTTGATATCTCAGCTCACACGGCTGCATTTTGCCCCGACAGAGCTGGCCCAAGAAAATTTAGGGCGATCGGGCGTTTTGGGAGAAATTCACCGCACAGGCAACACAGTAATCGATGCCTTGCTTTCTGTCGCCAAACGCGAACCAGAATGCAACATTCCCAATTTAGATTGGAGCAAATATCGAATTATCTTAGCAACAGTTCACCGCCGCGAAAATTGGGGCGAACCCTTACAAGGAATTGCTCACGCCTTTCTCCAAATCTTAGATAAATTTCCCGACACAGCTTTACTGCTACCCCTGCACCGAAATCCCACTGTTAGAGAACCTTTGCAAGCTCTTTTGGGCGACAATCCAAGAGTATTTTTAACAGAACCTTTAGATTACGCAGAATTAGTAGGAGCGATTCAGAGATGTCATTTAATCCTCACAGATTCCGGCGGCTTGCAAGAGGAAGCACCTAGTTTGGGCAAGCCAGTTTTAGTATTGCGAGAAACCACAGAAAGACCAGAAGCAATTTCCGCAGGCACAGCTAAACTTGTGGGTACGAATTCTGATACAATTTTCACAGCAGCGGCAGAATTGCTCAGCAATTCCGAAGCTTACAACGCAATGGCAATGGCAATTAATCCCTTTGGTGACGGTTTGGCAGCGTCGCGGATTTTGAAAATTGTTGAAGAGTATTTTAGTGAGAAGACAATTGATAATTGACGGTTGACGGTTGAGAGTGAGTCGAACAACTGAAAACCCATTCTCAAGTATTTGTTGGCTGAGTCCGATCTATGGGAATCTCAATCACAAACTTCGTGCCTTTGCCCAGGGTGGAATCACACCAGAGTTTTCCTCCATGCTTTTCCTTCACCACCTGATAGCTAATGGATAAGCCTAATCCTGTCCCCTTGCCTACGGGTTTAGTAGTGAAGAAGGGATCGAATAGGCGCGATCGCACTTTCTCTGGAACGCCGGTACCGTTATCGGCGATCGTAATCTGCACCCACTGTTTTTTTGTTTTGGTAGTCTTAATCAAAATCCGATTCGGTTGGTCAACAATATCCTGAAAACTACGTCGTTCATTGCTCTCTTCCAAAGCATCGATCGCATTTGATAGCAAGTTCATAAACACCTGATTAACCCTCTTTTGTCACTCTCGTGGTAGTATAAGGAGTGACCCACCCCAAAAGCATTGCCAGTCCTATGGTAGAGC
>NZ_JAUBUE010000111.1:0-3560 GCF_036705305.1 Microcoleus sp. B3-D7 | reverse complement strand
GATTTTAAATCACCCTAACCTTCCTTCAGTCTTGTCTTATGGTACTTTGGCTGCTTAAAAACTGTCCGGAGTATTGAACTAATATTTTTCAGGACAACTCCCGGTTGTGGGGTTTGAATCAGGGTGGCTGTCATGGCTACCTGCTTGCTTTTTAGCTTATTTATAAAATCTTAGCAAAACTCAGCTTTACGAAACGCACTGAGGGGGTGAGAACGCCTCTGAAACTTTGATTATAAGAGCATTGAGGCTGCTGAACCACGAAAAACATAGCGGATTATTGACAAGTTTATTGACTCGTAGGATCGGCAGCGATCGCCCCACCCAAATAGTCCTGAACCCACCGAGGCCAGAAACCGGGTTTCTTCCTATATCTCTAGCTGAGAATCTGCGATTTTTCAGAGCAACCCGGTTTCTTCGCGTAACTCCTACCAAATCAAAATCTGGCAATACGCTAAATATAATTAAAATTTGTTAAGATTAACTCGACCTCAGCGCCGGCATCCCATCCGCCGCTAAACCTGCCCTTCCCCAGTCCCCACAACAATGCTGCGACTCGAACACATCAGTAAAATTTACCCCACAGGCGTCGTACTCAAAGATGTCACCTGGGAAGTCAAGCCAGGCGATCGCATCGGCTTAGTCGGCGTTAACGGTGCCGGTAAATCCACCCAACTCAAAATCATCGCCGGCGAAATCGAACCCACCGCCGGCGAAGTTATTCGCCCCGCCAGCTTGCACATCGCCTACCTCTCCCAAGAATTTGAAGTAGATCCGACTCGCACCGTCAAAGAAGAATTTTGGCGTGCCTTCAGCGAAGCCAACGAAGTCCATGAATCCCTAATGCAAGTCCATCGAGACTTGGAAAACTCCTCCCCAGAAAATCTCGACGAACTGATCCACAAAATGGATCGGCTGCAACGGCAATTTGAAGGCTTAAACGGCTACGGTTTAGAAGCCCAAATCGAGAAAATTCTGCCCGAAATCGGATTTGAACCCGAAGATGGCGATCGATTAGTCAGCGCCTTCAGCGGCGGCTGGCAAATGCGGATGAGTTTGGGCAAAATTCTCCTCCAAAAACCCGACATCCTGCTACTCGACGAACCTACCAACCACCTCGACTTAGAAACGATCGAATGGCTGGAAGTATACCTCAAAGGGCTGACAACCCCAATGGTAATCGTATCCCATGACCGAGAATTTCTCGATCGGCTCTGCACTCAAATCGTCGAAACCGAACGCGGTGTTTCCAGCACTTACCTTGGCAACTACTCCTCCTACCTGCTGCAAAAAGCAGAAGCCAGAGAAGCCCAACTCAGCGCCTACGAAAGCCAGCAAAAAGAACTCGAAAAACAGCAAGCATTCGTAGAAAAATTCCGCGCCAGCGCCACTCGCAGCACCCAAGCCAAAAGCCGCGAGAAACAGTTAGACAAAATCGAACGCATCGAAGCGCCCACCGGCGGATTAAAAACTTTGCATTTCCGCTTTCCCCCCGCACCCCGCAGCGGTCGCGAAGTAGCAATAATTGAAGATTTGGTGCATACCTACGGCGAAAAAATCCTATTCTTGGGAGCCGACTTGTTAATTGAACGGGGCGATCGTATAGCCTTTCTCGGCCCCAACGGCGCGGGCAAATCAACCCTGCTGCGCCTGATTATGGGTTTAGAAAAGCCTTCTGAAGGTACAGTCAAATTGGGAGGTCACAACGTCATTCCCGGTTACTTTGAACAGAATCAGGCAGAAGCCTTAGATTTGAATAAAAGCGTGATGGAAACCATTCACGACGAAGTACCGGACTGGAAAAATGAAGAAGTTCGGACTTTATTGGGGCGGTTCTTGTTTACCGGCGAAACAGTATTCAAACAAGTCGGCGCTTTGAGCGGCGGCGAAAAAGCCCGTCTGGCTTTAGCAAAGATGCTGTTGACTCCCGTGAATTTGCTAATTTTGGACGAGCCGACAAATCACCTCGACATTCCGGCGAAAGAGATGATGGAAGAAGCGATTCAGAATTATGACGGTACGGTAATTATCGTTTCACACGATCGCTATTTCATCTCCCAAGTTGCTAACAAAATAGTCGAGATTCGGGACGGAGAGTTTCGCCCTTATTTGGGAGATTACCACTACTATCTCGATAAAATAGCTGAAGAAAAAGAGCTAGCCAAGTTAGCAAAAATTGAAGCAGAAAAAGCGGCTAAAAAAGCCGAAAAAGAGGCAAAGAAAAAAGCTGCCGCTAAGCAAAAATAAACTTGCATCCCTCGCAGATAAACCTTAAATCCGCGTTTATCTGCGTCTAGCTGCAGTTTTAAAAAAAAAGATTATTAACTAACCCAAAATTCGATTAATCATTTGATTCGCCTGGGAGTCGTAACTCCCACCACACAAATTAAAATGATTTAAAATGTGATACAGATTATAAAGAGTTTTGCGTTCTTCATACCCTGAATCCAAAGGCCAAACCTGATTATATCCCCGGTAAAACTGCGCCGGAAATCCACCAAATAGCTCACTCATCGCAAGATCAACTTCTCTATCTCCAAAATATGCCGCCGGGTCAAAAATCACCGGTTCCCCCGCAGATGTCACCCCCGCATTTCCCCCCCACAAATCCCCGTGAAGTAGCGAGGGTTGAGGTTCATAACCAGCTAACAATTCAGGAATCATCTCTAATAAACGTTCCCCTTGCGGAAAATGACCGCCCCGACGCCTAGCCAATTTTAACTGATAACCAATCCGATGTTCTGCCCAAAATTCTGCCCAGTTTGCCGTCCAATTATTAATTTGTATAGTTGATCCGATCGTATTATTAATATCCCACCCAAAAACTCCCCTCCACAAGCCCGAATTAGGCTCTTCTCTCCCCCTTATCAAGGGGGAGTTGGGGGGGGTGTATTTGTGCATTTCGGCGAGTTTTCGCCCCATTTCTTCCCAAGCTCGATCGCCACCGCGACTTCCCAAATCCAGCCATTCCAGCACAATATAAGCTGAATTTCCCTCAGTTCCCCAGCAAATCGGCTCAGGTACTCGAATCGTCTGGGTTTCCCCCATTTGCTGCAAACCCCGCGCTTCAGCTTCAAACATCGCGACTTGGGAAGCTTGATTGATTTTCGCGAAGTAAGCGCGGCAACTGCTGCTGATATAATAGCCTTGATTTATGCAGCCCCCGCTGACAGAACGCCGATGGTCGAGAGAAAATGTTTCTCCGGTTGTTTCACAGATATGCGCGGCAATTTTGTCCCACATAGCATCAAATCGTGTTGAGGGCGATCGAAATTAGTTTAACAGGTATGGCAACTTAATCAGCAAAAACAACAAAGCCCCTATCTGAAGCTCAGAAAGAGGCTGTGTAATGTCAAATATAATCCGAGGCATTGATCTATTTTTGAGCGGCAGTGAAGGGCCAAATATCTTAGGCACATGGGCGTTTAACAAGCGAGCTGGGGATGGTATCCGAATAGTGTCAGTGCGTGTGGCGACACAAGCAAAAAAAAATAAGGGAGAAAAACGCTGAAGACTGCACAGAATTAAGTCATCATCCTTACCATGTAGAAAGAGAGGTCAAG
>NZ_JAUBUE010000055.1:0-41339 GCF_036705305.1 Microcoleus sp. B3-D7 | reverse complement strand
GGGATGAAGCTGAGGCGTACTAATAGACCGAGGGCTTGACCTCTCTTTCTACATGGTAAGGATGATGACTTAATTCTCTGCAGTCTTCAGCGTTTTTTACCCTGACAACTTTTGGCTTGTTAAACGCCCATGTGGCGAAGATATTTGACCCGTCACTGCATCTCGAAAATAGCTCGATGTCTGGAACCATATTTAAACTAAAGCTCCTCTGATTTAGGAGCCTTTGTTTTATGGGCTTAAGGGCTTTAAAGAACTTTTCTAGCGTAACGAGAGTGCTCAACTTTCGGTTGGTGATGATGCCGTAAACCAATCTCAGGCTTTGGCACGAGCTTCTCTGGAACACTATGAGAGCCGTTAAACGGATTGTATAGCACCTCCTAGCCAGCAGATGCTGCTGGAGCATCCCTTTTTTTACAGTCAGCCGATCACCAGTCGGGAATTTCTTCAGTTGCGTCGGATTGCGCTTGTGACAGTTGCTCCCTCGGTAACGGCACAGCCGGCAATTCATCCTCTACAGGGGGAAATGTAGGTTTCCCCGTGTAGGAAAGCATGGAAAGTGAAGCGATCGCTCCTTTGACTTGATCTGGCTTCACCTCTAAGTAATGCTGCAACTGTTCGAGGTTACTGTGACCGCTGATTTCTTGAATAATTCGCAATGGGATACCCGCATTGCTCATCTGAGTCAGGGCGGTTCTCCTAAAACTGTGGGTGGAGGCTCCCTCGATGCCAGTTCGCTCGAACGCTTCTCTCAAAATCTGATCCGCTGAGTTGGTGTGCAGATGCTTCCAGTGGTGGGAATGGTGGCGACCGGGGAATAAATAAGTCTGACCTGCGTGGGGTTTCCAAGATGTCAGGAGACTCCGCAAATCTTCAATGACTGGAATCGTTCTGGTTTGGAGCTGGCCTTTGGTGTTGCCCTTGCGGAAGTTGATTGTAGGTCGGACTGTACCTCTGGCAGTGTAAATATCGATGACTTCCAGGGAACAAGCTTCGGCAATCCGACAAGCGGTGTAGAGGCAAACTCCAAACAAGGTGCGATCGCGTGAGGTCTGCAAACCTTTGTTAAATAGCAGTTCGATTTCCTGTTGCGTAAGGATTTTGGCCTGGCCGTGCCGTTCTATCTTCATGCTTGGTGTATACCCGACCCGATACCAGAAAGTTTGCCGCAAATGCTGCATTGCTGCATCCGTCGGGGGTATTTCTTAACGTAGCGCTCTAGGAATCAGCAAGTTTGGTTCAGGCGATGGCAGTTCGAGTGTTGAGAGCTGCTATAGCGTGTTTAAATAGTTAAACTTTGGCTTAGGGTAAGATTTGCGGTGGAAAGTTATAAAGTCATGCTGGAAAACATAAAAGGCTTTTGCGAGCGTCTTGATTACGACCCGAGTAAGGGATATTGGCTTGCTGTTATAGCGTTACCAGATTACTTTGAGAGCTTGGAGATATACATTGCTGGTGATGCGAATGGGCTTAATCCAACGCTCGAAAAAGCAGTAGTTCGCGTTCTCAACAACTTTAGTACCGTTGAGCCAACAGTCAAAGCTTATCTAGTTAACATAAAATCAGGTACTTTTTTTAAAGGCGGAGTCAAAGATGTGATTCTTCAGTTAAATGATTGTTACAAGACTGAAAGTGTCTGGGACATCATGTGGCTGAAGTTTGGCGATGTTGATAAACCCGATCAATATGAGGTGGTTTGCACTGCCGATTCAAGCTTGCCGTTTGGACATAGCTGTTGCCTATGGATTGTAACTTTATGCAATGATACTCCTATTTCACACTACGGCAATTTTTGGTAAGACATGGATAAGTGGTGATTCAAAACATATAGTATCAACCTGAGTTCGCAATGGCGGTGTCTATATTTTCTGATTCCGCGATCGCTCGGCGGCCTAGGGGGAGAGAATATACATTTATCACGGCGCAAGCCCAATGGTTCTTCTTTGGAGGTGAATGAGTAATTGCAAATATAGCCCCTACCTATTTACTATCCCCAAAACGCTCGCACCCAATATGCACCTGCCACTCCACTACTCTAGTAGATTCTGCTAACATACCCTCCAGGGCGCGGGGACTGCTGCTAACAATTGTTTGAGCTTCTTCCACATTTTCTGCCTGAATCACCCAAAGCCCTGTTCCATCATGGGGAAAAAACGGGCTTTATTCACAGTAGTATTCCTTTGTCCTGTTGCTCGCGAAACCAAGCTAGCTGATTGGGGTCGTGTTCGGGGTGAGCGTTTTTGTAGTCGTAATACTCTGGAATGGTTGCTACAACAACGGCAAAAAGTTTAGACACAGTGCTTTTCCAAAACTGATAAAGTTCAAATCAAAAATAGCATAATACTCCAATTACTTTTGGTCGCACCCGCAGTTTTGTCATTTTTGAGTAAGGGTTGAAGCCCAGCTATGCAATGCCTAATTCTCTATTTTACTGGCGCACAACGAGATAGCCCCGTGTCTTTTTGGAAATTGAATCAGGAGTATTCATCGCTTTCCAAAGATTTTCAGTAGAAGCCCATACAGGCGGGTATTTATAACTGGCTACGTCTTCAATCAGAAACCGATCGCTTGGTTCGTGATAGGCAGCAAGGGGAGAAATATGCCCGCTTTTACCTTGACCCAAAACAGAGCGTTGGTAATTCACGATTATATAGTCGCCAGAACTGGCAAGGTTGGCTTTAGCTTGGCTCCGAAATTGGTTAAGTGTTGTCTCCGACGCATAGTAGAGTTCAACTTTGATGTTGTGACTTCTCAGTAAGGCAGCTAATTCATCAAGAGTCATCCCCGAAAAAGTGACGGCATAAGAAGAACGGATATTCTGGGTTTGACCGTCAAAAAAGGTGTCTTGGGTTAGGGTGCGATATCCCTGTTTTTTGCTGCCGAGTGCGTTCAGAACCATCACACTACTAGCCACACCACAATAGGCGGGACGCTTTTGAGTTTCAATGTGGGTGCTAAGCGGTTGAAAATCCTGTTTGCTCTTGCTCTGGTTCAATAGCTGTTGTCCTTCGGGTGATTCTAGAGAAACTAAAGTTTTGGGAAGTGGTAGTCGATTAACAGAAGGTGGTGAGAAGGCTTTCCAGGTAAAAACGCTTAAACCTGTGCCGAAAATTAGTAGAATACCCCCTCCAGCTTTTATTAGTCGCCCTCGCCATCGATGATTTCTCGACTTTTGATTTAAGTCCATATCTTCATCTCTCCCAAGAACAGTTGTGTGAAAAAAGTCTTAGTCAGAATTGGTCGTTGAACAATTAAACCTTACAATGTCTAGACCTTGGCATCTGGTTAGTAGCTCGGGTAACTATTGCCTTTGCTTTGGACATCATTATAGCAAGTCTTTTTAGGGTTAAACTTTCATTATAATTAAGGAAAAATATCATTGTTATAAAGCGGTCTGAAAAATTTAGATTCTGTAATATAATTTTGAAATCTCTGCCTGGGAGCAAGATTGCATCATGCCGCCAATGCCAACAGTCACAGTCAAGTCAAGATACAAGCCGCAATCTATCGATACCAGCATTGAAGCTGACGTGCTGATGTTTCAGCTATTGCGACAGTTAACGCCCCAACAAAAAGTACAGCGGACTTGCGCTTTCAATCAAGCGGTGCGAAGGCTGGCAATATCTGGAATAAAGAACCAGTATCCCAATGCTGCTGAGGCAAAAGTTCGGCAAGAATTTATTAAAAGGTGCTTGGGCGCTGAGTGGATAGAAGTTTTATCAGACAGTAAAGATTGGGGTGAACTCGTGATTGCAGAGCCGATCGAATTAGCGCAAAAAATAGCCAGCATCTTGCTACCGCTGAATATTCCCTATGTGGTGGGAGGTTCAGTAGCAAGTTCGCTGTTGGGAGAAAACAGATCTACGCAAGATTTGGACTTAGTAATTGACATGGAATCGCGAACAGCACAGAGACTAATTGATGCCATGTCAGGCGAGTTTTACATAAGCGAGTCGGCTGTGACTGAAGCGATTGCCAATTCAAGAACAGCACCCCGCGAATCATCGTTCAATGTCATCTATTTGCCTTCGATGGAGAAAGCAGATATTTTTGTGATGGGCAGCGATGACCCTTTTTCGGCTTCCGTGATGAGCCGACGCCAACTTTTCCCTGTTAGCGGTTTAACAGAGGAGGGAATTTACATCTACTCGCCCGAAGATATCGTCCTGCAAAAACTCAGTTGGTACCAACTAATTCCTGGCGGTTCCCAAAAGCAGTGGAGGGATGTCTTGGGAGTTTTGAAGGTGCAAGGGGAACGACTCGATCTCGCTTACTTAAACCAGTGGGCTGTTACCCTCAAACTAACAGATTTACTTTCTGAAGCGTTGCTTCAATCGGGATATTAATAGTCGGCAATTTAGAATGAAACCAAACAAACAACAGCTTGCTATTGCTAAGAAAATCCAAAAATGGATTCAAGCCACCCAAGAAGTTGAAAAAGCTCGATTGGCCATACCGATAACCAGGCTGACGAGTATCAAAAGTCTGTGCGCTGATGAAGTTGCTGCCGAAAAGTTTGCGCTCTACATTGCTCGACTGGTGCAGCAGCAGATAAATCAGGCGAATTGTCCAGAACATTTTACGGAGGAAGAATGGGAACAGCAAAAACAATTAGTGGATGAAGCGATCTCACTGATGGACAGTTACCGAGAAAACCCTAGTTACGAAAGCAGGCAATCTCTCAGAAACTTATTGAAAGATATTGATGGGGTGCAAGGGGATGACTATCGTAATTTTAGATGGACAACGGTGCGTTTTGTCCGCAGTGGAGATTTACTCAAGCTAGAGTATGCACTGCGCTGTTTTGTAGAGACAGATTTTCCCTATTGGGCTTACAAACTAGCTAGAGAATATGTAGAAGGCTATGGATTGCAGTCGGGTTCGGGTATCGTTGCTGAATCCGTACCCATGTTGTTGGAAGTAGCAGAATTTTGGTGTCAGTATTATTTCAATCAGAGTTTGAACGAGAAATTTCCTGATGGGGGCGCGATCGCTCTTGTGAGGTAGGGTCGTTGGGTCGGGTGAGGTGCGAATTTATCAATTCCAGAGAAACGCTCAAAATCAAGCAGATACTCAGGCGCAGCGAGGGAACTGGCAGCTACCCATTTGCGGGATGAAGCATAATGAAGCTTGACCTAAAACAACGGGGCTATTTTTAATGATTCTCCAAGGGATTGTTTGTGTGAAGCTAACAAATTTGCTGAGGATTGAGTGATTGCGGGTTGCGGGTCAGTTGCCAATGTGCCAGTTGATTATGACAGAAGTGATGTGATTACATGAGCCAATATTTCTTGTGTTTTGCTTTATTTATTTCAGGCTTAATTGTCCAGGTTTTAAAACTTTTTACATTTATAATAATTTTTCCTTTTTCTAGAATAAGGGTCATTTTTACTCATATAAAAAAATTAGACCAAAGAAATCATCGGCCGTCTTTAGAGGAACAGCGTATGGGTTTATATGATGGTAGCGGAGTTCATCACCCCGATGGATTAAAGTGGAAGTTCAATACAAAAAGCAGAATACGTGTTTCTCCAGTCGTTATTAATCAAGTAGTGTACGTTATAAATGACCAGGGTACTTTCTATGCAGTTAATAGCCGAAATGGAAAAGTGAAGTGGACTTTTCAAATACCAAAAGAAGGGGAAGGGTCTGAAAATGCCTTCTTACGTCCATCGCCACCGACCATTGTTGATAATGTTGCCTACATCAGTAACGATAATCAGTTGTATGCCATAGACCTGAAAACAGGTATAGCTAAATGGACATTTGCCACCCCAGGTGTAGTGGAATCATCGCCCGTTGTAGCAGATGGTGTTGTTTATGTAGCCAGTAATTTTACGGAAATATACGGGTCAAACACCGATCGCCCTTGCACACCTATTATGAACGTACAGGGTTATCTCCAAGCTGTGGATATTGCTACCCAGCAAGTAATATGGCAATTTGAGCTACCCAATGGAGTTAGTTCTCTTGCTGTTGCTGATGGCACAGTCTACATTTTTGGATTTGGTAGTTTCTGGTCACTGGATAGTGCTTCATCTGCGGTACAGTGGAAGTTCAACAAACACGATCTCAGTTTTTTGGCTCCAGTGGTTGTTAACGGCATAGTTTATGTTAGCTGTCCGTCCTACTATTCCTCTACAAAAAGTTCAGTTTTTGCTTTACATAGTGTTAGCCGACAAATTGTATGGGAATTCCAAACAAGCGGTTATATCTGCACAAGTCCGTTAGTCACTGATGACATGGTTTACATTGGCACTAGAGATGGACATTTATTGGCTCTCAACAAAGAAACAGGACAATTACAATGGACTTTTTACCGTGGTGATTGGAACATCAATTACCCTAGTATCGCTGAGGGAATAGTTTATTTCGGCAGTGAAGACGGAAATCTTTATGCCTTATTCAGCACTACAGGCCAGCAACTGTGGAAGTTCACAGCAATGGGTGGAGTGTCTTCATCTCCTGCTATTGCTGCTGAAGTGGTTTACTTTGGCAGTGAAGATGGTTATCTATACGCAATTGATACTACAACAGCACTAATTAACCAAATCCTTTCAGATGCTTCAATGCAAGGAGAGCCTTTAGCAGATCCTCCAATTAGCTCAGATGGAGCTATGTATCGCGCCAATCCACAACAAACTGGTGTTTACATTACTAGAGGTGTTCACCACGTTGTTGGATTGAAGTGGAAATTCTCGCTGGATAGACCTTTATCATCCTCCCCGATTGTCGCGAATGGAATAGTTTATGTCGGCTGCAGTTACTCTAATCTTTATGCTATAGATGCTGAAGTTGGAAAACAAGTATGGCAGTTTGACAAAACAACTTATTCTTGTTCCGCTGTGGCTGATGGCATGGTTTACATCGGAGGTGATTCTTTGTATGCACTTTCTGCGATGACTGGACAAGAACAGTGGTCTATCAAACTCAGCAGCGCTTCGTTTCCTGCTGTTGTTAATGGCACAATCTATGTTTACAGCAGAAACAAAGACGGATCTCACAAACTCTCTGCCCTGTCGTGTCGGAATGGACTATTAAAGTGGCAGGCCCAAGTGTCCTTATCTAGCGGTTGCCCTTTGATAGATGATGAAATCGTTTTAGTACACAATTATCATTACGTAAATGCGCTTTCTCTCGCTACAGGAGAAGTTGCATGGCAATTCAAAACTCAACAGTACGACGATCGCTTATCAGCTATTTCTGATGGAACAGTTTACTTGGTTGGACAGAAAAATTTCTATGCAGCAGATATCCGTACTGGAGAGGTGAAGTGCAACTTTAGTCCAGAAAAAGGCTCGTTGAGACACGCTCTGGCGATTTTTGATGGCACAGTTTATACTATCGGCCAAAATACTCATACACTCTACGCACTTTCCTGCACAACTGGGGAAGAGAAGTGGCAGTTTACAACGGATACTAACATACAAACACCTCCGACTATTGCTGACGGAATTGTTTACTTAGGAACCTTTAGCGGTAATGTTTATGCAGTAGATGCTCTGACAGGACAACAACTATGGAAGTTTGCAATAGGAACGGCATTATACTCTGAACTGGCGATCGCGGAGGGGGTAATCTATACTACGGGCTGTGACGGGAAGCTTTACGCGCTCAGTTGAATTAGGGGAAAGTATGCGATCGCCAACTATCAAAATTTTGTTTTCCGCGCGTTGCTGATTTATGGTATGAAAGACTAAATATGCAAATCCTAGAAACCAGTACCTACAAAGTTTCTCGATTTTCGACTTATTTTTTTCATACCCTGATTAAGCAAGGCCGGGTTTCTTTTTCCCCTACAGTTACGAGATATGGACAAGTTTCCAGAATACGATCCTCGCTGTGGTCGTGAGACAGAGGGCCAGTGGTGGAGCCTGCCACAAGACATTGGTTTAGCCAACACTCCTGAATTCAGTCAACGTTTCTTCGCTCAAGTGTTCAACGAATTCCCAGCATTGGCGACAAGCGTCGTTTTCTTGCGATGGTCTGTTGGGCCAGACGACCTCTACGCAGTATTTAACTTCTCTAGCGGTGGGTTTGGCGTGCAGATCGATCCGGGGCTAGAGTACATCATAGTGTGGGGGACAGGCGAGCATGGGGAGTATGGCGATTGGATGGGCGATGGCGATCGGTTAGCGGAGAGCGCTTGAGGATGTCCGTACCTTAGTTCGGTGGTTTGAGAGTTTGTCTAATACGGTTGAGTGATGATGAGACAAGTGCTGGTGAGCTATCGTAAATTCCGAAGGCGTTTAGTCTGAACTTTCCCCTGCAAATATTACTTGCATAGACGAGCGAAGCCTTCGATCGCAAAGATTTTAATTGAAGTACAAGCAGCAGATAGATTTGGGCTGCATATCTCCAGCAAAACCATATCCAAGCTAAACTGATAATCGCCCTAATTTTTAGAATTATCTATGGGACAAGAAAGCGCAATATGATATCTGGGGAAATCAAAAGTCGGCGTTGCTGAATTAGAGTATGAATCCACTTTTCCCTTGATGTTACAAAACTCACTCGACTTGGCTTATAGCAATTGGGAAATCTTCCATTCATACCTGTATTCAGCAACGCCATAAATAACTTGTTGCGCTAGCAGGCTTTTCGTGCTGGCAACTGGTTGGTAGAAGAAAGAAAGCAACAGCGAAGGTTTGTAAAATGGATGAAGTCGTCAAGAAAGTAGCTGCCTTGGGTTTACCAGGTATCATCTTGGTAGTAACGATGGCTGCGACAGGTTTAACAGGAGCGGCTGCAATCACAGCAGCTCTAGCATTTCTAGGTGGTCCGGCAGGAATGCTAGGAGGTATTGCCGTACTAGGTTTGACGGGATTGATTGCAGAGGCTCTGACAAAAGTAGGGTTAGAGGACTTGCTGACAGCAATTTATTGCCAAAGGCGCTTATCCGAGCCACACGGGAAACTTTTAGAGGAGATTGAGCAATTATCCCTGTTTGATGGCGATATCAAACAAAGGCTCAAGCAAACTGTGACAGATGGATGTGGCTGTTCAGCAACCAGCGCTGCAAACATTTCAGATGTTACCCTTGAGGCTCGCGCCATTTTAGAAGCTGTCCCAGGAATGACACCAGCACACCACAGGGATTTTAACAGCTCCAATCCGATTATCAGACTTAGGGATGGAACAGCGGTTAGGGCTTGGAAAAACCCCCTCGGCGTCGATCACATTTTTTTAGCCGATCGCGATGGCAAAATGATTTACGGTGGCTTCGTAGGCTGGATTCACAGCGAGGGGTTGAATCAAGCGCTCTTGCAAATGAGAAGAGACTTGACGTAAAGTAGATAGGATAGAAAGCATATTGTAAATAAAAGTTAAGTTTTCCAAACCACTACCATGCCCTTATTAAGAGCTAAGGGCTATCTAGCAGAAACTTAAAGGCTAAATCACTGAGAATTTACTAGCGGTTGCCACTTCAGATACATCAGAGTATAATGTTTGACATCAGCAAAAACTGTTAGAAATAGAGCATTTAGCTGTTTTCCAACAAGTAAGCACTGTAGATCAAACCAGCACTCATAAATATCTAAAATTCTGATAGTCGTCTTGGCAGGCTTTTTTTACGCCTCACCGCAAAGGCCTCCCACACTTCTTTGAAATCAGAACTCGATCGCTCCAAAATCGATCTGTGACCAAGAAAATGGGATACAAGCCCCGTCCTTCTAGGACGGCTTTAATTAAGAATTGTGAGTAATCGCATTTGCGTTTAGCCAAACTTCTATAATTAGGATAGGAAGGACAGAGCAAATGTTTAACTTAACCTACGAATTTAAACTGAAACCAACAGCGGTGCAAACAGCCATCTTTGAAGATTGGCTAGAGCAATGCCGTCGCGTCTACAATTACGCGCTAGCTGAACGCAAACATTGGTTTCAATCTCGTAGCTGTCAAGTTAACGCTTGCTCTATCCGTTCTGAATTCATCATCCCTGCGGAAACAAAGCGACCGACTTACGCAAGTCAGTGCAAAAACTTAACCGCAGCCAGGGCAAACATTCCTGCTCTCGGTGCGGTTCAAGTCCACGTCTTGCAGCAAACATTGCGAAGGCTTGAGAAAGCATTTGTCAGTATGTGGGAACAGAAACACGGATTTCCGCGCTTTAAAAAAATTGGTGGAATGCGTTCTTTTGTGTTTCCCGAAATGGGCGTCAATCCAGTTCAAGGCGAGAGGGTGAAACTACCCAAGATTGGTTGGGTGAAATTCCATCAATCGCGTCCCATTCCTGATGGTGCAACAATCAAGCAAGCTCGAATTGTCAAGAAAGCTAGCGGTTGGTATGTAATGCTAACCCTGCAATGGGACGTTTCTGTACCGACGGTTATGCCTCACGGCGAAGCTTTGGGTATTGACGTTGGTCTAACTAATTTCATAGCGACTTCCAACGGTCTTCTAGTAAAGCGCCAAAAGTTTTTCGTTGACGCTGAACGCAAGCTTAAATTGCTGCAACAGCGCGTCAGTCGAAAGAAGTTAGGCTCGAATAACCGAAAAAAAGCTCAGAAGAAAGTTGCCAAGCTGCACGAATATATAGCCAACTGTCGCTCATACTGGCACTGGAAACTGGCACACCAACTTTGCGAAGATGCAGGAATGATATTTGTTGAAGATTTGAACTTGATTGGTTTGTCTAGAGCAATGCTCGGTAAGCACTGTTTAGATGCTAGTTGGGGGCAATTCTTTACTATCTTGCAGCAAACCTGTTTTAAGCATGGTGTGTGTTTTCAGAAAGTAAGTGCTCATAAAACAAGTCAAATTTGTCCTAATTGTGGTGTGGAGACAGGCAAGAAAGAACTGTCGGAGCGAACCCATTCTTGTTCTAGCTGTGGGTATACAACAGACAGAGATGTTGCAGCAGCACAAGTAGTTTTAATTAGAGGGCTTGCAGCCGTAGGGCATACCGCCTGTGATGCTTGGTGAGGGTAAATTCGTTGGAATCCCTGTGAACCAAGAATCCTCGTACCTGATAGTCGAGGAGTGTCAACATCGCTCTAAATCTTGCCTTCAAACCTCTGATGCCAGAGGATATACCCCGACACGGTAACAACCAGAGTGATGCCTCCTCCTACCCAAGCCAGCATAGGATTGTAACCGCTACGGCTGAGGGTCTGCATCCATAGATGAGTGCGATCGGAGGATATTAACCAATCTGCGACGACCGGAAAAAGATACATCAAAGATGCACCAACGATAAGCCAGCCCACCATAGAGGCGACCAGAAAGATAGTTTTGGCTGTAGATTGGCTACCCATGAGCAATTGCGGTAAAGAACTAACTTTGAGATTAGCTCTTGAGATGCGTTATGTCAGCACAGGTATAGCCCGAGACAGTGGGCGATGCAAGCGTGAAACTGTAGAATTGATTTGAAGCCAAAGGTAAAGGGCGTTGCTGATGCCAGGGTATGAAGGGCTAAATATGCAAGTCCGAGAAACCAGTATCCACAAAACTTCGGGATTTTCAAGTTATTTTTTTCATACCCTGATTAAGCAACGCCAGTAGCAGATGTTCCCTCACCGCATCAGACACAGTGTTATCACGGCTGCACTGGACGCAACAGAAGGGGATGTGCAGAAAGTTTAGAAACTCAGCAGGCACAGGAATTTAAACACTTTGATGGTGTATGACGATAATCGATCGAGTGACCAGGGGGATGTTACCGAGATGCTGGATGGGATGTTTTAGTTGATCGGCGGGGGAAGCGGATGATTCGACGTGAAGAAGCGATCAAAATCTATGATTTCTCCGATGCTAAACATGAAGGAACGTTGGATACATAATGATTAATTACTCCCCATGAAGAAACTCAGCATTGACTCTGATAATAAAATATGCAATTACAACAACCGCTGACTGAGATAGACCTGGATGCCTATTTTCAACGAATTGGCTATAGTGGTGACTGTTCACCCAGGCTGACAACGTTACAGGCAATTCATCAGCGACATTCCCACACGATCGCCTTTGAAAACCTCAATTCGCTCCTGAAACAACCTGTGAAGCTGGATTTAGCATCCTTGCAACAAAAACTAATCAACGAGGGACGGGGCGGCTATTGTTTTGAGCAAAATTCATTGTTGCGGGCTGTTTTGCTTGCTCTTGGCTTTCAGGTAACGAATCTAGCAGCTCGCGTGCTGTGGAATTTGCCGTCCGGGACGATCGCACCTCGCAGTCATATGGTGCTGTGGGTCAATATTGATGGAGAGCCATACATTGCAGATGCGGGATTCGGAGGATTAACGCTTACCGCGCCGCTTGCTTTGAAACCGGATATTGAACAACCTACATCCCACGAACCATTTCGATTGAGCGCAGCGGAGCGCAGCTACATTATGCAAGCATATATTAAGCAGGAGTGGAAACCCCTTTACAGATTCGAGCTTCAGGAACAAGAATTACCCGATTATGAGGTGAGTAATTGGTATGTTTCGACTCATCCCAACTCAATTTTTGTTACTAACTTGATGGTGGCAAAACCGGATTCAAATTGTCGTTATGCCTTGTGGAACAATCAGTTTACGGTGCATTATTTGGATGGTCGAACAGAACACCGCGTCCTTTCAACGGTTGCAGAGTTACGCGCTACCCTTGAGAATGTTTTTTGTCTCAACCTGGGAGCGATCGCCGAGATTGATCGGATGTTACAACAATTAATTGAGCGATCGTGTGCGATGACCTAACGGTGAAAGTGGGCAATTCTCGATTTATGGCAAGGGCGACAAGACTCGCGTGGTTCTACTTCCTTCGTCTCTGTATCTAACACTTTTGAACAGCAGAGGGGAGGCAGGGAATTCGCTCGCCGATATTCAGGAGCCGGAAAGGGACTAATGGCGGTCGCTTGCACAGGGGTTCGGTGACGCACTTGGTCAAGGAAGCTGCGAAACGCGCGGGAATTTCTGAGAAGGCTAGCGCTCACTGGTTGCGGCATTGTCACGCTTCCCACGCTCTCAACCGGGGAGCACCCATTCACTTGGTATCCCAAAGTTTGGGCCATGCGTCGGTTGCCACGACTTCTAAATATTTACACGCCAAACCAAACGATTCGAGCGGTCTGTATCTGATAACTTAGCGGGCGATCTGATGCGATCTAAGTTGAAGGCGTTGAGGAAAAGACAGCCCAAAACTGCTCGATCTAAACTATCCATATTTATCGTATATACTTATCTAATAATTTCATCTAAAACCCTATGTTTATTCCATTGATTATCGCTTTGTTACAGCCTGTTAATCTAGCACAAGCTCAACCTTGCAAACTCTCGGTAATGGGCGATAAAGAAACCAACAATTGTCCACTTTCAACGGGAATATTCGCCTCCAAGGAATGGACAATTAAGCTTTTTCATTGGGAACCCGGAGCTTATGTTTTTAAAGGAATCAATCGAGTCAACGGCAAAAAGATTAACACTATGGGCTCTGAAGTAAGAGGAACTGTAGATCGACCACAATATCCATTCAGTGAGGAGATAGGAGAGACTTTGTACCTTGTCACATTTCAAAGGGGTGACCGAAACACGATTCGACTCGAAATTTTTGCAGATACTGTTCCCTTTTACAACCAGTTGCTGCATAAGACATCTTCAAACGACCCATTTTTTGGACGATAGAATAAGTATTTTAACCCTGTTTTATGGAAACAGAACCCCTATTTGTCGCAGCAGGCAATCGCTTTCGGCGACCGCTAACAGATTGCCGGCTGGTCTTTTTAGTCAAAAAAGCAGGCATCAAAACGAATCAAACGGAATCAAGTGTGCTTGGTTTCAATCCCTGATAGGGCTTTATATAAGTAATGCCGTCATCCCGCAGGACGTGGCACAGGTTCCAGAGTTTTTGGACAATATCAGTCGTTGCGTTCACTCTTTTCTCTTTTAAGGTTGAACGTGAGTAATAACTCTACTTAGTGAAAGGTTAGGTGTAGAGTCAATTTCCACTTCAGAGATTGTCTGTTGGAGGAAGTAAACCGATTGGTTCCACTCTCTCAATCAAACCTTTTAAACCTTCACTCTGTTGCCTTTGAATCTCCATATGTCGTGCTATCCCATTACCTAATGAAAGGTCTTGAATTAAAACTAATTTTCCCTTATCAAAAGTCATTTTTAAAAGAGTTTCGCAAGCAATGTCGGGTATAAGACCACACGAAATAAATGAATAATTTAGACCCTTACATAAAAGAACTTTTCCAGTTAATGGAGTAAAAATATTTAAATTTTTATAGATAAAGCTATCATTGAAAGACAGCCCTAGATGCAATGTTGGCATAACTCCTTGTATGGGTTTATGACCATCAGCAACGTCGCCCATGGTCATTTCTTTCAAAAACAATCCTTCATCAGTAATTTCATAAGTAGAATAAGAATATCGATTCGCCAAACTCATTGGACACGGTTGCATTCCATAGTCTTCCGGTCTAATTAAGCCTTTTCCCTCTATCACGTCGGCTAATTCTAATCCTTCATCCTCTAGAAATTCAATTATTAGTTGATCAATAAATATATACCCTTCTGATGTAGTTTCAATCCAATCAATGGGCTGCTTTAAGCGATGCTGTATCTCAAGTAACAAGTAGTTTTCTTCATTGTAAATAAAACAATCATATATGTGACCACCCATAAGAAAAGACCTTAAAGATTTTGAACTATTACCTAGAGTGATGACAGAGTTATAATCTACCAATTATCGTAGTCAGTAGCCTCAATCACATCACCTGTTTCCGTATCTTCAACTTTGACGGTAAAGCCTGTAGCTCCCAGACTCACTTGAGCAAATTGATAAATATATCTGGGTGTAAGAGCTTGCTCATCGCTCCAGTTTTTCCACTGTGTTAAAGTCTCATATTCCTGCCCTGCAATCTTACAAACAAGCATGGAATTTCGCTCTCCTGTCCAAGGGTGGTCAAGTTCCTTATCAGTCACATATGGCAAAAAAGAAAACTGAATCTCTGGCTCTCTTACCATTTCGAGTAGTGCATTCGCTTCCTTTATATCTGCCTCTAAATCTAAAGCATCACCTGTTAGAGAGTGTTCAACTCTCAAATTACATTTAGAACCATTTAATCGAAATTTATAGGCACAGGCTCCACTACTTCCCCCAGCGCCGTAGTAAGGCATGATTTTCTCCTGTTGCTCGGCCTGTTTCATCATCTCTAGGAGAAACCCCTCGACTGAATAGCGTCCTTTGTAAGAACCAGTTGCTAACTGTTCTTGAAAAACTATTTCATCGACTGAATATTCCCAATGATGTAGTTGTTTAAGCAGTTCGCCCGAAACTCGAAAGCCGATTTCTGTATATAGCTTTTGCACCTCTATCATGGCGTGAACTCCCTACGTTTTGAGTATTATTCTATCAATTAGCTAGCCTTTTCCCAAACCGTGCTAGCAATTTGGCTCAAAATCTCTTCTAATCGCCCCTCAAAAGTCTTGTTTAAGCGCTCAAATCCTCCACCTTGAGCTTTGAACGCTCTCCGGTCAAACGCATCCCGGTCAACAATAACAAAAGTTTACGATGGTTGGGGGGTAAAAATAGGTTCTGTCCCTGGGGGGGCTGTGGTGTGTAAGCGGCCTTGAGTATTTTCCGATAGCTAGCGGGTAAAAATGAAGGCCCATCCAGAAACGGATGGGGCAACTGGGATTAGAGATTGCTAGGCACTCCCCGGACTAGATAGAATTCGACTGCTACCCCTGACGCTCGCAACCGCGGCTAAACGGTAATAGCCATCAATAATCTTGTAGTCGGAGGGAGAAAATCAGTATCGAGCCAGCTTTCCACTCGCCATATAGCATCGTCTGGGCATAATCGTCTATCACGCTCTGATCAATCTCCCGTTCCTGCTCCACTCCAAAAGAGAGGTATCATGCAGGCCATCGAGCGGGGTAATGGTCACAGGAATCAATTGGGATCTGTGGCCCTCCGGGCTGGCAGAGCGGATAAGGGATTCGAGGTCGTCGTTGCTATTGTTCATGGGCTTAGTCCTTTTAATTACCCCACCCTTTTTTAAGCTTCCTGTGGGCTGAGCTTGGCACTGCTGCTGTAGTGTCTAAGCGGCTCTATGTTTTAGTATTCCAATTTGCGCCAAAGCTGTCGCTTGATTTTCAATTTCAAGGACTCGCGCCGGAATTGTTTCGCCGGCTCTGGGATTTAGCTGGCGTGCCAGAACTGCGGCGTGGTAATGAAAGTGGCCGCTTATAACTTTGTCTCCCCTGGTATCTCGAAGCAGCACCGGGGGAATTACAAAACCGCCGATCGCCAGACGCTCACTCACCAGCAATTTCTAGGGCGTTGCTGATTTACGGTATGAAAAGCTAAATATGCAAGTCATAGAAACCAGTAGCCAAAAAGCTTCTAGAGCTTCAAGTGATTGGTTTCATACCCTGATTAAGCAACACCTATTTTTACTTGAAGTGTGCAATGATACTACCCAATTAATAAGGTAAAAAGTCTCCTGGGGAAGAAAAAGTTGATGCCCTCAATCTACAGGAACCGTAAACCGCATCACTATAGAAGACCTGCCAGAAGTTGGCTGAATTGCCGAAAGAAGTTTTGTCCCAAGTGCGTGGTGGTGGCAAGAGGCGGACTCCAGCGATAAAGGAAAAACAACCAACCATTCCCACGGGGGGACATTGATGATGTAAAATAGGTTTCCAGTGTGTCTAATCGGAAAATTTTCTTAATTGTCAGGTGCTATTATGTACGAACAAATTAAAAGTGAAATGGAAGCTTGGTTCAAAGAGTATAATAATATTTTTCTAACTCAAGAAAATTTTCTTTTTACCCTCTTAAATAAACTGAAAGATACTGCGGTAGGGAAAGAAAGAGGCTACGCTAATATTAAAACTATTGAACAATTCCAAGCTCAAACACCTATTCAGCATTACAGCGATTTACAACCGTATGTTGAGCGGATTCTTGCAGGTGAAACCAATGTACTTTATCCGGGACCGCCTACTCATTGGATTCAAACTTCAGGCACAACTGGTTCACCTAAACTGTTTCCTTACAATACAGAATTTGAAAAAAGTTTTTTTACTTCGGGCAAGGCACCTCTTAATTGTTTTATATATCGTCTTGGTTCTCAAGCTTTAAAAATATTAGAAGGTGAAGGCTTATTAATACACGCTAGTGGTGATTGTGGCACTGTGGGAACTGGAGCCACCAATAAAACTCTAGCATTTGTTAGTGGGTGGATAGCAAAACATAGTTCACCAGAAAATCCTTTTGCGCCTCCTATAGAGATTCAATCTATTGAGAACTGGGAAGAGAGAATGCTGCAAATAGGAGTTTATTACGTCCAAAAAAATATCACGCGCCTAGGGGGAGTTACAAGTTACGTATTAATGTTTTTACACGAAATAGAAAATGCTTTTGGTGGCAAACTATTTTCAGGATTGGCAGAAAATAATCCAGGACGAGCAGCAGAGTTACAGCAATTCTATCGAGAAGATGGCAAGCTAGAAATCTCTAGGATATGGCCTAATTTATTGTGCCTGCAACTAGCTGGTGTAGATCCCTATAAGTATAGAAGTTGGCTAGCTCAAAATTTGCCAAATAGTCTAATTTTTCAAAGTTATCTTGGTTCCGAAGGATATTATGGATTTCAGTACGATATAAACAATCCGGCTATGGTTTTAATGCCGAACAATGCTTTCTACGAGTTTCTCGATGTTGATGAGTATATGAATTGGAAGTTTGATAATGGAATTACTCCAACCCGATACACAGTAGCTAATGTCAAACCTGGTAAAGAGTATGTATTTTGCATCTCTAATTATCTCGGTTTTACCACCTATATCCCCGGCGACATCATTAAAATTATTTCTACTGAACCTCTGTTATTTTTATATTCACGCCGTCTGGGAAAAGATGTTAACATAGCTGCGGAAAAGATGAGCGAAACTCACATTAAAGTGGCTCTAAGTGAGGCAATAAAAAAGAATCCCTGCGTGCATCGGGAGTATTTATGCACGGCGGTGACTGAACCGCGTCCACACTACGTTATTGCCATTGAATTTTCTACTCCTCCACAGAATTTAGATCAATTTGCAACGGATATAGAGCAATCTATCTTTGAATTAAATGTGTCGTATACTGATGTACGAAAAGCGAATGTACTTCAGCCACTGTGTGTAATCAGCCTACCAGATGGAGAATTTGACAGATATATTTTGGCAAAAACAAAAGCAGGTGAATGGAATCCAGGGCAAAAAAAGCTTCCCAGTCTAACTGAGAGCCAAGATTTTCTTAAATTTTTTGGTTCTAGTGTTCGCTTTATGGCTCAGGGTAAAAGCAGGGTAAGTGCATCTTACCAATAGACCTATTGCAAAAGCATACAGGGCAAAGGTTTTAGTGGCTTACTTAAGTAATCTTAGGTCGGAGAAATGTACAACTACCAGATAATTACTGCTATTTTAGAAGTTTAGTGGGTATAACACTATTATGGAAAGGTACGAAGATTACTTTGACGTAGAACCCAAATTAGATAACATCATTAAGTTGCTACCCGAGTGTCCGACAACTAACGACACATCTAAGTGGACTCCAGAGGAGAAATTAGCTGTACACAGGTTAAGTAAGTTGTACTTTGCTACAAATTTAGACGGTCCGGGGGAAGATGCGAAGCGAGAATTATTAATTTCCTATTTCGTCCATAAGGCCCAATCCAGACTCCTCTCTGATTCTACCGATAACCCTAGTAGTATCGAAAGCGAGGAGATAGACCGAATTACCAGTTTCATCAACACTCTCCGCAACATATACCGTATCACCCGTTTGCTGGGCAAAGCTCCCAAAAGTGCCGATCGCTCTCAATGGAACTCAAAAGAGAAAGTAACCGTTAGGTTATTAACGGATTGGTACTGGCACATGATTTATGGTACGGGTAAAGCGGGGTATGCCGAGTGGGAGCTGTTATCTCCCTATTTCCTCAATAATGATGGAAACTTCACTGCACGCTTCAGGCCCCTTCCCGAGTCTACCGTTGCCACAGAGTAAACGAGAAATTAGCATGGCCCACACAAAATCATAAGGGTGTAGCAGCGGCTGACAAACTGACACAGGACAAGTCAAGGTAAGGAAGTTTATGATGGTTGACTCAGATACATCAATTGAAAAGATATTTGAACGCCTACGCCCGATTATTATGGAACGGTGTAGAACAAGCGAACCCAATAAAATTACTATAGATTCTGGTCTTATCAAAAATTTAGGGATAGATTCTTTTGACTGGATTCAAATATAGTATGAGATTGAAGATGAATTTAAGCTGGCAGATTTAGATAACTTCTGGGACGATTATTTAGATAAATTTATAACTGTAGAACAACTGGTTTGGGGACTAAAAAAGCTTTTAAAAGAATGTCCTTATTGCCACCAAACTGTCAGCACTGAGCTAGGTATTCAGGTTGATAATTATTATGAAAAAAGATTGGTGTATGTTCATCAAGAATGCGAAACACTTACGAGGCAGTTAGAGAGAGAAATGCTCCAACAGGATAGAGAACGTAAAAACAGAGAAGTAGAGGAAAAAAAACGGATTAAAAAGGAAAAAGAAATGTACCAGATAGAAAGGCAAAAACAGCGCATACGAAAACAGAAAATTTCAACTATATTTAAAATAGTTTTAGTGGGAATGACTCTTTATGCAATTTTATTTTATACGTTAGGTTTTAATTTTTATACTTTAATCTTTATTTTAATACTATTGTTCTTGGCCGGGGTAGTTTTTATATAGATACATACCACGTTCAAAATGTAGCGATTGCCTCCAGGTTAAAAACATGATAATGCATGACTCTATGTTTTGAATAAAAAAAATCTCCCAAGTTTCAAGCCGTTGAGGGATTCTGGTTCTGGGAATTGTTGCCAAGTGCGATCGCACTTGCCGACAGCCAACAGAACACCGGCCGCTTTTTTTGGTCAAAAACTTCAGGTTTTAGATCCAGATTCTAGATTTTGACAATGCAGTTGCACGGCAACCGCGAAAAAGCGGGAATCAACGGGAATCAAAATATGCCAAGTGCTAATCCCTGATAGGGTTTAGGGAGTTTTTAATTTCTCGAAGAAAACAATTAACTTCACACAGCTTTGTTTCAATCCCTGATAGGGTTGCAGGGTGAGGCTAGGCGGGGAAACGCTTATATTCTGACCGAGCTGTAGCACTTTTAAACCCTGAGTTAGGATATGCTCCTTGCCTTCCTAGAATATATTTATTGTCCAATTAATTTTCGGACAATGGTATCACTTGGCCCGAAGAATCAGCAATCACTTGTTTTTGGTGAACGACCGATTTGAGCACTTTGATGGTGGGCGCGAGTTTCTCCAGCAACTCCATTGCTTCGGTTTTGAGCTTCGTTCCCTTCACCGCGCGGCTGAGAAACATCAAAGCTTTGGGCGGGCCTTGTCTCACCGATTGCGCTTGTTTGATCAGTCTCACCGCATCGGCGGCTGATTGTACGTCGATACCGCTCGGCTGCACCGGCATCACGGCTAAAAAAAGCTTTGGCGGGGCGATCTGCTCCTCTACCGATCTCGCTAAAAAATCTTCAATGGGTTTTATAGTTTGAGGTATCTCCCATCGTACTCATCCAGAGAAGCTCTATGGTTGCTCTACCGGGTATTGCTCTTCTCAGCAAAATTTACGAAAGTTCTAATTCTCTAGTGTATCGGGGCATCAGCGCCCAAGACGATCGAGTGATCGTCATAAAAATGCTCAAACAAGATTATCCATCTCCTCAAGAATTAATCCGCTACAAACAGGAATATAAAATTACCCGCTCCCTCAACCTGCAAGGAGTGGTCAAGGCATACAGTCAGCAAGACTATCAACGCACACTCATTATTTTTTTAGAAGACTTTGGCGGAGAGTCCCTAGAGCAATGGAGGCACAAGCGTCCAGAGAACTTCTGCCCGATGCCCTTATCCAGGTTTCTGGGGCTGGCGATCGACCTCACAGATATTCTGGGCAAAATCCATGCCGCCCATGTCATTCATAAGGATATCAACCCTGGAAACATTGTTTTCAATCCAGATACTGGTGTCGTTAAAATTATTGACTTCGGAATTGCTACCCAATTTAACCGCACGAATCCAACGTTCAAAAGCCCTCATGTTCTAGAAGGAACCCTCGCCTACCTCTCTCCTGAGCAAACCGGGCGTATGAACCGTTTCCTCGATTACCGCACCGATTTTTACTCGCTCGGTGTGACGTTCTACGAGCTTTTAACTGGACATCTGCCGTTTTCCACAACAGACACCCTTGAGCTAGTCCATTGTCATATTGCCAAACAGCCTATTCCACCTCACGAACTGAAAGTAACGATTCCCAAACCCGTTTCAGATATTATTTTGAAACTGATGGCGAAAAATGCTGAAGAGCGTTATCAAAGTGCTTGGGGAATCAAAGCCGATTTAGAAATCTGTCTTCGTCAGTTCGCAGAAACAGGTCAAATTGATACCATTCAACTGGCGCTTGAAGACGTTTCGGATCAGTTTCAAATTCCCCAAAAACTATATGGACGAGAGCAGGAAGTTGCACTGTTATTAGCTGCTTTCGTTCGCGTAGGATGTCCAGAGTACAATCGCGTCGCTGCTTTACTCAACAATACAGAAACAAAATTCAAAGTCGAAATGATGTTGGTGTCTGGCTATGCTGGAATTGGCAAGTCAGCGTTAGTGCAGGAAATCTATAAACCAATCACCCAAAAGCGCGGCTATTTCATCTCTGGTAAATTCGATCAATTTGGGCGCAATATTCCCTACAGTGCGATCGCCCATGCCCTACAAAAATTGGTGCAACAACTGCTGGGTGAACCCGACCAGCAGTTGCAACAGTGGCGATATCGGCTTCTAACGGCGTTGGGAAGCAATGGGCAAATCATCATTGATGCGATCCCTGAAGTTGAATTGATTATTGGCAAGCAACCGCCCGTACCGGAAGTTGGGACAACGGAAACTCAAAACCGCTTCCATCGAGTCTTTCAGCAGTTCATTCGGGTATTTGGTTCAGTAGAACATCCCTTAACGATCTTTCTGGACGATCTTCAATGGGCAGACTCAGCAACACTCAAGTTGATCGAGTTGATGATGACGGATGCCCAGACGCAATATCTGTTTCTGATTGGAGCATATCGAGATAATGAGGTGGACTACTTACATCCACTAACAATAATGCTGGAGGGACTCAGAAAAGAGGGAGCAACTACTAGCCAAATTAGGTTAGCACCGTTGGAACTAAGCGCGATCGCACAACTGATTGCAGACACATTACACAGTGACATCAGTACAATCATCTCACTGGCAGAATTAGTATTGCGGAAAACAGGCGGAAATCCCTTTTTTGTCAATGAGTTTCTGAAAATGCTCTCTGCAGAAAACTTGTTAAGCTTCGACCTTGAAAATCTCAGTTGGCAATGGGATATCACTCACATTGAAGGCAAGAATATCACCGGTAATGTGGTGGAGTTGATGCTTGGAAAACTGAAAAAACTGCCTCCAGCAACCCAGCAAGTTTTACAATTCGCCGCTTGTGTTGGTGCTGATTTTGATTTAAGCACCCTCTCTATCATTTGTGAAAGCTCATCTAGGGAAATTTTCCCGCAACTAATAGCAGCGGCTCAGTCAGGTTTAATTGTGCCGACATCTGAGTTAGATGAACAACTCTTGGTTCAGGATTACAAATTCTTGCACGATCGCGTCCAGCAAGCAGCTTATGCCTTAATCGATGAGTCGCACAAAGAAGTTGTTCATCTCCAAATTGGTCGCAATTTACTAGAAAAGACTTTGCCGGAGCGAATATCAGAGCGGCTATTTGAAATAGTCGATCATCTTAATTATGGGATTGAGCTTGTCACCGATCGAGCAGAACGAGATAAAATTGCCAGATTAAATTTAATCGCAGGTCAGAAAGCAAAAGCAGCGATCGCTTATGGTGTGTCAAAACAATATTTAGCTACAGCAAGAGTTTGGCTGGCAGCATCTAGCTGGCAAACAGATTATGACCTGAGCTTAGAATTGTACGCAGAAATAACAGAAGTCGCGTACTTGTGTGGCAATTTTGAGCAGGTGGAGGACTGGGCAGCGATTGTTCTGGAGCAGGCTAAAACGGTTCTTGATAGCGTGAAAGTATACGAAGTCAAAATTCAAACTGACATGGCACAAAATCAACCGTTAGGAGCAATAAACACTGGATTACAAGTGTTGCGCCAACTGGAAATTTGCTTTCCCGAACAGCCAAGTCAGTCAGATATTCAGCTTGAACTAGACGCAATCTCATGCCTTCTGAGGGAAAAATCGATATTTAACGACAAGCCGCTTCGTGTTTGCGAGGAGTGGATTCATCTGCCAGAAATGTGCAAGGCGGATAAGTTAGCAGCAATGAGAATACTATCCAGAATTACTATTGCGGCCTGGATTGCTATTCCTAATTTAATGCCGCTACTGATATCTAAACAAGTAAGCTTATCATTTGAATATGGAAATGCCTTTGTGTCTCCCTTTGCTTATGCCAATTTTGGATTAGTTCTGTGTGGAAATCTGGGAGACATCGAGACTGGCTACGAGTTTGGAAAGTTAGCGTTAAGGCTATTGTCATCACCTAAGTCTCATTCACTTAGAGCTAGAACATTGGTCATTGTGAATACCTTCATCATTCATTGGAAAGAGCATGTAAAAGACACATTACAGCCTATTTTAGAAGCCTACCGAAGTGGGCTAGAAACCGGAGACTTAGAGTTTGCCTCCTATGCTGCTCACACTTATTGCTTTAACTCCTATGTTGTCGGAAATGAACTCGTAGAGGTTGATCGCGAGATGACAATATACAATGCAGCAATCCACCAACTTAAACAGGAAACAGCACTAACCTGGAATCTGATATTTCAGCAGGCGATCGCAAATTTGATGGGAGACTCGGGTGATCCAACTCGTCTAGTGGGCAAATTTTACAATGAGGAGAATGGATTACCAAAACATGAAGCAGCAAATGATGAAAGTGCAATTTTTAATGTCTATTTCAATAAACTTTTGCTGTACTACCTCTTTTCGGAGTATGCTCAGGCTGTTGAAACCTCAACCATAGCAGAACGTTATTTGATCATAATAACAAGCTCCCCTCTTGGTCCTTTCTACTGCCTCTATGATGCTCTGGCAAGACTTGCAATATACCCTGAAAGTAGTACGCAAGCACAAGAACAAATTCTCCAAAAAATTGCGGTAAATCAGGAAAAAATGAAGCAGTGGGCACATTACGCGCCCATGAATTATTTACATAAATATCATTTAGTAGAAGCCGAGACTGCACGAGTTTTAGGCCAATTGTTTGAAGCCGAAGAGTTCTACGAACAAGCCATTCAAGAAGCGAAAAAAAATGGCTATCTTCGAGAAGAAGCCTTATCCTATGAATTAGCTGCCAAGTTTTATCTATCTCGTGGCAGGGAAAAGTTTGCCCAAACCTATATGAAAGAAGCTCACTACTGCTATGAACGGTGGGGAGCAATGGCAAAGGTCAAAGATTTAGAAACTCGCTATCCACAACTATTACCTCAGCCGTCGGACATGGGTGACATATCAAACGGCACAAATTCTAAAACCACCTCTCATAGTCCCGGCATCGCTTTCGATTTAGCAGCGGTGATCAAAGCATCACAAGCGATCGCTAGTGAAATTGAACTGGAGCAGTTACTCAATTCCTTGATGAAGATTTTAATCAAAAATGCTGGCGCAAAAACCGGATTGCTGATTTTGGAAAACGCAAAACAATGGGTCATTGAAGCTTGTGGTGAACTAAATGACGGTGATGGTGAAAATGTCTATGCTACGAAAGTGCTGCAATCGATTCCAACTGTAAATCGCCTTCCCCAGTCAGTTATTAACTATGTTATTCGTACTCAAGAATATATCATTTTAAATGATGCAGCTCATGAAGGTAATTTTATCAATGATCCATACATCCAGCACAATAAAACTCAATCAATTTTATGTTTGCCACTTCTGAATCAAAGTAAGCTAGTTGGCGTTTTGTATCTTGAGAATCAGTTAACGGCTGGGGCATTTACACCAGAGCAAACGCAAGTTTTACACCTATTGTCAACTCAAGCAGCCATTGCGATCGAAAATGCCAGGCTCTACTCAAAGCTCCATGAGAGCGAAAGTAAAATGACTCAATTTATGGAAGCAATGCCAGTTGGTGTTGCAGTTGTAGATACATCGGGTCGTCTTTATTACTTTAACCAGCGAGCAACTCAGCTATTGGGTAAAGATATTGATCCTTCTGTGACACCCAATCAACTTGCAGAAGAGTATCAAATTTATCTAGCTGGAACGGATCAAAAGTATTTAGCTGAGAGAATGCCAATTATCCGAGCGCTAAAAGGTGAACGTATTAGAGTTGATGATATAGAAATTCACCGCAATAACGCCACGATTCCCCTTGAGGTATGGGCAACTCCTGCCTTTGACGAGCAGGGAAATGTGACTTATGCGATCGCCACCTTTCAAGATATTACCGAGCAAAAACAAGCCGAGAAACTGTTAGCCGATTACAGTTGCACCTTAGAGCAGCAGGTTGCCCAACGAACAACAGCTTTACAGAAAAGCGAAGCCGAATTGCGCGATGTCTACGACGAGCTTCGCTTACGAGAACAGGAATTACGACTGATTACGGACGCTATCCCTGTTTGTATCACATATATAGATTTCAACCAGCGTTATCGGTTTGTCAACCGCACCTATGAGGAATGGTTTGGTTGTAGCCGAGGTGAGATTTTGGGCAAGCATATTTGCGAAAACTTGGGTGAGGCAGCTTATCAAGTTGTACAACCGTACATCAATCAAGCACTGGCAGGGCAAGTTACAACCTATGAGTCAGAAATTTCCTGTGTGTTTGGCAAAAAATATATCAATAATTCCCTCATCCCTGATTTCGATGACAATGGTCAAGTAAAAGGATACTATGGGTTAATCACAGACATCAGCGATCGCAAACGTGCCGAAGAAACTTCAATTTTAGAAGAACGCAACCGCATGGCACGGGAAATTCATGATACGTTAGCTCAAGCATTTACAGGCATTTTGGTTCAAGTTGGTGCAGCCATCCAAGTGCTAGAGGATGATTTAGAAGGAACACAGGCACATCTGGATATAATCGATGAATTGGCACGAATCGGGCTGAGTGAAGCTCGTCGCTCAGTCACTGCACTCCGCCCTCAGTTGTTAGAGGAAGGCGATTTATCTAGCGCCCTCAATCGTCTTGTAACGCAAATGAGATCTGCTACCGATGATACTGTTTTGATCTACGAAATTCAGGGTACAGCCTATTCTTTACCCGCCGAAGTGGAGAATAACTTACTGCGAATTGGGCAAGAAGCATTGACAAATGCAATTAAATATGCAAAAGCTGACGAAATTCGCCTTGAGTTAGTCTATGAAGATGCACAATGTAGTTTGTGCATCAAAGACAATGGACAAGGCTTTGGCGTAGGTAGTATTCCCTCGGTTGGCGGATTTGGATTGTTGGGAATGAGCGAACGAGCAGAGCGAATTGGAGCGCAATTGAGAATAGAAAGTCAACTAGGGCAAGGAACAGCAATTATTGTCATCGTCAATCGAGGATGAAAACTATGAGCAACCAATCCAGTACAATTCGCGTTTTAATTGTTGACGATCACTCCATTGTGAGACAAGGATTGGCAACCATCATTAACCGCGACCCAGAAATGACGGTAATTGCTCAAGCAGAAGATGGACAACAGGCGATCGTTTGCTTTGGCGAACATCAACCGGATGTGACTTTGATGGATTTGCGAATGCCGCAGATAGGAGGAGTGGAAGCTATTACTGCGATTTGTGCCCAATTTAAATCTGCCCGAATTATTGTGCTAACAACCTATGATGGCGATGAAGATATCTATCGCGGATTGCAGGCAGGTGCGAAAGGCTATCTGCTCAAGGATACAAAACCCAAGGAACTTCTCAATGCCATTCGCATGATTAATCGCGGTCAGCAGTACATTCCGCCAGAGGTAGGGGCAAAGCTAGTGCAGCGCATGAGTAATCCAGAACTGAGCGATCGAGAGCTAGAGGTACTGGGTTTAATGGGGCAAGGAATGAGTAATTCAGATATTGCAACTGCTCTAACTATTGGAGAAAGCACTGTCAAATCCCATGTCAATCGCATTCTCAGTAAATTGGGAGTAAGCGATCGCACTCAAGCCGTGATTATTGCGGTCAAACGTGGGATTGTCACTTTGTAAGCTGTGCTTTCGGTTAACTTTCGATTCCAACTTTAGTTGGAGATAGCCTTCCATTGTGAGATGGGTTATGAGATCGTCCATGCGATTCAATAAAATTGCCAACTGTGAGTGGACGACAGCCCAGAGTCGATTTTCTATATTAAATTTATGCAAACACCTATAGCAATTGGGTTGCAAGATTCAAGTTTGCTGAATACAGATCGCACACAGAGGAATGTAGGCGTAGTCGAATCCAGGTATCACTTGCAATAAACATACTTTTTCTCAGAAACACCGTTAATTATTTGTCCCTCCTTCAAGCCAGGATCGTAAACCGAGTAGAGGGCCGCAATTATCGCTGCAAATAATGACGTGCTTCGATCCTCAATCCCACAATTATAAGAGGTAAAACGATGAACACCGCATTGAGTAAAAACAAAGTTGCAATTGTCAGCCGGAGCGAAGACCTCAATTGGTTCGATACAATGCCTGGTGAGCAAATGGCTATCCACGTACATAGCCAAGATGTCGGCGGGGCTTTCACAATCCTCGAAGTGCGTACCCCACCGTTCTCAGGCCCGCCACTTCACTATCATAAAGAGAGGGAGGAGATATTTGAAGTAATTGAAGGCAAATTTCGCTTTCACTGCGCGGGTGAAGAGTTTGAGGTTGGACCTGGAACATCAGTTGTTGTACCCCGTAACAGCGTACATGGATGGGTGAATCTTGGACCCGGAGAGGCTCGGATGCTTTTCCTCTTTATACCCGGCGATATTGAGGAATTCTTCCCCCAAATAGGTCAAACGCCGCCTGCTGGTTGGACTGAGCTTTCATCTCAGCATGACACTTGGATTGTTGGAGAACCCCTCTCCGTTTAAGCTCCATCTTCCAACGCTGCTACTGGATGTGCACTGAATTACAACAAAGCAAATATTTGAATAACGTGATTGAGCAGGATCATCGAGCGTTCAAGCGAATTGTGAAGCCAATGACGAGATTCAAAACATTCAGTAGTGCGAAACGAATCTTGAGTGGAATCGAAGCAATGAATATGATGCGAAAACGGCAAGTGCAAGACATCTAACAAGGAAAAAAATGTCTCTCAAGCCAGATTTATCGAAGCAATCTCTGGAGTGAGTGCTTAAAAGAACGCAAACGATCAAGTTGGTTTGTTATTAAAGGATTTTTGCGACACACCCAATATATCGTTCCTCCGACAAACAAGTAAGGAGACACACCATGCGAGCAGCACGAATGCACGGTTACAAGCAACCCCTTGTCCTCGAAGATGTCCCGATCCCAGACTTCGGGGCCGATGAGGTGCTACTCAAAGTCACGGCTGCAGGCATGTGCCGAACCGACGTGCAACTGGTGGACGGGTACTTTCGGCAGTACGCTGAGCTAACCTTTCCCACGACACCCGGCCACGAAATCGCGGGTGAGGTGCAGAATGTTGGAAGTAGGGTGTCCAAGTCGTCCGGACTTCAGGAAGGCGACCAAGTGGTCATTGTGGGCGGTTGGGGCGACGGGACGTGCCGGCACTGCCAGCAGGGCAATACCCAAATCTGTGCACATAGAAATTGGCCTGGGTTCGGTCCGTACGGCGGTTATGCAGAATACGTACCCGTCCCCCCCAGGTACATCATCAAGGTGGACAAGCGCTTCGGACTGAAAGCCGAGGAACTCGCTCCGCTCACCGACGCCGGACTAACGCCATACCGCGGCATCAAGAAATTGCGCGACGCTGGTGCTCTCGGACCGAACCGTATCCTGGCAGTTTTTGGAATCGGCGGACTCGGTTGCTACGCTGTTCAGTACGCAAAGTTGCTCGGTGGCGGCGCGACGGTGGTTGCCTTCGCCCGCAATGAAGAGAAACTTGCCGTAGCCAAGGACTTCGGGGCCGATCATGCCATCAGTACGAAGGGCAAGTCGCTCGATGACGTTCGCAAGGAGTTGAGCAAAGCCACAGGTCAAGGTGAGGTCGATGCAGTTATTGATTGCGCTGGGGTCGAAGAAATGATCCGGTTGGGATTCGAGCTGCTTTCCATTTCCGGTCATTACTCGTCCGTGGGACTCGTCGGAGACAAGATCAGCCTGCCGCTCTTTCCTTTTGTCGGTCGCGAGCACACCTACCACGGCTCTTTCTGGGGCAACTACAACGACCTCAGCGAGGTGATTTCACTGGCGCAGCAGGGCAAGATCCGGCATGCCGTCAAGACTATTCGCTTCGACGACATCAACGAAAACATCGACCTCCTGCGGACGGGTAACATCATCGGTCGAGCCGTTATCAAATACTGACCGGCTCTGCTGCCCTGCGAACGCATGTGCTCGCAGGGCAGGATATCGAAGTAGTGTTGGCGTTTAAGCAGTCAAGGCAATCCGAACCAAGCGCTGCCTCCGACCCAGCCGATAGGTTTTTCAGAGTTCGTGGCTCGTCGAGGGTTCAGGCAGGTGAGCTTGATCGTTAATAGATATGTTGCTTTATAACGGAAAAAATCGCTGGAAATCCCACGGTGCAAGGATTACAGCCATCGATTTAAAAAAGTCCGAAAGCCTTGCTACGGTTAGGTTTCATAGCTTTTTCCAGCTTATAAAGCAACAGGTCTGATGATTACGAGCGATTCTACTCGTAAGCTGTCAGCAGCAAAATAATCTTTGAACTAAGCAAAAAGGAGCCTGTATACAGATGGGTAAAGGGAGGTTAGAAACATTTAGCGATGGTGTGATCGCTATTATTATCACCATTATGGTATTGGAATTGAGAGCGCCCCATGAAGCCAACTTAACTGCCCTGCGTCCCCTCATCCTGGTGTTCTTGAGCTATGTGCTGAGTTTTATTTATCTCGGCATCTATTGGACCAATCACCACCATTTATTACAAGCATCTCGGCATGTCAGTGGTAGCGTCTTGTGGGCAAATCTGCATCTGCTGTTCTGGTTGTCGCTCATTCCCTTCGTCACGGCATGGGCCGGCGAGAACCTCTTCGCCACCTTGCCAGTTGCCTTTTATGGCACAGTGCTGTTGTTTTCGGCGATCGCTTACTACATTCTTACCCGCACCCTCATTGCTTGCCACGGTCAAGATTCCGCTCTTGCAGTTGCGCTAGGTCGAGACTTTAAAGGCAAGATATCAGTGATGATTTATGCCCTAGCAATTCTGCTTTCCTTTGTAAACCCAGAACTGGCTTGTCTGCTATATGTCCTAGTTGCAATCATGTGGCTTATCCCCGACCGCCGTATTGAAAGGGCTTTAGCTTCGTAAAGAATGCAGATCTCAAGGAAAGTGAGCGCTAGCTAGTTACTACTCACTAAATCGAAGCGAAGTTAATTGATGGTTAAGTCGCAACTGGCACCTGCATCCACTGAGGGAGAACTCTAAATTTCGATGGGTGTACCAACAGACATCTTTACGGCAGTCTAGAAATTGGGTGGTAGTGCATAGTAATGGTAAAGATTGTAGGGAGGCATTGCAATGATGTATACAACGTATATACAAGGGTTTCAAATAACGCATATTTAATTTTTAGAGATGCCTAATGTAGGCTTAGCCCACTGTAAGTATCACTTGCGGTAAACATACTTCCCCTCGGAGGTTTCAGTGAACAATGACCCTAAACACCGCTTATTATTTGTCCCACCTTCACCCCAGGATCATCACCAGGGTATGTTAAGAGCCGCCGTGATACTGGTGATGTATGGAGATTATCAATGTCAAGAAAGTGCGGATGTTTATCGGTTACTGAAAGTCATTGGGCAACAACTAAGTATTGCGTTGGGAGAGGATTATTTGTGCTTTATTTTTCGTCATTTTCCGCAGATCCAAATTCATTCTCAAGCTCTACGTGCTGCTGAAGCTGCTGAAGCTGCTGCTGTCCAAGGTCAGTTTTGGCAAATACATGATATTTTGTTCCTCCATCAACAACAGTTAGCAGATGGTTATTTAGTAGAGTATGCCAACGATCTAGGACTCGATATCTCCCAATTTCTGCACGATATGTTTAAGCATATACATCTTGAGCGCATCAATCAAGATATCGAAAGTGGCGTCCGCAGCGGAATAACGGCTACCCCAGCTTTGTTTATTAATGGGATTCGGTATAGCGATCACTGGAATTTCGATCCGTTAATAACAGCCATTACTACTGCAAATAATTTACCTCACCCATGAGACAGCAATAACAATAAATTGCTGAAGGAGAACTAAACATGATGCAATGTCTTGAAAAAATACAACCGCTCAATGTTCTCTATATCGGTCATCAACTTGCCCAGGAATTTGCTCAAACAGCCGCAGAGCGCGATCGTAAGGATGGCAACAGTTTATGTCGATGGCGAGCGATATGGCACGGATTTGAAGCGCCCTAAAAGTAGATATATCGGGCAATAACGAAGGGAGCATCCCGGTTTTGCACTTTTGAGCATCAAACGGATATTGATCCGTTAAGGTAGGCACACCGGAGCTTAAGCATTTAATTAACATTTTTCATCAACCACTGCGCTCCTGAAATTTTTAACCTTCTATCAATTTGTTTTACTGCTGACTCTACAGCTCCCGAGCCGATGGAGCAAACCTTTTGTGTTGACAATTGCTCGTAGTTAACAATCCGTCGGCGATGCTTCTCCAAATAAGCACAAAAGTTCTGGGCTTGTTTTTGACGGCAAGACTTAAATAAATTGATGGTTTCCTCGACTCGTCCTTGCCACAGAAACTCCTTACCCTGCGCCAGACGCTTCAACGAGCCACCGACCTTACATAGATTTTCAACTAAGTGATACCAATCTAAAATTTCCCGCCGCGTCCCGTCAGGATTCAACTGGACAATAATATTCCAAATGCCATCATGACCATCTCCTAAACAGGTTAGTAGCTCTGATAAAGGCTGACTGTTCACATAATTAACTAACGCTTGGTTGTCAAGAAAAAATGCCCCGTAATAACTGTCGTGCAGTCGCACAGCCTTGTAGTCAAGCCAGTGACTGCCCTCTCCCTTTTCTTTTCTGAGACGGACTTTCCCCCCATCCACACTGGTTTCCTTTACCTCCCAAGCAGCTATTATGGGCGCCCATTCTTGCTTTTCCACTAATCGGTGTAAACAAGTGTGGCCTATATGCACTCCCGTCTGGGCTTCTATTTCACTCTCAGCTTTCTCATAAGAGAGATTAGCCACCTGACGCAGGCAGCACTTTTCCAATAATGGAGCTAAACGAGTAGATTTTTTGACTCCCAATTTTTCGGCTTGTTTTTCAGTAATTATTAGCTTACCAATGCAACTTTTTACTGTGCGAGACCGTCCTGATTCTGTTCCTGTTGCCTGTTTGATAAAAAAAAACCAACCTCCGGCCCGACTAATTCTAGCCATTGCTCTCGAATATGCTTTTCGATTGTTTCCAGACTTGATAATTCTGAGACCGGAGTATTTGTGTACATAATCTCGGCAATCTCAGCAGCACAAGCTTTTAAACGCTCCTTCTGTTCAGGGGTCATAGCCACTCCTCCTACGAATCCAGTTCACGCTTCTGTTGACGCTCTACCTATTATCCTCTCTTGATACTACTTTTACAAAACCGGGATGCTCCCATAACGAAGCATATAAGGAACTCGCTTCAAAATATAACAACAATCTCCAACAAATTTACTAACTCTCACAGCAACTATGCAAAGAAAAACCAGCTTTGAAAGTAAAGGTCTAAAGTGTTCTGTCACCTTTTATACTCCGGATAAAATCGCACCTGGCGATCGCTATCCCACAATTGTTATGGCTCATGGAATTGGTTTGACCAAAGAGATGGGGCTACCTCAGTTCGCTGAGTTATTCGTTCAAGCTGGGTTCGTCGTCACGCTGTTCGATTATCGCTACCTTGGTGGTAGTGAGGGAGAACCTCGTGGGCAAATTATCCCTACCGAGCAGCAGGAAGACTACCGCAATGCCATTACTTGGACTCAACTACAAAGCGAAGTTGACCCTGAGCGCATAGGTGTTTGGGGCTTTTCTTATAGCGGGGGTCACGCGCTGCATTTAGCCGCATTCGATCGGCGTGTGAAAGCGATCGTGGCACAAATGCCTACAGTGAGTGGGTTTCTTAACTCCCGTCGCCAAACCTCCCCACTTGAACTCGAAGAACTCACAAAACTACTTTCACAAGACCGAGTAAAACGGTATCAAACCGGAGAAGTGGGCTACTTCCCGTTAGTTGCTCCACCCGGTAAACCCAGCTTGCTACCGACACCCGACGCTTTCGATTGGGTGGAATCGGCTCAGAGTGCTAGCGAAGGAAGATGGGAGAATCGACTCACCTTTGAATCGGTTGAACACTGTCTTTATTACGAACCGATTCCTCACATAGAGGCAATCTTTCCCACCCCGCTATGCCTGATTGTTGGCGAGAAAGACTTTCTTGCCCCTGCCGACTTAGCCGTCGCTGTCTATGCGCGGGCGATGGAGCCGAAGTCTCTCACAATCTTGAAAGGCGGGCACTTTGATGCCTTCCAGGGAGACGGCTTCAAGATCGCAAGTACAACTGCCTTGAGATGGTTCAAGAAATATTTGAAATAAACCTGAAGCACCTGTTTTGTAACTAAGTTGTGCCTTCGGATGAATGTAGATTCCAACTTAAGTTGGAATCACCCTACCATCTTTAGATTGGCTAATTCATTAATCATACTATTGAGTAAAAATATCAACCTTGAGTGGACGACAAGTTCAAGTCAATTTCCTATATTGAATTCCTACAAACACCAATAGCAAATCAGTTACAAAATTCAAGTTTGCTGGATACGATGATATTGCAGATCGAAGCTTTGCTACTAACCCTAAAAATTTTCAGGAGATAGATGATGGCTCAGAGAACATGGCTCATTACTGGTGCTTCACGGGGCTTGGGTGCCGAGATTGGGAAAGCAGTTTTGGCAGCAGGTGACAGATTAATTGCTACCGCCCGCAATCAGCCTGATTTGCAACAGTTTGGCACCAATAAAGACGTATTAGTAATGAGCATGGATGTCACCGATGAGGCTCAGGTAAAAGCAGCGATCGCCACAAGTCTAGAAAAATTTGGACAAATTGATGTGTTGGTCAATAATGCGGGATTTGGTTTGCTAGGATCTGTGGAAGAGTGCAGTGCCGAAGAGGTTGAGAGCGTTTATCGCACCAATGTCTTTGGGCTGCTGAATGTCACCCGTGCTGTGCTACCCAGTATGCGTCAGCACCGATCAGGACACATCATTAATATGTCGTCGATCGGTGGCTATCGCTCCTCCCCAGGATGGGGCATATATGGCTCAACCAAGTTTGCCGTCGAAGGCATTACCGAAGCTCTGCATGGTGAGTTAGCCCCGTTGGGGATTCACGTGACGGTGGTTGAGCCGGGATACTTCCGCACTGGTTTTCTCGATAACAGTTCGCTACGTCCGAGTGCAGTGCAAATCCCTGATTATGCCCAGACGGTCGGGAAAATCCGTGACGTAGCGACTGAACTTAACTACCAACAGCCAGGAGATCCTACTAAGCTCGCCCCAGCCATCTTGGAGATTGTCAACGCAGACGAACCACCTCTGCGGTTACCTCTAGGCACAGATACACTTCAGACAATAGCCGAGAAGAACGCTTACGTTGAGCAAGAAACGGCGAAATGGCGAACTCTAGCTGAGTCTACCGATTTCAGATAAGAAGTGGAAGACTCAGCCATGAAAAGGCAGGCATATCTCTTGTGTTTTTGATTGCAGAAATACTGATAATTCGGGCTGTCTGACGTTTCGATTCAATAACAAAAACAAAATAGCGTTTTCTACACAAACTTAATCCAGAAAGAGGATTTATGAAAAAAGACACCATCACCCCCCACCATAAATTACTAATTAGCTTTGGATTAATTGGCTTTGGTTTGATGATAGCCACCGCAGCACCTGTGTCCAGTGCTAAAGCCGAGCCAAAGCAAGCAGAGATTCGCCAGATTGTGCAATCTAATGAGAGTCAGAATAAAGAAATAGTACGCGAAGGCTTTGCCAAATGGGCAAATAACACTGGTAGTTTCTTCGATCTGCTGGCTGATGATGTGGAATGGACGATTACAGGCAGAAGTCCAATTTCCAAAACCTACACCAGCCGCCAGCAGTTTTTGGAGGAAGCGATAGTACCCATTAACGAGCGATTGAGCGTCAGAATAATACCCAGTGTCCGAGGTATTTATGCCGAGGGTGACACGGTAATTGCCTTATGGGATGGAACAGCTACAGCCAAAGACGGCAAACCCTATACCAACACCTATTCCTGGTATATGACTATGAAAAATGGGCGTATTGTCAAGGTAGTGGCATTCTTCGATACCATTGAGCTTACCGATCTGTGGCAACGCATTCCTGTAAGTAAAAAGAATTGACAAACTATTGAAGTTCAAGGCGATCGCTAACATTTTGAAAACGAAGCAATAATGCGGTGGAAATGACACCAATCGCAACACCCTTTGGACGGCATTCCACCGCGGCCGAGGTAGTAGAAGGAATCGCTCTTTCTGGCAAGCGAGTGATAGTTACTAGAGCAGAATCAGGCATTGGAATAGAGACGGTACGCGCACTGGCTTTGACTGGGGCTGAAGTTACTCTGGCTGTGCGTAACATTGATAGCCAAGCAGCGTTATCCCCCTGGGAAGAGTAGGAACGCTCGATGAGATTGCCAAAGCCGTTGTCTTTCTCCCCTGTGACGACAGCAGTTTTGTCAACGGCATCGAGCTGTTTGTTGATGGCGGTATGGCACAGATTTGAAGCGCCCTAAGCACATCGGGCGAAGCGTTGCTTAGGGCACTCCGTCTTCTTCAATCTCAACAGCCACAGGGCTTACACAGTTATGCTATATGTAGCGTACTAATGAGTTGGCGAACGCTGAGGAACTGAGAGGCAATCGCCAGGTACCAGTTGCATAAATATTGAATTATGCATTCAGACATCTAGACGTTTAGATGATTAAATCAACCGCAGGTGATGCGACCCGCGACAGTATCACACCTGCGAGAGAGCGGATAGGGGCAGACTCTCGCAGTGCAGCAACTGCTTGATTTTTGGGAAAATCCACCTCCTCCAATCACCTGCAACCGAGCGCTACGTTATTATCGTTAATTAGCCGAGCCAACCCGCCCTATAACTGGCAAGATACGGCATCATTTAAAACATTCAAGCATTCAAATGTTTGGACATTTAGATGATTAAGAGGTAAAGTTGAGTTAATCAACGTATCGGTATACCTATGATCGTGACAATCGCCTCATTCAAGGGCGGAGTCGGAAAGACAACTACAGCACTGCACTTGGCAGCTTACCTGCAAACCAAAGCACCTACACTTTTGGTAGACGGCGACCTCAACCGCAGTGCTTTGGATTGGGCTGCGCGGGGTTCCCTCCCCTTCAAAGTGGTAGATGAAAAACAAGGAGTTCGCTTTGCCAGAGATTACGAGCACATCGTGATAGACACGCCGGCTAGACCCGACCCCGACGAACTCAAAACTGTAGCAGAAGGTTGTGACTTGCTGATTTTGCCGAGTTCTCCCGATGCGATGGCTCTCACCGCGATGCTGCAAATGGTGGAAGCTCTGCATTCCCTAAAATCGAATTACCGCATTTTGCTCACCCTCATCCCGCCCGCTCCTAGCAAAGTCGGGATTGAGTCTCGCAGAACGATCGAGAAAGCTCAGTTGCCGATATTTAAAGCTGAGGTCAGGCGGTTGGCAGTATTTCAGAAAGCAGCCCTGACCGGGGTTCCCGTAAGTGCTGTCAAAGATGCCTACGCAAAAGCTGCTTGGGGTTGTTATGCCGCTGTCGGCAAGGAGATACTTCCATGAGCCGCTTTGATGATTTGTTAAAAGCCAAGAAACTCAAGCCCGGTGAACCTGACCTTTCACCCAGTGTGGCGCTATCCAAAAGCAAAGACCCCAACTTTGTTCGTACTACGGTTTACCTGCCAAAACTTCTGCACCGCCAACTTAAATCCGCAGCAGCGCAATCAGGTCAGGAAATGAGCGAGCTAGTGGAAAAGTCGGTGGCTCAATACCTCCAACAGTTCAATCCCGACGACAGCCTCTAAACATTTAGATGTTTGAATGTTTCAACCAGAGATTGCGGTCTGCTCAGGAAAAGTCGGTGGCTCAATACCTCCAACAGTTCAATCCCGACAACAGCTTATAAACATTTAGATGTTTGAATGTTGAAACATTCAAACATCTGACAGCTCAAAGTACAGAATTCTGCGCTGTGGAGCGCGTGCTGCATTCATTGGATTGTCAGGCTGCTGATAAGCTTGGCATGAGCGATGAGAATGGGAGCGACTGATAGTGAGGAAATTGTGGCAAGGGGGGACGATCGCCAAGAGTATTGGTAGGGATTATTAGCGACTGCAATCCAACTGCGCCCTCAGCGCCGTCTCGGCTTCCTCAAATTGTTCTTAAGAAACCAAGGGTGCAGCAAGCCAAACCAAGCATCAGAAAACCCATCAGTGAGCGCCATTAATAACCGCAACTTACTCCTGGGCAATCCAAGCAATGCAGCTCCCAGTGTTGCCAGCATCGACAACTATTTAATGTTAATAGTGAAGCCACAGTACGTGCTTTCCCCCAACAGCAAAACTCACACTGCCCACTGGGTTTCGTAGTAGCAACTGAATCGCTCTTAAATTGCAGCAGCAGATCGCCAAGATAACTTCCGTCCAAACGTTACTCTCCGGACTCCTTGGTACAAAGTGCGACCAAGCGATAACACAGGAAGCGACTACAACAGGATACACATTGCATCAAGCGCAGATCGCACCCGCAACCAAGCGAATAACCACACTACCTTTTTAATGGGCAATATGATGCTCCAAGTGCCAGAACTCAACAGACGTGTGTGAGCTGACGTGCGTAAGTCAGGTTGTAATTAAAGTCAGAAAAACAGTAAAAAAAACCCCTGCACACTTATGCAGGGGAAAGCGAAATACAGTTCGCTAGTCAGAAGTTGAATCGGGATGCAAAGACTTTTGGACTAACTCCATAACCGCTAACTGAATCGGTCTGTGCTTTTGCTCAGGGCGGCGGCGGTCGTAAATCGCCCGAAGAACCTGCGGGCTGTGGCCCATGCCATAAGCCAGAGAAGCAATGTCCGAGTCAGACGCTCCGTTATCCAAAAAATGAGTCGCAAAGATGTCCCGCAGCAAGTGAGGAGTCAGTCGCTGGCCCGTTAGACCATGAGCAGCCGTGCTGATGAAGCTAGCCATATTATCCTCACAAAAAGGCTCCCCATTATGTCGCACAAAAACGAATTCACCAACGGCGTCAAACTGCAAGCGACCCGCCCACAAACGCCCAACCTTCTGCTCGCCTGGATTGAAAGTTGCCCCGCAGGAACGCCAACTTCCGTCCGGCATTTTATAATAGCCATAGAGCCATGTTTCCAAGTAGTCGTAGAAACATCGACCGTCAGGGAACTGTACGTTAGGAATCTCCAATTCTTGGTGTCCGTAAGTCTTACCAGTTTTATAAGACTCTGACGTTACATCCTTGAGCCAGCGACCGTCCGGTGTCCTGTACAGATAACCGCAATTCCGGTCGCGGTTGCGACCCGTAGGCAGAGGCTGGTACAAACCGTCAGCAGGTACATCCACAGGCCGCTTCACCGGACACTCAAGAGCCATTTTTAACTCCCTCAACTCCTGCTGTCGCCGGGGGGGACTATAGGTCAAAAACCCCCAGAGGACGTAGCGCTGGAAGCTAGAAACAGTCGCCTCCAAAGACCTCGGGGAGCCACACGCCAACTTCGGTTGGCACTCCAAGCGCAGCGGTTCGACAATTAGTTCCCAAACGTAGGGCAAATCCAGCCACTTCTTATCCACATCCGCCACTGGGATGTGATTCTTCAACTCCTTATTTGCCAGTGACAGCCGTCCGCGCAACACCTTCACAGCCGGCACTTCGCTGTAATCGCTAGAAGTGATTTCAAGGTGATACTGAAACTTCGCCACCGCCAGCAGCGCACACAGGTAATTCTTGCGAGTGTGGGGGCTTTTAGCACCTCTTTTCTCGATCAAAAAGTTGCAAAATTCGCAGACCCAACAATCTACATACTTCCCCACCTTAGCAGCCATTGCAGCCTCCGCTTCCTTAGAAGCGGCCTTGAGTTCAACCGGCGGAATTAAAGTATCTAAAGACAGCTCCTCCAACGGCACTCCTCGGTAGTAAAAGAACCAGCCGAGCAAGTGAAAGAGCAGGCCAATTTGGTTGCGACAGGCTTTTGTTTTCACCGGTTCATCTAACCTACCCGGCCAGTGAGCTGAGGTACGAAACTTGTAGAAATGTTCAATTTTAGCTTTTAACTTCTCTGACACTTGCTCTGGCTGCAAACCATAAGGCGGCAAAGCAGAGCGGCTCGTCAGTAGCGTTTTCGCCATAATTCCATAGCCCCGACGGCGACGCCCCCCGCAGCAATCAACAGGTTTCTCAGGTAAGGTATTGCCCGGCCACCACCCCTCCTGGCTAGACCAAGAAAGAAGTTCATTGAGCCGACAGCTATAAACCTCCTTACTACTATCCGAGGGTTGCAGCAATTCAAATGCTTTTTCTTGAGCTTCCCTCGCAGTTGAGAACTGCTCAACGTTTATACCTTGTTTAAAGGCCGTGGCTTTGTCTATTTCAACTCGCGTGGCCTTGCGGCCTTTGAAAGGCTCCAAGCCCCATCCTGGCAAAGTGTAACGGTTGATAGCCGTTTCAGTTTGAGAAATAATTTCTTGCGCTTTCTTTTGCGGGTGCTTGCTCTGAATGTAACTAGCATAAAGACCGAGAATATCGGTCAAAGAGAGGTTTTTTTTCATTTTTATAAATGCTGGTAGAGGAAGACGGGACAAGTTTAGGTCTTGTGGAAGGGCTGCGAAGCTTTGAAAAGAGCCTTTCAGAAATTGGCTCTCATTCAAATAATAGTAAAAACTACAGTAAATCACAACTTTACTGTAGTTTTTACTATAGGTGGCGGTCGGCTGTAAACGTTATACAGCAAGGTTCTTATTCTTGAAAGCCCGCTTAGCTTATAAATAAGTTTTTGGCTATTTATAACCTCCCAAAAACTTATGTTATGCGTAAGAGCTAATGCTTTGCTATGCTTAGCAAGGTATAAAGTCAACGCCACACTCCAACCAATTGGCTGGTTAAAACTAGCAAAAGTTAGCTCTTGTTTAGTAGCTAACCTTTGTAAGCGAGCGCTTTTAAGCTTTTGTATTCGATAGCCAAAATACAGTAGTGGGGTTCGGGCAATCCAAAGATTCATAGTGCAATCAGTGAGGCTAAAAAAGGGCTGGATTGTCAAAAAGTTTGGGTTTCTGACTAATGATTAGTTTGGGTAGGTGGTTGAGTTTGCAACTGGATCTGTCCTCTCGCAAATTGCTCAACAATTTCTGAGCGAGAAATGCCGTGTATTTTGGCAAGAAGCTCCAGCTCTTTGACGGCTGTTTGTGTAAGGCTAAAGGTGAAGGGTTTTTTGATTTCGTCATACATCTCTGGCTGATTCCTCATGCTTTTATGTTTGGGTTTAGCCATGTGAAAACTCCTTTCTGATTGGGTGAACAAACTTTCAATTGAATTCGACATTAAAATAAACACAAAAAAAGGAGTTCGGGTGAACTCCTGGCAAAGGGTATTATTTTATTTAGTTATGGGCTGTCGAGCGTTGAAAAAACTCAACGCTCGCCCGACAAAGTGATTGTCGAACGAAATCCTAGAGAAAATTATGAGGGCTAAGTTTGAGTGGTAGCCGTGGTTTTTGTCAAGCACCAAGAAGTGCGGGAATTTATAACCTTTTAGCTACCTAGGAGTTATTATAGCTTTGTCCATCAAAATCAGCTACATTTTTTTTAGTTGTAAGTGATTTAGTTTGTAATTATCTACTGGATAGCCTTTAGCTCTTAATAAGAGCATAGTAGTGATTGAAACTTAACTTTTATTTACATTTTTATACTGTCTACTTTACGTCAAGTTTCCTCTCATCGGCTACGTCACCTGATTCCCTCACTCCCTGAATTTCCCCATGCAAATATACTTGCATCGCCCTTACTGGTTGAGTCGAGGGGGGATATTATTCCCCGCCCCTCTCAGTTAGATCTGGGCGTGCGACTTTCAC
>NZ_JAUBUE010000110.1:0-3596 GCF_036705305.1 Microcoleus sp. B3-D7 | reverse complement strand
TTGTCGGTTGATGTTACCCACTCACAAAAGCGTTCCCAGACATTGGCGCTTTCGCGCTGCTGTAAGGTTGTTGTCATTTGTTTATGATTGCTTTATTTGGTTTTCAATGTTCGTGACGGCTTTGTGTTCCGCCATGTAAATAAACATAAAGCATATTCTCAGGTTTGTAAAGTTTTTTAACAACAGATTAACTAATGAAAATGATAACCTTAACTTATCAATATGAAGAAAACTGGATAAAGAGGTAAGAATGCACAAAAAAGTAGGTAAAGCCTGGAAGCGCGTCGCCTTCAGGCATGGAAATATTAAGATACAGACTTCTGCTGGCTAGGTATCATAATGAGAGCCCAATAGGGAACTTCAGCGGGATCGACATCTGCGATCGCCCGAATTCGCTGATTCGGCATAGTTGCGCGTTCTATATACAAAGCTCGATCGAACTGTCCCAACTCAATCAGTACGTCCCGGACTTTCGCAAAATGCCGGCCCAGCTTAATAATCACAGCAGCATCAACAACGGCCAGTCGATCGCGCAAAACCTCAGCCTCCAGCGTCGCAGGCATAATACTTAACACATCGTTACGATAAGTCAGCGGCACTCCCAACGCAGCCGCACTCGCCATTGTCGAAGAAATTCCCGGCACAACTTCAGTGGTAAATGTCCCCGACAAACGGTTGAATAGATACATAAACGAACCGTAGAGAAAAGGTTCGCCCTCACATAGCACCGCCACATCCCGCCCCTCGCTCAGATGTGCGGCAATTTTCTCGGCAGCAATATCATAATAAGGTTGAGACGATCGCGTCGGACTAAAAGGCAACGGCATCGGAATCTCAATTTGCTCCGGGCGCAGATAATCTGCGACGATCGCCCGCGCCAGCACCTTACCATTTTCCATCGCCGGATAGGCAATCACCGGCACCGATTGCAAAATCCGATAAGCTTTCAAAGTAATCAACTCTGGATCGCCAGGGCCAATACCCAAACCGTACAATTTACCACTAGCCTTAGTCATAATTCATCCTTTTTCGCTAACGCATTCACAGCCGCCGTTGCCATTGCACTGCCACCGCGCCGCCCGTGCAACGTAATAAATGGCACTCCCCGACTGTTGGCGGCCAGTTCGGCTTTGGATTCGGCGGCCCCGACAAATCCTACCGGGAAACCCAAAATTAAAGCCGGTTTGGGTGCTCCGGCATCCAGCATTTCCAGTAGTCGGAACAAAGCAGTCGGGGCATTGCCAATCGCCACAACCGCACCCTGCAACTTGTCCAGCCATAAATCAAGCGCCGCCGCCGATCGAGTATTTCCTATTTGCCGCGCCAACTCTGGGATTTCGGAATGCCAGAGGGTGCAAATCACCGGATTGTCAGCGGGAAGGCGTTTGCGAGTGATGCCTTCGGCCACCATCCGGGCATCGCACAGAATCGGCGCACCTGCGACGAGGGCTTGGCGTCCGCAGGTGGCTGCACCGGGCGAAGCTGCTAAATCTGCAACAATATCAGTCATGCCGCAACTGTGAATTAGCCGCACGGCTACCGATTCTAAATCGGGCGACAAGCTTGACAAATCTGCTTCGGCTCGAATTGTGGCGAAGGATTTAATGTAAATTTCTGTTCCGTCTCGAATGTAGTCAATCATTGTTTACAACTGCTATGGGAATTTTGTGGGATTTGTGAAATAGATTTTTTGAATGAACCGCGAAGGCGTGAAGGACGCGAAGGAAGAAATCTCAAGAGAGATAGAAAGAGAAATGCTTAAAATTTGTCTTTTTTTATGAGAGATTTTTTCACTTTCAATTCCAATTTTCGGTGCTCAACAACTCCTGCAATTGGTCGATCGCCTGCCGATCGACAAACTCACCAAATGACTCCCCAGGCTCTCGAAACCGCTGATACACCCGCAACATTCGTTCGATCGCATCGGGCATCTCGATCGCATTCACCGCCTGAAAAATTTGTCGTCCGAAGGGCAAATCTTTTCTACCCGCATAAATGTCGTAACCTTCGATCGTCTCGTCTCCTCGCTCAATCTGAATTCCTACCAGCGTGATATCAATTGGCTGGTGCTGGGCGCAGGACTTTTGGCAACCGCTGAAATGAATGTTAATCGGCAGGTCGATCGTCAATTTTTGCGCTAAATCCCTAACCATTCCTAGGGCGTGACTTTGAGTATCTGTCGCCGCCGACGCACAGCCGCTGCTGCCGGCACAAGCCACCAAGCACGAATCTAGGCGAGTCGCCGATGAGTGCAATCCCAAATCGGCGACTTGCTGTTTTACCTCAAAAAGCTGGGAGTTGGGGATATCAGAAATTAGCAGATTTTGCCACGGCGTAAGTCTCAGGGTACCGCTGGCTAGCTTTTGGGCTAAATTTGCCAAATTCCGCAGTTGCTTTGATTCTAGCCTACCTAGAGGCAGTGCAATTCCCATGTAGGAGAAACCGGACTGTCGTTGAGGATGAATGCCGAGATGTCGGTGATGGGTGATGGATTTTTCAGATGAGGCGATCGGGCTTCGCTGCACTACAAACGGTAAATTTCTCTCTACCCTTTCTAGATAACTTTCAGCGCCCCAATCTTGCAGCAGGTGACGTAAACGCGGTTTTTTACCATCAATTCGAGGTCGATTTTTGGTGTATTCAAGATAGGTGCTAGCGAGGGCGGCTAATACTGAAATACATTGCGATTCTTGGATTAAAATTCCTGTCTCGCTCTTTAAATGCAGCCGAAAAACGATTTCTGATTTTGCAGATCGCCCTGCTGCCGCTAATAAAATATCGTTGCGTAAAGCCTGGATCGAAACTGATTCCCCCCCGTCGAAGCCAATACTGAACTTAGGCGAAAGTTCCGACAACTCGGAATGTGTTTGCAGGTAATCATCCCAAGCTTTGACTAGCGGGCGAGTATCCAGTAACTGCTGGCGATCGATCCCTGCTGTCGGACTTGCCATAATATTGCGAATCGGGTCAACTTCAACGCGGCGAGACGCTATCCCCAATTCCTGCAAGCGGTTCCAGACTTCCGGGGCTATTTCCGAGTTCACTTCTCGGATTTGCAAATTTGCCCGATTTGTCACTTGCAAACAGCCGGTACTGTATTGATCTGCCAAATCGGCGATCGTCCAACACTGCTGCGCGTTTAAAATTCCCCCCGGAATCCGCATTCTCGATAAAACTCCGTCTCGGGCTTGGGAACCGTAAAATAAACCCGGACAAGTCGGCAAATCAGTCAAAGCTAACAAATAATCTCCTCCCCGTGCTACGCAGGGAATCCAAAAGTAAACGCCCAGAAAGCGCCCCCGAAATCGGCATTCTGACTTTTACAGTTGCGGCACAGCGCCGGAATTGCACCGGACTTTCCCGCTTTCAGGTTTTAGAAAGGTATCACGACCTGACCGACAGAAAGCAAAACCCTCAACTTTCTTAACAAAACCCCTGGCGATCGCCCACCCCTATCCTTTCATCAGCTTTCCTAATCGCAGTCATCAGTTTAACTGTCGCTCAACCCCTTTACAAACCTTAACAACACCGTTAATAATAGAAACATCATCCGAACATTGACAACCAAATACAGCAATCATAAAACCATGACAACA
>NZ_JAUBUE010000109.1:0-3740 GCF_036705305.1 Microcoleus sp. B3-D7 | reverse complement strand
TGTCGGGTTTTCACCGTGATTCACGCTTCAACGAATCGCACTCTTCCTGCCTTTACACTAAGCGAGCTAGTGAGTAAAATCGACAAAAATACAAAAGGGGTGGCTATGTTCGATCGCACTCAATGGTTTTTGGCTGGTATGTCGATCGCGCTTTCGGTTCAGTTAAGTCAGCCAGTGGTAGCAGCCGTGCCTGTTGGTAAAGTCGTACAAACAGCACAAAGTAACAGTAGCGAGGCTGCTGAAAAAGCTTTAAAAGAAGGACTGCAACTGTACCAACAAGGAACGGCCCAAGCAAAAAGAAGTGCGATCGTCAAATATGAAGAAGCATTAAAACTGTATCGAGCAGTTGGCGACGCCCAAGGGGAAGCTCGCACCCTCAACAACATCGGCGCTGTCTACTCAGATTTGGGAGAAAAACAGAAAGCGCTAGAGTATTACAGTCAGTCGCTTCCCTTATTTCGGGCAGTAGGCGATCGCGGTGGGGAAGCTGTCACCCTCAACAACACCGGCACTGTCTACTCAGATTTGGGAGAAAAACAGAAGGCGCTAGAGTATTACAGCCAGTCGCTTCCCCTGAGACGGGCAATCGGCGATCGCAGTGGGGAAGCTGCCACCCTCACCAATATCGGCACTGTCTACTCAGCATTGGGAGAAAAACAGAAAGCGCTAGAGTATTACAGCCAGTCGCTTCCCGTGTTTCGGGCAGTAGGCAATCGCCGTATAGAAGCTGTCACCCTCAACAGAATCGGCTTAGTCTACTCAGATTTGGGAGAAAAACAGAAGGCGCTAGAGTATTACAACCAATCCCTTCCCCTGAGTCGGGCAACTGGCGATCGCATCGGGGAAGCTACCACCCTCAACAGCATCGGCAAAGTATACTCAGATTTAGGAGAAAAACAGAAAGCGCTAGAGTATTACAGCCAGTCGCTTCCCCTGAGTCGGGCAACCGGCGATCGCCGTGAGCAAGCTGTCACCCTCAACAACATCGGCGGTGTCTACTCAGATTTGGGAGAAAACCTGAAAGCCCTAGAGTATTACAGCCAGTCGCTTCCGCTATTTCGGGCAATCGGCGATCGCGGCGGGGAAGCTACCACCCTCCACAACATCGGCAGTGTCTACTCATACTTGGGAGAACAACAGAAAGCCCTAGAGTATTACAGCCAATCGCTTCCCCTGAGACGGGCAACCGGCGATCGCAGTGGGGAAGCTACCACCCTCAACAACATCGGCGGTGTCTACTATGAATTGGGAGAAAAACAGAAAGCGCTAGAGTATTACAGCCAGTCGCTTCCCCTGAGTCGGGCAACCGGCGATCGCAGTGGGGAAGCTCTCACCCTCAACAACATCGGCTTAGTCTACTCAGATTTGGGAGAAAAACAGAAAGCGCTAGAGTATTACAGCCAGTCGCTTCCCCTGAGACGGGCAATCGGCGATCGCCGTGGGGAAGCTACCACCCTCATCAACATCGGCGCTGTCTACTCAGATTTGGGAGAAAGACAGAAAGCGGTAGAGTATTACAGCCAGTCGCTTCCCCTGTTTCGGGCAGTAGGCGATCGCCGTGGGGAAGCTGGCACCCTCAACAACATCGGCTTAGTCTACTCACAATTGGGAGAAAAACAGAAAGCGCTAGAGTATTACAGCCAGTCGCTTCCCCTGAGACGGGCAACCGGCGATCGCAGTGGGGAAGTTACCACCCTCAACAACATCGGCACTGTCTACTTACAATTGGGAGAACAACAGAAAGGGCTAGAGTATTACAGCCAGTCGCTTCCCCTGAGTCGGGCAATCGGCGATCGCAGTGGGGAAGCTCTCACCCTCAACAACATCGGCAGTGTCTACTCAGATTTGGGAGAAAAACAGAAAGGGCTAGAGTATTACAGCCAGTCGCTTCCCCTGAGACGGGCAGTAGGCGATCGCGGTGGGGAAGCGAACACCCTCTATGGTATTGCCTATGTCAAACGCCATCTCGGGAATCTTACCGAAGCCCTCAAAAATATTGAATCCTCTCTCAAAATAATCGAAAACCTCCGCACCAAAATAGCCAGCCCAGAACTCCGCAGCTCATACTTTGCCACAGTACAGAACTACTACGAATTCTACATTGATTTGTTAATGCAACTGCACAAAACTAATCCTAAATCCGGTTATGATACCAAAGCCTTAGAAGCCAGCGAACGTTCGAGGGCCCGCAGTCTCCTCGAACTCCTCTTTGAAAGTAACGCCAACATTCGCGAAGGCATTGACCCCGATTTACTGCAACAAGAAAAGAGCCTGCAACAGCAACTTGATGCCATTGAAAAGCAGCGCATCGAAGCAATCAGCATCCCCAATCCCAACGCAACTAAAATCGCTGAAATCGACTCGGGGCGCCTTGCACTTTTGGAACAATATCAGCAAATTCAAGCCAAGATTCGTACCGCTAGCCCCCGCTACGCTGCCCTCACCCAGCCCCAACCTTTAACACTGCCAGAAATTCAGAAACAGATTCTCGATGAAAACACGATTTTATTGCAGTATTCCCTCGGCGAATACCGAAGTTATTTGTGGGTTGTGACATCAACAGGACTAACGAGCTATGAGTTGCCAAAACGCGCAGATATTGAAACAGTAGCCCGCAATTTCCGAGACACAGTAACTAGCCAAATCCAAAGAGATATTCCCCAACAAGTTGCCCAAGCAAGTGCCAATCTGGGTCAAGTAATTTTACAGCCAGCCGCAGCCCAATTAGGAAACAAACGCTTATTAATTGTTCCCGACGGCGTGCTGCACTATACCCCTTTTCCGGCGTTAACTCTTCCCCAAACCCGGGGACAAAATACCAATGTTCCCTTAATTGCCGAACATGAAATTATTACCCTGCCTTCCGTCTCAAGTCTCGCCATTTTACGGCAAAATTACGGAGATAGAAAATCGCCGAACCAAACTTTAGCAATTTTAGCAGATCCTGTTTTCAGTCCAGATGATGAAAGAATTAAAGGAAAAATCACCCAAGAAATGACTGACAAGTTAGAAGCAAATAACCTCGGTTTAAATCGCTCGCTTCGTGCTTCCGAGATAGAATGGCCGCCACAACGCCTACCATTTACCCGCCAAGAAGCCCAAACAATATCCAGCTTATTCCCCTCAGCTTCTAGCCGTCAAATATTTGATTTTGATGCCAGTCGCACTACTGCTACCGATGGAAATTTAGTCAATTATCAAATAATTCACTTAGCCACCCACGGCCTTGCCAATAGCAAAAATCCCGAACTGTCAGGAATTGTGATGTCGATGGTAGATGACAAAGGCAATCTGGTCAATGGTTTCTTGCGCCTCACGGATATTTTCAACTTGAAACTGGCAGCAAACTTAGTGGTTTTAAGTGCTTGTAAGACGGGAATGGGACAGAATGTTAAAGGCGAAGGAATGGTGGGATTAACAAGGGGTTTTATGTATGCGGGGGCGCAGCGGGTGGCGGTGAGTTTGTGGAGTGTGGATGATGAAGGAACTGCTGTGTTAATGCAAAAGTTTTATCAAAAAATGGTGCAACAAAAGTTAGCGCCGGCGGCAGCTTTGAGGGCGGCGCAGATTGAAATGATGCAGGAGGAAAAATGGAAATCTCCCTATTATTGGGCTGCTTTTACCTTGCAAGGCGAGTGGAAATGATCTAGCGGACATAATATCACTGGTTGAGTCGAGGGGGGATATTATTCCCCGCCCCTCTCAGTTAGATCTGGGCGTGCGACTTTCACCGCACCCAG
>NZ_JAUBUE010000054.1:0-44310 GCF_036705305.1 Microcoleus sp. B3-D7 | reverse complement strand
TCAAAAACCTGACCAATTATCATTGGTTTAACTATCGTTGATTTGTTAGTATTCTATGATAACCGGATTTGGTATTAATTGGTTAGAATCCGATTAACGCTTTTGGTTTTTATCTCTATAACAAATGGGGAGAAAAGTCAACTTTTTAGTATATAAGCTTAAAAACAGAAAAGGGATATAAGCTAAAAATAATTTATTAGTTAATTAGTGACATGGTGTTAACAGCAGGACTAGCAACAAAACTACTGCGTCAAACGATCGCCGATTACAATTTCTGGCCTCAATCTGAAGGTGATTCATTGTTGGCAATTAGAAGAGGAAAGCAGCCATTTGATGAGCCAGCTATTCTTTCCAGAGATGCTTCAATGCGGAGAGCTGCAATCAAGGCACTGAATCCCGAAACTCCTACTTACAAAGCCCCGGCAAATCGGGCAATTTCTTATCAAACCCTTGATGAACTCTTCCAGCCTTTAATTAGAAATGCGCTGACCGAGTTAGCGACAGTTACCCAGAATCAAGGGTTGACGATGGAGGGAATTATCCCGGCAGAAGCGGTTTTTGGCATTTTAATGCCGATCGAAGCTGTGGAGTATCTGAGTGAACTTTACCAAGTTTTCAGCCAGCTACAAAATACCAAAGTTGTCAGGGTTTCTGATGATGGTAGTGAAAAGCCCGACGCTTACACCAGTCTGATGATTGTCGGAGAATCGAGCGAATTCGAGCTGATTATCGCTCAGACTCTTTTGATTCAAACCTGATTTTTTACCAGACGCGGGATTCTGTCTCAAAGCTAGTCTCAGTCTCGCTTCAATAATCTCTTTCTTGGTATGTAGATGCCAAGAAAGGGATTGTTTGTCTATCAAATTTTAGCAGGTTAAGCTAATGCCAATTAGAATCACAGCTCCCACTCAACCCAGCATTCAAGTCGGAGGATTGCCCTATTCTCTTCCCGTTACAGCAGTCACTGACACTAACACCAATACGGATGTTCGTTTTAAATTGAATGGTGTAGTTGTGGGTACAGATACCACAGCCACCAATGTAGGAACTACTGCTGCACCTATCTATCAATTTGGAATGTCGATTCCAATCAATACCGCAGGTGTTCACATCATTGAAGCCGAAGATATCAGCGGTACAACTCCCGTTACTGTTCGATCGACCGATCGAATCAATTTTGAAGTCAAGGTTAATGCTCCCACAATTGCGTTACGGGCTCCTGTTCTTTACTCAGGGCAAACCGTCGTAGTTGCCGATGTTGAACACATCCCTACCAATGCGTTCGTTCGCTTCAGTTTAAATGGCGCAATTATCAAAGAATCTCCCTGGGTTCCATTCGAGACACCCATCACACAAAATGGAACTCTCCGAGCTGACATCATGCTCGGCACCAGTATTCTGGCAACCGCCACTCGCGATGTTGCTCTCATTCCTCCCGAACCTGCCATTGTTGGGCCTCAAGGTCCGATCGGTCCCGCTGGCCCTCAAGGTGAACCCGGCCCGAAAGGTGACAAAGGCGATCGTGGTGATGTTGGCGCTCCCGGTGCAAACGGTATGGACGGTGCGACTGGCCCTGCTGGATCTCAAGGAAATCCAGGCATTCCAGGCTCTCAAGGGATGCAAGGCATTCAAGGAGTTCCCGGCGTTGATGGTTTACCTGGTGTCGCTGGTGCTACCGGCCCGATTGGCGAAAAAGGCGATCGCGGTGAACCCGGTTTGCCAGGTATCCCCGGTGCTAAAGGTGACAAAGGCGATCGGGGTGACACCGGGCCTCAAGGACTTCAAGGAATTCCGGGTGCAGTTGGCGCAACAGGCTTGCCGGGTGAAAAAGGCGAACCAGGCGCTCAAGGTAGCCAGGGTTTACAAGGCGCATCGGGCCCGATCGGACTTACCGGTCCTCAAGGAAATCCCGGCATTCAAGGCGTTCCCGGTGAGAGAGGTTTACCAGGTGAACCGGGCGCTCAAGGTAGTCAAGGTTTACAAGGAATTCCAGGGTCTGCTGGCCCCAAAGGCGATCGCGGTGAACCGGGTTTGGTTGGCGCGACAGGCTCTCAAGGCGAAAAAGGCGCTCGGGGTGAGCAAGGTTTAGTTGGCGCTACAGGTATTCAAGGTCTTCAAGGAAATCCGGGTCCCAAAGGCGATCGAGGTGAACAAGGAATTCCAAGCGCACCTGGTGAAATTGGGCCCGTCGGCCCTGCTGGAGCGGTAGGTGCAACAGGAGCTCAAGGCGTTCAAGGAATTCGAGGCGAACAAGGGCGACCCGGTTTGATTTGGCGCGGAAATTGGAACGCAACGACAAACTACGCCATGTTCGATTCGGTCGCCCACGGTGGCAACAGTTATATTGCCAACGCTCCAAACATCAACTCACCACCGCCGTCTTTAGCTTGGACTTTGGGAGCCAAACAAGGTGATCCGGGGGTTCAAGGAATTCCCGGAGCCAAAGGAGATACGGGCGCTCCCGGCCCTACCGGATTAACTGGCCCAACTGGAATGCAAGGCACACCGGGTTCTACTGGAATTCAAGGGCCACCTGGACTTAAAGGAGACACGGGAGCTGCCGGCCCGATCGGACTTACGGGCCCGAAAGGAGACACAGGAGCCGTTGGCGCAACTGGTGCAACTGGAGCGCAAGGGATTCCCGGCCCGAAAGGTGATGTCGGTGCAAAAGGTGATGTCGGAGCGCAAGGAAATCCAGGAGTTGCTGGCCCGATCGGTCCTACCGGCCCTAAAGGTGAGGTTGGTCTAACTGGTGCGACCGGAGCCACTGGTTCTCAGGGTGTTGCGGGCCCGAAAGGTGAGGTTGGCGCAACTGGCGCAACTGGCCCTCAAGGAGTTCAAGGTGTGGCTGGTGCTGTTGGTGCTGTTGGGCCGATCGGACCGAAAGGAGACACGGGAGCTATCGGGCCAGCCGGGCCAGCAGGAATTGTTTGGTCAACAGCAATCTCATTGCCTTTAGCGAATGGAGTCACAGGTAGTGTAACTTACCAAACCTGTGGAAAATTGGTTCGATTAAATGTGGATGTAATCATGAATTTTGCCAGCAGTTCGGGGATGCAAATTTGTGCTGGTATGCCGAACACAATCTTTAATACTTGGTTCCATTCCACAGCAATGATTTTCAAGCCCGACTTAACAATTGCTGGTTCTGGACAATGGGGCTTGATGAGATTTCAGCCGAACAACGCTAACCTTGTTCTTCTCTTTGACAAGATTGTTACTGAACAAATCCGATGTGTTAGCAATTTCATGATGGCAGTTAACTAAGGAAAACCATGACTTTTGTAGCGGAAGTTCCCAATACTTACAATCCAGCTAAAGAATACATGATTGGATTTTGGTTAAGCAGCCCAAAGCTTAACGGAGTTCGTTGTATTTACACGCGGGACGGCATTTCACGCGGATTAAGAAGCCAGACTTTGACCACACGATTTGTGGGATTCGATCGCCTTGAGTTAGCTTGTCGTGCCATCTGTGATGCTAACAATCTGTCATTCATTGACGGTGAGCTGTTCATTCCGGGCAGAACTTTTGATGAACTTACGGTATTAGTCCGCGATCGATCTACCTATGAACTTGATGAAAAATTTGCAGTTGAGTTTCGCGTTTCTACTGTTGGTTCGGCAACAAATCCTAACCTAACAGCACAACAAATGATGAATCTCATGCAACAAATTATTCCTGCACAGGGAATGATTAGTTTGATTCCTCAAAAACTCATTCGGAACACACCTCTAGGCGTTCTGGATGAAGCAACCACCGTTCTTAATTCTGGAGGAACTGAAGGAATCATCCTCAGAAAATTGGACTCCGTTTATTCTGGAGTGCGATCGGACAATCTTCTCAAAGTGAAAGGCATAACAAGCGGAATCTTTACTGTCGCTGGGTTTACGCAAAATCCAATAGTGGGTTACGTGAGCTATATGTCCGTTGAAGGCATGGTGAATGGAGTTATGAAAACTTCTCGTGTTTATGGTTTGAACGATGAAGAGGAACAAGATTTGTGGATGAACAGAGAGTCTTATATCGGTAAACAAGTTCAAATAGTTTATATGGGAGTAACAGCTACTGGCAATCTCCGAAGCCCTGCTTTAGGTCGCTTTGTTAGTTAAGGAGCAAGAATAATGCTATTACAATTAGCAAATACTTACAGCCCAACCAAAAACTACGGTATTGCTGAATGGCTCAGTAGTCCTAAACTGGATGGAGTGCGGTGTTTGTATGAGAATCCGAACAATGGGTTGAGGAGTCGATCGGGTAAAACTAGATATTCAGGACTTACCGAAATTGAGCAAATCTGTGAAAGCATCCGGTTAGCCAACAATTTGTCTTTCATTGATGGTGAGCTGTACATCCCCGGAGAGCCTTTCGATAGAATTTCTGGGATTGCCCGATCGACCAAAACTACAGCAACTGTTCAATCTGACAAACAGAGGATTGAATTCCGCATCTTTGCGATCGGCTTCACTCAATATCCGAATATCTTGGCAGCCGATGAATACAATCAGATTCAACAACTCTTCCCGGCAATGGGGAAAGTTAGTTACGTCCCGCAAAGGCTAATCGAGAATAATCCTCTGGTCATTCAAGCGGAAGCTGACTCAATCAAGGCATCAGGACAGTCGGCTGAAGGGATAATGCTGCGGAATCCGAACTCGGTGTATTTTCCGGGTCGATCGATCGCACTTTTGAAAGTCAAGAATTTTGTGAAAGACCGTTTGCCAGTTACCGGGTTTACCAAAGGCTCAGGGAAATATTCTGCATCGTTGGGCAATCTCTTAGTTGGCGGCACTCTCAACGAGCGAATTGTCAATGCCAAAGTCGGTACTGGATTCACTGATGCAGAGCGATCGACTATCTGGGCTAACCAAGCTAATTATATGGGCAGAATCGTCGAAGTTATCCATCTTGGGATTACTGCTACGGGTGCTTTGAGACATCCTATATTTTCGGGTTTTGTCTAGAGATTCTTAGAAACTCTTACAAATCCTTAGCAATTGTTAGAAATTATTAGAAACAAGGAACATGAAAAAACCTGAGCGTGGGTGCAGTCACTCAGGTTTTTTTGTGCAGTTTTTGCGTCGCCAATATAGTTGAGCAGAAGCTCTTCTTATTGAACCACCCCAACCAGTTCAGGAATGCTCCCTGCTAGTTTCCAGCCAGTAGCAACGGAGTAAATTGGAGTATTTGCACTAACTCCCCAATTACGCAGTTCATTACTGGGAACTTCGACAAAACTACCGTCTGGAGCTTTAATTTGCCACAGCAACGGTGGTTGAGAAGGAATAAGCAATTCTGCTGGAATTGGAGGAGGCAAAACAGGAGCTGTTGGAGCTGCTACTGGGATTGGTGCGAGAGCTGCTACGGGAGCTGGAGTCGGTGCAGGACTTGCTACTGGAGCTGTTACCGAAGTTGTTTCAGGCAAAGTTTCAGAAGCACTTGCACCCGCATAAACCCTTTCAAGGAACTTCTTGTCAAACGTGATTTTCGGCCGGCGAGTAGGCTTGTAGGTGGTTAATTGACCTGTTCTGGGGTTTCGTCCTTCCCGTTCTGGTTTTTCAATCAAAGAGAAAGTGCCGAAGCCTTCGATTTTGATATCCTTTCCGCTTTCTAGAGAAGCTACAACACCGGAGATAACTTCTCCAAATGGGAGATTTTCAACAACTGAAGTCATAATTCAAAATTTGGATTGAGACAGACGCTTGATTTGATTATGCCTTAATTCTTTTAAAAGCACAATAAATTAGACATTAATTCGACATTATTTGCTCTTACAACGATGGTGGTATTTACCACTATTGGTATAGTGGTATAAATTATGCGGTATTAATTGGGTGGCAAACCGAAATCTTCCGGACTATAAAGACCTGCTGGCATTTTGCCATTTAAGAAATCAATCTGTTCTTGACTCAGGGATTGATTAAATAAACGAGCGGTTTTGGTAATAGTTCTACCCGCTTCATCCATGTATTTGCCATCTGTGTAAATCCACATTTCGCGAGTTTCACCGATCGCAACTTTACTTCGATACTTTTCGCCAACCCATCCAAGGGGAAAATAGCCGATGTTTTTGGTGCTGTCTGGATACCTCATATCGATCGCCAACTCCATCCGCGCTGCTTGCTGACCCGTAGCTGGTTTCAGGCGTTGAACAATGCGAATCAAAACATTCTGTCCAGTCCATTCACCTCGGCTCCAGACATTGGGTTCTTGCTTGTGGACGTTAAAGACGTTGAAATAGGGCAGAGTATCAGGATTCTCTTGCAACTCAGTCACGATTTCTTCTCTAAATAGGTTAAACACGAGCGCTCCGGTGCTCAGCTCTCCGGCTCGGGTATGAACAGCGCGCCAGTAAGCAGCAGCCCAGGATTTGTCGGTATAGGGTTGACTGTTAGCATCTGCAAATTGTTCAAGAGCTGACTCTTTAAGAGCTTGATATTTGGCAGAAACCTCGCGGATTTTGGTAGTGTCACCATCATTCTGCTCTTTCCAGGCGATCGCACCTTGCATTTCTCTTGCATATCCTTTGCGCTGTTCAAAGGCAAAATCGAGCTGATCTTTGGTAACTTCAACTCCCACAAAAAGTGCATTCTCAAAAGAGTTGATGTCGATATTGGTTTCTAGCTGAGCTGGTCGCCAATATGAATTGACAACTTTGACAAGGCGGGAAATAGTATCGATCGCATCGGTGGCAACGGCACAGGGTCGGCTTAGGTAAACATCCTTTTCTTTAAAGTCTTTGAGCCAGGGAATTTTACCTACATCACCAAGACTGTTGAGATAATCGGTCACTGCCTGTAAACCCTTGTCATTATTGGGATATGCCGATTTGAGGGAGTCTACGGCGATCTGCAATTCCTGACTGAGGAAGTCGATAATTGACATCTCTTTTGGCTCGGTCTGCATTCCGCCGGGGGGAATTATCAGCACTATCCCTTCAGCACCCGCACCTCTGGCGCGACCCAGAAGTGAAGCCACAATCCCGGTGCTGTCGTTCATGCTGTTGATGGCTACTTGCTGAAGAGTTCCCGGTAGTGCCATTTTGGGAAGTTTCTCGACTAATGGAGGTTGGTCAAAGTTGGCGATCGCATCTCGGAGTGCGGGATATTCTTTCGATCGAATCAGTTGAACAAAGTCACCATCAAAGTCTCTCCCCAAATTCAGCATGAGTTTGGTTGATGCTGCCATCAAACCGTAGCCTCTGGCATAGGTTCCCTCATGGCGATTGATCCAGAGTTGGCAATCTCCCCAGTGACGCATGGGGTTGCAGAATACAATGTACTCACCAGGAGCCATTGACGGTGCACAGAAAACTTTCTCTGTAAAAGTAGTTTTTCCGTTACTGTCGGTGATTTCATATTTCTGGAAATACTCATCGGGTTGCGACATGAGTGACCAGAAACGGACTCCGGCTGCTTTTGCTAAATTTAACCAAACGGCACGAAGTCTTTCTGCAACTTTCCCGGTGATGTAAGGATGCAACAATAGTCTACCTTTGATGTCATATTTGATTATCTCCATTGCTGTGTTTACATACTCAGCTTCGGACTGAATGCTTTCGCCCTGTTCCCGCTCCTGTTCTGCTTCTACCTGATGGATTCTTAGCTCTTTAGCCAAAGCTTGAATTGAGTTGGTTGCATTGACTAGCTTTTGACATTTATCTCTGAGTCTGCTGATTATTTTGTCTTGTTCAAGAGTTTCAAATTTAAACCATTGAAAGAGCATCCAGCCCGCTTTTGCAGTCCGTTTTTCCGCTTCAAATACCAGCCCGCACAACAGTTTATCTCTGTAGTTTCCTAGAGCTGGTTTGTTGCCTTTTAATGAACTCCAAGGGATGACTAAATCATAGCCCGAACCATCCAAGTCTGGGTTGTAGGCGATCGTCCCCTTTGCCACCCATTGTTTGAATGACGCTATCCGAAACTGAAGGGGAATTCCTTCGTCATTTGGCAAGTGGACATCACCTGTTCCAAGTATCCGCATAAAATCCTTGGAAGCTTTACCATGACTATCTCCGCTATTCCAGTGTCTGCCATTTGTAGGGTCATCTTGTGGATTACCCTGAGCATCTTTTTTGGTGTCATCAACAATAATAAAATTGAACTCGCGACCGACTAGAAGTTTGCATCCGGTGTGCATAATGCTACCGTAAATTATTCTCTTCCATTGCTCACTACCTTTGGTTCCGTAATAGTTAGAACCGATCGGAGCCAGATTAAAAGTAAAGCGCCCGTGGTTGCGAGAGTTGCTGGCTAAGTCTAAGGTGTATCGATCGTTCTTATTAGCTACAAAAGGGTCTAAAAGAGAGGCATTCTTGGTATCTTCGGGGACTTCTCCAATGCAGAAACGCTCTCTGCCAGCGTCTTGATGCCAGCCTGAAAGGAGCGTATTTCGGAGAGTCACTTTGGGAGCATTTGACCATTGTTTGGTAACACAATCCCAAACTGACCAAACGGCGATCGTTTGTATTTGTCCTAGACTCTCATCTACCCAGGAATATTGTAATTGGTAATCCGTCGGCATATCAATCAGTAAAAAAGAATTTTCCTGATGTTATTCTAGCAACTTTATCAGTTCCTAACCTTGTTGGGATATCGTCTTTAGGAATCAGAACTGGATTGTCTGGCAGCATCAAATCATAGCCAATAATATATTCTCTTTTACTGTTTAAGCCCACTCCGATGACACTTTCGATCGGCACAACAGCTCTTTCTATCAATGATTTTGCTAAGGTTTTTAACTGTTCAAGAATTTCAACTTGATTCGTGTCATACATATGAGCTACGGACAAGTTAAATTTTCTTGGTGTGGCTTCTCCAATATCAGCAAAAACATAAAGGAATTCTGCGAGATCGGTTCGGTTTCTCATGGCGGTGGCAATGATGACGGCAGCTCCAATTATAGGCAAAGCCCAAGCCATCAAATAAGCCCAACCACTTGCTTGCATTCCCGTCACTCCGAAGATTTTCGGTAACAGACTTGCTCCAGCCTTTAAAGCTGAAGCTGCAAAATAACGAACTGCTTCAGCACCACCAGCACTGCCTGACAATTTGAGGACGATCGACACCACTGTATTCGTCAGCGCTGGTAACAAAACTGCCGGGATGTTGAAGGATTTCAAGAAAAAGCTCCCCAACAGCCAACTTGCAATGCTGGTGAGCACACCGACGGCTCCTGTAATCGTTGCTGCACCGCCCACTGCGATCGGCACTAATGCAGTGTTTACCACGGGCGGACGGCGGTAAGTGGAACTGATGGAGTGATTGTAGGTTGAGCTGATGGAGTATGGATTTTGAGCAATGATGTTGGGAATTGTGCCTGTTGTCATTGCTACCCTTCCGGCTTCTGCCCTTCGTATACGTGTGCGAGCGTTTCGGCGTGGATTTCCGGTCAGAGATTCGATCTGGCTCAAGATTCCACTTTTAAACTCTTCAATTTTTGATATTGCTTCAGTTTTCCATGTATTTAGTTGTTCTTCTGCGGGTTGTCCACCTGATTGAATTGCTGCTATTTCACCTTCGATCGTTGCAATTTTGACTGATAAATCTGGTAAATTCAGCGATTCGTTGTACGCACTGACCGATGCTTCATAAATCAGTCGCTCTCTTGTACTAGGAAGCAGACTTGCTAATTCTTGCTGACCTTTGCCCGCTAAGTTCGTAAATGCTTTGCTGTTGTAGGCACGGTTAATGCCGTTCACTGTTTCCAGAAATACTAAGCAGCAATCCTGTACTGTGTCTCCTATATTTTGAGATGCCGTTAGTAAAGCTTTGATTCCTCCCATTACTGGAGTGTTCATTATAAATTGGATTTGAGGTAGACTAAAGTACCAATCTTTTCCTCCCACAACCCCCTGGTTCACTACATCAGCTACTTTCAAAATTTCTTTTCCTGCCCATACACTGTTAGCCAGTTGTTGTTGCAGATAATCAAATTGACTCATTCTTTTTCCCGCTAAGATTGGCACTATTTTAGCACCCTTGGCACTACATTAAGCAGTGCCAAAGGGGTTATTTGACGGAGTTTACCGTGAATTAATGACTTGTTCTTTGGCTAATCGATCGCACTCAGTTAGCTCATCATTCGAGTTCCGTGGCAGCCAAATCCAGGTAATCTCATGAGTAAGAGCTAGCTGATCTATTTGCTCCCACAAGTCAAGGTTAGCGCTTCTTTTCCAGCTCTTTGTCATTGTATGAATGACATAAGTAGAATCAGAAAATAACGTAACCGTGCAGGGCTTTTTGAGAGCTTTTAACCCTTCGATCGCTGCTGTCAATTCCATCCGATTATTAGTCGTCGTGGTTTCGGATTTACCACTAATCGCTTTTTTATTTTGCTTACCTGGAATTGTGAGAATTGCAGCCCAGCCACCGGGTCCTGGATTTCCTGAGCAAGCACCATCGCAATGAATGCTTACTACAGGTTTCGCTTTAACTGTTGGATTTTGTACGGCAACCATAAGACTTTCACAAAGATAGACATCAAAACCCCCTAGCGAAGCAGTTTATTTCTGAGCAGTTGTTACTTATGATTTGGTATAATATAGCAAATAAATTAGGAAATTAGTATGTCAGAATACACAGATTTATTGAGAGAATATGCCCGTTTATCGGTGGCTAATTCAGGATTATCGATCGACAACTCGCAACTGCTAATAGATAATTTGCAGATAGAAGCAGAAAACATGAGGCTGAGACAACAGTTAGACCACCTGAACAATCTAACTAGGGCTTGCTGAATAAGTTAAGAAAAATCACGATAGCAATTGAGGAATGATTTAAGTTCAGCGACACATAATTTTTTGTTTGCTATAACTTGTCCAGTTATAGTTTTTGATAATAACTGACCCGTAAATAGGTGTAATTTTCGATTTTTGACATAAAAACACACAAAAAACCCGTCTTAACCAGGTAGAAAGGTTTATTACTAAAAAAGTAATAGCAATGGCTGTACCAGATGTATTATCAAGTTTTTCCATCACTCGATTGAGACCGAATCTTCGTTTCCGCAAGCCCCAAACTTGCCCTCAATGGCATTTCTAATCCTCTCATCTTCCAACGCTTGCCTCTTTTTTGATTTACTCACATTTGCTGGCGGTCTTCCTAATGGCGGCCCACTCAGCCTAATACCTTTTTCTTTACACCATGCTCGGTTTTCCCGATTTCGGTAAATGCGATCTGCATGAACTGACTCTGGATAATACCCTGTGAATTTATGATATGCTTCTACTTGTGTTTTTAAGTCCCCTGATTCGTTAAAATTATCCCAGCTCATCCTGTCTAAAAATATATATCCTTCAAAGCAACTGGCTGATAGTTTTGCTCGCCTCTCTACGCTTTTTCCGGCTTTTCCTCTGACTATGGGACGGATATGGGGTTGGCTTAAACTTACTATTCTATCCTCAATGCTCTGTTTATTGTTATCAAATAACCATTGCTGTTGGCGATAGACCTCTGTGAGGACTAGCAAGGTTTTATATTGCTTTGTGCTCAGGCGCTCGAGAGTCGCACCTGACTTGATTAGCTGTTCAATATGAGCGAGGTTTCTTTTGATATATTGAAGTTGTTTTTTAATTGCCTGTCTTTTTTTATGGCGGGATGGTCTTCTTTGTTTTGCTATCAATAAGTAATCTTTTCGGGCGAGCTTACGGTAGGTTCTTGGTTTTTTACTGGTTTGATATTTGATCTGTTTATACAGGATGTCTATAATTTTTTCGGTATGAACTCTGGCTTTGTTTAATAGTCCTAAGTCGGTCGGATAGGTAATGTCTGCTGGGGCACAGGTAGCATCTACTATCAACTTACCGCGATTGAGTGACTCATTTTTGGCGTCCGAATCCTTTTTTTTTTCGGTTTTAACGCTCGGTGATGGAGCGCATTTTTTCGACCATTCGTTCATTCACTTTATTAATTAAGTTCGGACTAATTCTTTGGCGAAAGTGAACCAATAGTGATGGGTCAAATGGCAGCTCGTTACGCTCTGCTTGAGTGACCGATAAAGTATTGCAGATACGGGTTTTCACGGATTTGTTCTACTGTTTCCCGATCACTAATTCCTAATTTTTCCTTAATAATTAATGCCCCCAACGCCATCCTCCATGATGAAAGCTGGTGCACCCATTTCTGTGGGGAAGTTTTGAGCATATTCTGATTCAAATTCTGACCACGGTATTACTTGGGCCATCTTTACCCAACGGTTATAGGCGTGACAATTTAGAGCCGTTGGCTAGTTCAAAGTCCAAGGGTGGGATGGGAGCAAGCTCAACCTTTTTGTACATGAGCTCAGGTGGTGATGCACGGGTTTTGACCTATTTTACCTGTTTATCTTGCACTTTATTCTCGCTCGCGCGCTCGAAACCTTTCGCGACGCAATATGCACTCGATTATTCAGCAAGCCCTAACTAGAGAAATGTATTATGACTTTAGACTCGATCGACCCAATGGAAAATTGAAAGAAAACAAGAGAGAATCCCTGGAACTGAGTGCTGGTGGGACTCTCTATGTGGTTCAGTATCTCGATACTAAAGGAAATTCGTTCATATCCACTGAAGGATTTACGCCGGAAGGTGACATAGCCCCCAAACTGTTTTACTTTGGATATGCTGTGTTCTTTCTGGTTGAGGAGCTGACTCGACAAGGATTTACTTGTCTCCCTGACAAGTTCTTAGAGCTGCTTAGTCGAAATCAGAAGTTTCTGAGATATGTCCTCAAAGAATTTCAGCGGGTTTTATCCTTATGATTACCCGAAGATTCATTCATTAGTTAATGTCAACAGTGTTGAGACGAACCGAGAAAAGAGTTTGTGCATCTGCATAGAGTCGATCGAGTTCTATTTGAGCCAAGTATCTTTCGCTGTGGTCGGTATCATTCAAGTGATCTGCCAGATAAGCAGCCAGGATATAGGCATTGCTAATCACTACCATTTCTGTGTCTTGAATCAGCAAAACTTCCGTGTCTGAAGTGCCGATCGCATACATTCCTTCAGAATAATCAGGATGGTTACATTCCCGATGGTAAATCTTCCATTTTTTTATCACAGGAGGTTTGAGCGTTTCAATGGTAATTCCTTCAGGGATATTCGGATCATCCATCTTTCCGCCAGACAAGAGCCACGGTAAAATAACTCGATTATCACCCTTGGGCATATACTGAGCGTCATCTGAATCATAGTCACCGTAAACTTGGATTAAATTACGGATGAACTCTTGAGTAATTTCAGCGTTGCTTTTTGAGTAACTGAAGCTGGATTTTTCTAAGAGTGAGTTTCCATTCAAAGCAACTTTCCACGCATCCAATATGCTGGCATGAACGGAGATTAGCCGATGTTGCTTCTCCTTGCCTCGATTAATTTGTAGATAAACGCCATGACCGTCACTATGATGTGATTTGTCAATGACACACTGTAGATTGAGTGTCCGGCCATAGCTCATCTCTAGAAACAGTAGGTCTTTCTGCTTCATTCTTCTCTTGTTTCTACCCATTAGTTTTATCTCTGAATATGTTGGTTGCCAAGTAAAGAAGCAAGAAACTGAACGCGCATGAGAGGAACAGCAGCTTGGATTGGGACGATCGACTTGCCGACAAGACTCACGGCTTCCGCTCGTCCAGGGGTTCGCGGTTCTACTCCTGGGTTGGTTGGCGGGGAATTGTAACGCCACCAGTTTTCGTAATGCAATCCAGCCAGGTAGGGGGCATTCCCATCATCCAAAGGCAGAGTTCCGGGTTGAGCTTCTGGGTAGCTGACAAACGATTTTGTGATCGCAATGTGCTTTCCAATTTGTTCAAACCAGCTCGTCCACCCTTTCCGTTGCTTGAGCTGTAAGTTGTGCAGGTAGGCAACGACAAATACTCTTTGTCTCTCGTGAGGCGCACCGCACTCCGACGCGCTGATAACTTCAATTTCTGTCTCATAATTTCCCAGTCGGAGTCCGGCAATAATTGTTCGTAACCCTCGATCGATAATCCCAACTGGCTGCTCCACAACCACAAAACTTGGTCTACTGATGATGATGCACCTGAGCGCTTCAAACCAGAGACTTGATTCTTTTCCTGCCAGCCCTTCTTTTTTCCCGGCTCTGGATGTGTTCGTGCAGGGGAATGATATGAAAAAGACATCGGCTTTCCCTTTAACTGGTTGATAATCAACAATATCGGAATGGATGGGAATATTAGGAAAGTGAGTTTGTAGAACTTTTTGAGCATAGGAATTTATTTCTATAAACTCGATCGTCTCAAACTTTACTTGAGATGTCGAATTGACTAATTTCATTCCTAACTTCCATGCTCCTATCCCGGCAAAAAAATCAATGCAAGTTAATTTCATAATGCTTTATTTTAACATAATGTGTACTTCGTTTCGAGAAATTGAAGTCTAAAAAATAGTAGCAAACATGAACAAAATTGTGATGATATCTGGCAGTCGATCGATAACAGACATCAGCCTTAGACTGCAATCTCTTAATCGCATAATGGAGCTAAACTTTTCCATAATTTTAGGCGAGGCGTCAGGAATAGACAAACTGGTTCAGGAATATCTACGCTCTCAGAATTATCCAAATGTAAGGGTTTACTTTGCCCTGTGGTCGGGAAACGGGAAACCCAGAAACGTTACTGGATTTCAAACTGTAGGAATTCCAGGGAATTATGTCGAGCGGGACAAAGCAATGTGCTCAGTTTGCGATTACGGTTTTGCTCTCTGGGACGGCATCAGTCGTGGAACCAAAGACAATATCGATCGAACTCAAGGTAAAACTAAAATTATCAGAATTTGAGATATTTGGTGTTTATGTGTGAGGTACGCTTCGCGATAAGGCAACGACCTCTTACCCTAGTATTTTAGCTATGTCAGAAATCACAATTAACCTAATAAAACTCTTCCCTTATGATGTTAACCGTCGAGAAGGGACATATTTCGATCGTAATGGCAAGCAAGTTGATAAAGAATTGCTGAAAGGACATTATTCTGTTACCTATGAAGGTAACAATATCCGTTTATTAAGCTGGGCACGGAAACAACGCAAAGAGTTGACGAACTTAGCAACTTACTTTGATGGCAGTACCGTTGAAGAGAAACGGCAAATTATCTGGCAACGGATCCAAGACAGAACTGTAAACCGCCATCTCCTTTCTTTCTGTGAGCGCTTTAGAGAAGAGCCTCTGTTTCTCTGGTATGTCAGCTACTACGACTTACCCACCGCTCAGTTTATTAAGCGCTTTCTGGAATGGTATTGGTCAGAATATCCAGTAGTTGAACAGTAGCAGAAACAGTTTTGTTTCTATTAACAACCTGGAAACAAAGCAGCTCAACTTTTTAATACTTCGTTTTTTGGGGAGGATTTCTCTCCGAAAAACGATGGAAAACCTATCAAGTTATGACTGGATTGTGCGTAAAAACTTTGCTGAAGCTGATTTCTGGCTTATCAACAAAGGTAGCAAACATAAGCTAGGTGAGCCAGTTAAAAAGTTTGAGTCATTTCTCACGGGAATCAAGTGTCCAGTGTTGATTTTACCTGACTACGGGTTCTACTTGTGCTTGTACCTGCAACAGCAAGGACTGTGGAAGCAATATTCGATCGGCTCAACCAATCTTCAACATCTTCGTATCAAGGATGTTAAAGAGGTTTTTCAGTACATTGCTCGTCAACACAGACTCCAAGACAAAGCTCGCTTCAAAGCCTTTGTGCCTGCTACCGTTCCTGCTGAGAGACAAGAATTGTATGCTTCGCTCTGAAGTAAAGGACTGATTTGCTGACTTACTTACTGCATTGCTGCGATACTAAAATGGAAAGAATTAATTTTGGTGGCATTCAAGCAAAAGTTTTGGCGCTATCTCCGCACCAGAACTACTTCATATTCAGATTATCCAATCGAATCGCCATCAAAGGCATTTACACATCCCAGTTCATCTGGGATACAGCAACGGATAATTTGAGAGGTTTTCTGTCAAAGCAGTTTGTCCTGTATGTAGGTACGCACACCTACCAGGATGCAGAACTGGTCAAATCCCAAATTATCAAAGCTGGCGGCACCCCCAATAAGGATGCCTTTGTGTCCAAGTTCGTTCACAGCTACCCGTATGAGGTGAGAGCGATCGGACTTTCTCCTGAATATCTTGTGCAATCAGTCCAGGATTTTTCTCTTTAGTTTAGGAAACACCAGAAACAAGAAACACTTTAGAAACGCTAATCATCTCCGAAACAGAAACAAGAAACTGTTTTTGAGATGGTTGGTAGTGCTTCGCTGTGGGGTATTGAGTCGTCTCGTTTCTAAATAGAGGAGCAAGTCATGAGCCAGATAAATTTCGCAGGCATTGAAGGGGAAATCGTCGAGACTTCGCCACATGGTAGCTATGTCGTTGTCCGGTTGAGCGATCGAATAACCATTGTCGGCACGACGAACAATCAATTTAACTGGGAAGAGATGCCAGATGCCAGTTCTGGGTTTGATTCGTTCATTACCTACATCGGCGTTCGATCGAAAGCTGGTGGTGAAAAAGTTAAAGAAATCGTTCAAGATGTCGGTGGCTACACTTATGCCAAAGAAAGTGAGGCTCGGAAAGCGAAACGGATTAAAGATTTTCCTTACGAAATCAAGATTCGTGGGTTAACTCCTGAATTTGTTGCAGAAGTAATTAAACTCAAGAAAATGTAGCAAATACATTAAGTTCTCTCTCCTGTAACCTACGGGAGAGAAAACTTTGACAGTTCAATAACCCCCGATAGTAGCCTCTCAAACTTCTACAACATCTCTTCAATTTATGATTCAACTTAATCAGGAAACTGACCAATAAACTTTACGCCTGCGTGATGCCTTCCGTGTTCTCGCATGGGAAGTATTTGAAACAAATCCTCAAATCCGAGAAGATTTAAACCAACGTTACACCCGGTTTTACAGCCGCTGGACACGGAGTAAGATTCGATCGATGGATTTAACCCAACTCACAGACCTAGCAATCGAAAGAGGTTTCTCTGTTGAAGGATTGTTGTTCTATAGAGAATGCTACTATTCGATCGCTAAACCTTATCCACCAGAAGTCTTTCTGAGTAACGATTAGTTTACATTCACCACTGGATAAATTTCTCTTTCCATTGGTGAATATCTAAACATCTAGACATCTGTTGCCTTAACAAACGTTAGATTGAGAGCCAGGAAGTTATCTGTTAGGGTCGCTTCGCGATAGGGAAATGAGCAAATTTCTGTCGTAGGAGCCTAACATCGTGGAAAAGATTAAGAAGACAATCCCAAACATTGACGAATTTAAGCAACATTTGAAGGGTTTAGTCGGTGAGATGGAATATAGCCATAGTAGCCTAACACAGAAAAGGTTAGAGCTTTGGTTGTTTAACAAAGTCCATCTTGGCAACGGTCAAGTAACCCCTGGATATTTTGACCAAAGACTTTATAACCTTTGTCAACGCATTTATCCAGGCAGTGATGTAGGTTTGCTGACTTATCATGGCCAAGAGAGGGGAGGCAGTTGTGGATTGATTGCATCTCACAGAGATCATGGGTATGCAAAACCTATGGCTGTATCTCTGAATATTGGCAGGGCGGAATTTGTGGTTGATGACAAAACTTACTTGCTTGAAGATGGAGATATCAACCAATTTAATTGTAAATTTAGCCATTCTGTACCTCGTATCTTAAGTGAGGAAAGGTTTAGTTTAGTTTTGTGGCAATTAAATGGAGCCAAGGGATTTACATCTCAGATGGAACAAGCCATTAAGTGGTAAAGGAATGGGGCGATTAAGGAAACTTAATTGCCCCATGTCTTTTTCTGGATCGATCGAACTTAAATCAATCTAACATCCGCAGACTTGGTAATCGGAGTTTGTCGGTGAGGGCGCTTCGCGATGAGGAAAGGAGAGTTTTCTTAGCTCTTTCTGTTCAATTCAATAACTTAGAGGTAACAATCATGGCTATTAACATCCCTTCAAAGACTGGTAAGAAACGCAGTATCTTGCTAGATGCACTTCGGATTTTGGCTTGGGAAGATTATCGCTCGGTCAACAAAGAAGAAATCAAACTCAAGAAATTAAAGTTTGGTGGTTACGAGATGTTTGAAGAAGAGTGGAAAGCAGATGATATCCACAACATGACATATCCCGAATTATTAGATTTTGTGAAAGGTCTAGAATTTACTGAAGGAGAATTAATCAACATGAGAGCGAATTACTATGCCAAGAAAGCGAAATCTAATGCTATGGCAAAGATGGAAAATCAAGCTATTAGCAACAATCAACGTGGCAATTATGCCGATCGCCTTCAAAACGGTCAAAACGGTCATGTCGAAGAACATGAATTCGATGTTAGTGAATTGTTCTAGTCATTGACATCGAAAGGAATCCCGGAACCCTTTAAGGTTCTGGGATTTTTTTTTAATCAAGAGAAGAGTGCCGGGAGTCGTCGGCGAGGGCGCTTCGCGATGAGGAAGTGACCCAGGTTTGTTGGCTTGTAAACAAAAAATAAGAAAAAAACCATGAAATTAGTAGATTTAGTCACCTCAATTTCTATCATTTCTATGCTTTCAGCTTACACAATTCCCACAACATTAAGAGTAGTTGCTAATGCCAAAGTAACCGGAGCGTTATTGCAATTGCACCAGACCTCAAAACAATCGAGATATGATGCAATTGTTAACTATGGACAAGTTCGATCGGTAGCAATTTATGGTGGCATAAATCCAGCAATTGCACAGTGTTTGGATGGTGTTTGTGAAAAACCCGTGCCTATGCCTGAAGGAATTGTTATCAAATCCACATTTAGAGGAATTGATGCCAAAGTAGCAGGTAAAGGTGGAGCTGATAAAGCTACTTTGATTAGTTGGGCATCAGAAACTAATAGCGGAATTGGTGGAAGTTATGGTCAACATGGCACAATCACATTCACCCACCCGTGGAGTTTGAAGAAGTTTTGCTTGGTTCGAGGCGGTAGTTTTGGTAATGAAGGCGAATATACTATCCGCCGCGATAAAGAATGTAAATAGAAAAAACCTCCAGCCCTCGCTGGGGATTTTTTTTAAATGTAGATGTTTTGTTAAAATATCTACATTTTCTGAATCCAATTTCTAGTAATGCTTCGCTTTGACTTGTTGATTTTTTATCAACAATCATCATGAGAACAACTGCATTACTTCAACAAGTTAAGGAAAGTCTGCATCGATCGACTCAATACGATTTCGATGAACCATTTGCTGGTAAAGAATACCACACGGCAATGATAACTGGACATCGCTGGATTACTTCAAGCCTGTACCTTCCCGAAATCGAAAAACTTATCATGATGGCAGTCAACCAAGGCGTCCAGCACTTTTTCTGTGGAATGGCACTTGGCACCGATCAACTGGCTGCTCAAATCCTAATTCGACACAAATTGAAGTGGACAGCGGTAATTCCTTGCCGTAACCAGCACAAATTGTGGACACCGCGCCAGCAGTTCCATTATAAGCAGTTGTTGGAACAGGCAACTAAACGAGTCTGTTTGTTCGACGAATACTGTTCCGGGGTTATGCAAGCCAGAAATTTGTGGATGGTGAAACGATCGGACATCTGTTTGGCTGTTTTCTCTGGCGACCCCCACGGAGTTGGTGGCGGAACCGCAACAACTTTCAATATGGCTCGCGATCGCAATCTGCTCATTTATCAATACATTCCGGCTGAATCCCGCTTCCAGGTCATCGAACCTGCCTATCAGCAATTAAGCCTCCTCTAGTTACTCTCCCAAGTTCTAGCACCCTTAAAAAGGGGCTATCTCACCAAAGTCAAATCAAAATCATGAACAACGCGAATAAGCAGAATAAGTCGAAGAAAAAGGTCACTAGCCATATCCACAACCGAATTGCCAAACTTGCCCAAAGTGCGATCGATCGCCAACAGATTATTAGTTGTGACCGAATCGGAGATTCCTACCTCATCCAGCAAACCGTCAATGGCGCTCCTACAACTACTCAATTTACCGCTGTTGCTGCTGGCTCCCTTCTCTATCTCCTTAATTCTCTTGCTGCCAATTCTCAACCTGAACCAGAAATACAGACGGCTTCGGACGTCGTATCTTCAGAAACATCAGAAACAGAAACGATCGACTGGTAGAAACAGAAACAAAAACGTTTCATAAATAGCCAATAAAAAAACCACTACCCAAACAGTAGCGGGGGTGCTCCGCTGTGGGGTAGTGGTTTCTTACAATCATTAAAAAGTAACAACATGACTATTCTACCTTCTTCCACATCTAAAGTAGCGCAATTCCCAGAAAATCCTCGCGACCATTCGACAGAATTTTTGAATTCGCAAATTCCCTGGAAACCTTCAGACAGGATTCTAGAAGAAGCGCTCGCCAAACTCATTAATCTGGATGAAATTGTCGATCGATTGTACGCGATTGATTTTCATCATTGCGCTCCCTATACACCTCAGCAAGTCAGATTTGCTTTTCTCAAATGGGTTGAAAATCATCTTGAGTCGATCGAACAACAGCCTGAATGGTTTCTCAAGGAGAACTCAAAACACTTTGACAAACACTTGCCTGAAATTGATGGCTATTGGTTCCCAGAGGAGGAATACGACCAAGAATGTCTCCATGAAGCAATGGCTCAAGAAGAACTTGCTCGTCAAACTCCAGCTCAAAATGCTTCTAACCTTGAGGATGAGTTCATGGGAACTCCTCAAGAAGCAGCACAAGAAGCTTTGAACTGGTAGCTACAAAATTGGTTGGTAATCTAGAAGATTTAGATTATCGACCAAAGTCTTGTTCTTTCACCATCTAATTTATTGTAACATGGAACATCTCAAACGCCTTGCCGAAATCCGTAACCAAATCGAGAATTTAAAAGCTGAAGCTGAAGCGATCGAACCTGATGCTGTTCTGGAAGCTTTCGAGATTCTTGAGTCTCAAAAGTCTAAGAAAAACATTGTCTACAACGACAAAAACGCTAAAATCGTTATCCAATTCCGAACTCGCTACGATGACAAGAATCTTGGTATTACCCGATTGGATGAAGATATTAGTCGCGAATACGAAAGTCTGTGTCGATCGAATGCCACTGAAATCCAACGCAGCCAAAGTTACATTGATGACTTAAAGCAATTGGTGGCAGAAGCAGAAGCAAAACATCAATCGTTTCTCACTTCTCCATACCTACAACAATTGGAAAAACAGCGTTCGATCGAACTCAAGAGAACTGAGCATAAAGTCCCTATTTTAGCGATTTACGTTCAAAGTAAACGCTAAAATAGTTGTTTAATTCCCAGCCGCGAGCGCCCGATTCCTAGTAATGCTTTGCTTGGGGAGTGTGATTCTTTTCGCCATAGACCAGAAACAGAATCAGAAACAAAATCCAAATCAGAAACATAAACCAGTAATGCTTCGCTTTGAAGTGTTGAGTTTCTTTTGTTGAAAAACAAAGGAACTCAACAAATTTGACCGAAACCTAGACCAAATCTGAAACCTAAATCAAATCGGAAGCCTAAAATCATGGAAAATCCAATTATCATTAACGGATTTGCTTTTCGCATTCCCAATATCCCTAGCCGTTACAGAGCAAACTGTTCCCGGGAATTTGGTGTGTTCGTAACAGGAGAAACGAAAGGAATGAATTCCAGTCGAGTTGAGAAAGCTGGCTTGGCTCGCGGGAATTTCGTTGAGATGGCGGTGTGTGCGATCGGTTCAAGAATCCTGACATTTGAACCAAATTATGTGAATGAACAATTTACTGAAATTTGGGGAATCCCCGTGAGCGGAGAAATGAAAACTTACTTCCATGAAAAGTGTAGTGAGTTGAGCACGTTTCTGATTCATCGTCAGTCTCAGGACAAGTTGAAAAGCTTGATTGAGACTTTCAGCAAACAGGTGTTCAATACCTGGGTTGCTGAAGGAATGCCTGGTAGTTATGACGAGTATGCTCGATCGAAAGCTGCTGAATCCTACTTCAACAACATTTTCCGCTTCGAGTTGACTCCAGCGGAGAGCCGAGCTTACGGAGCTTACTACTACGTGGGAATCAGTGTTCGTCCTCCCAATGGAGCTCTAGATGAAGCTGCCCTCAAAGCAGCACGTCAAATTATGGAGGCTCAATCACAGGGAATTGTTTACTGTGTTGATCCGCGTTTGGTTGATAACGAGCAAATGTGTCTTGGCTCTGCACCAGTTCCAGAAGCACAAGCCTTGCCTGAAGCCAGCGAACCTGTCGAAGTTGCTTCATCCTCCAAGCAAATCAAATCTGTTAAGTAATCGGTAATTAGTCAAAGTTGGGGAGCAATCCCCAGCTTTTTTTTAAAGCCAGAGTCAGAATCATTCGAGCGATACCTAAAAGTAACTAAAACAGGGAAAACAAAAACAATGGGAACTAAGATTTCTTGGGCAACGGATGTATGGAATTCCATCGTAGGATGCTCCAAAATCAGTGCAGGCTGCAAAAACTGTTATGCAGCGAATCTCGCTAAGTCGGCACGATTACAGCAATTTCCCCAGTATCGAGAAGTTAAGGAATGGAACGGAAAAATTGCCTTTGTTCCTTCACAGCTAACTAAACCGTTTAAGTCGAAAACCCCGCAACTTTTCTTCTTATCAATGAGTGACCCAGGGCATGATAATGTCAAACGAGAATGGCTCGATCGGATGTTTGCGGTAATGGCGATCGCAAACCAACACCAATTTCTGTTTCTGAGCAAGCGACCCGAAACCGTGAAAGCTTACATAGACGAATTAACAGCAGATCGTTTGTATGAAGCAGCCAAATATTTCTGGAAGGAAGGCGAAATTCCCAAACGACTCTGGCGATCGCTGGAGCAATTGAAAGATTACTTTGAGAAGTTGGAATTTCCGCTCAAGAATCTCTGGATCGGCACCAGTGTGGAGAACCAGGAAGTAGCCGATCGCATCCTTGATTTAAGAGATACAGCAGCCCACATCCGGTTCATTAGCTGTGAGCCGTTATTGGAGCGCGTTGACCTCCGCAAGTACCTTGGCATCTGTGTCGGCTGCCAGACCTGCGAGTTTCGAGGCGATCATCAAATTGGAAAACCGATGGTGGATTGGATTGTCTGTGGCGGAGAGTCAGCTCAGAAAGCTAGCGATGCGCGTCCGTGTCACCTAGATTGGTTGCGATCGATCGTCCAGCAATGTCAAATGGCTGGTGTTGCGGTCAGTGTCAAACAGCTTGGGTCTAATCCGATCGATTCTCGGATGTACATCGACGGCGTTGCTATGACCACTTTCCAAGTCAAAGTCAAAGACCATACAGATGTTAATGAATTCCCTGAAGAACTGAGATGGCGACAACATCCAGTTTTCTAGATTGAGCTTTGGGTGCAGGTTTTTAGTCTGAACCTGCATTCACACTTTGGCAAGGGCGCTACGCGATGTGGTAGTGATTTTTAACACTAAAACAGTCATGACTCAGCAAAATAGACCCGAAATTAAAGTTCGAGAAACCCGCCCGTCTGATGGTCTTTTGTACGAGCGAAACTTGTTTATTGCTTACTGGATTGAAGAAGGCGATTTAGAAGGATTTCCAGATTATCCACCAGATGCAATAAATGGGTGCTGCGGTGATACCGAACAAGAAGCTCTTGACAATGCCAATAATCATTTCGCAATCATACAGAAAAACCACTTAGAAAACCAAGAAAAGTTCTATGCCAAATATGGACGCTACCCTGATTGATGCTTAAAGATTTTAGTTTGGGTGCAGCTTCCCAGGCTGCATCCATTACATGAATATGCTTCGCTGTCGGGTCGTGACTTTTTGGAACACTTATATGTCACTACCCTACCTCAAGAAAATTGACAATTCAGGCTCGGAACTTTCCTCTTATTCTTTGATACATCCTTCAGCTCTTCCATACGATCGACCAGCACTGAGATTATCTAAGCGATTATGTTGGGATAGACTGAATATTGCGCCAGAGCTAGAAAGACTATTTCGCTACTACCGCAACACCTGTTCTATTGTAGACAAAACCCAGGGCTGTGAGCGTCCTAATTCTGCGGAAACTTATGAGGAAATTGGCAAAATTTTAGCTCAGATGTGGTCGATCGACCAACTCACCGAAGTGAAACAATTGAATTATTACAGTCGCGGTCGGGGTTAATGCTTCGCTGTAGAGTGGCAGTTTTTTAGTTACCGCTTGACTATGCACACTCAGAATTTAAAACTTTTGGGACAAAACAGCCAACAACAATATGAAAAGCTGACGGCAAAAGTTTTGTTTGAGACGGAATATATTGAGCCATATTTAGGTTCAATATTATTTCCGTACTACCGCCACTACTGCGTTATCTCGGTACTCGGGATCAACTATTCTCACAAGCACTTTGGAATTTTTGACAGCGGTTGCTATTCTGATAGATACGATCGTATTGCTATGCTTCTCAAAAGAATCTAAAATTTCCCAGAAACAGTGACTGTTACATCGCGCTTGTAACAGTCAATTATTTAACTGAAAATACCAACGAATTATACCCTAAATGAAAGTGTTTTTCACAGGAACAGAAAATCTTCAGGATTTTACTCCGGAAATCGTGATGCGAATATTCAAAGTCACTCAACTAAATGCAGAAATTTTGATTAGCAATTATAGAGGGTTTGACCAGCTAACTTTAGGATTTTTGTATATTCTTGAATATCCCAAAGTCACGGTTTCCGAAACTGGCAGTAATCTCACGTTTGGATACCCGATCGTCAATGTCGGTCAATACCCCGCTCCCGATATTGCCATGAGTGAAGAAGCCGATTTCATGCTAGCCGTTTGCGACGGAAAAAGTCCCAGAGTTACCGCAAATCTTCAACGAATGCCCAAAAACCGTATTCGTCTCATTCGCCTTTAGCTTCTTTTAAAAACACGAACTGTAAATTATTTCTGTTGCTGAGAAAGTAACAAACTTTAATAGCTCAATCCTAAGCTACAATCGCATACTAATCAGATAGCAACTACATGACACTCACATCTCACTCACTAAAAAGCAAAGCGAGAGTTTTTAGATACAAAAACGCATCCTTGTTCGGAACCGGGATGCCAGTCAGAAGCAAACTTGGAAAATTAATGAAGGTTGATGCCGCCAGCTTTTAATTGTGCTTCAAATTCAATTGTCTGGGACTGGTTTGAACTAGGAATCGATCCCTCCAATGGATTGAAGGGACGACTTGTAGAATTCAAATTAGCATTAAAGGACTTAGGCTCTGTCATAGTCACACTTCCGTGAATTGGCAGAGCTTCGCCGGGTTTGCCACTCAAGGAAAAAGGCATCATAAATCTTGGGTATAGATGGTTTGAGTTTTCAAGCACTGAGCAGCTTTTTGTAATTCTACTCCGAGATAACCGATATGCTCGGTTTGGATGGCAGGCGACGCAGCAGAGATTTCTCGGACTAACTTCAGAGCGCTTCGTCCCGAGTAGTAGCTAACGGCTTTTCCACTGCCCGGAATTTGAGTTACCAAAATCTTTTCATCATCCTCATCAGTGACGAGTTCGATTACGAAGTTACCGGCAGGGTCGAAATAGTCCCGACTGTTGCAGAGGCGATCGTAGTGAGTACCGATGACCCGATCGGCAGTCTCGAAAGTATCGTCATACAAGTGGGCGGACTGGGATAGCGTCACCAACGGGCCCATCGTCAAATCGCAATCAGAGCGTTGGGCGATCACATCTCGGATGTACGGTTGCAGCGCCCGCAACCCCATCGCGTTCGCCGACCACGCCGCAAACATATCATTACTCCGCAGCGTAGCAGTCAGTGAGAGTTCCCCGCCCACCACGCGCACCCAGATGTGATTGAGGCATGGGCTACCACTGTGCTGATGGTCGGAGCTACCGTCAGCGCGTCTGCTGAAGTTGCCGCTAGAATCCCAGAGGTTGATAACGGCGCTGGCAGCGTCAATCTCGTTGATGAGTTTGGCGATGACTTGTTCTATTTGGTCACGCCCAAACCATGACCGCATCCGTTGACCGTAGGTGTACTTGATTCCCTCGTGGTATGGGGCATCTTCCAGAATCTGCGGGATGTAGTCTTCCAGAAACGGGCGATCGATCGGCAAATAATTGGACTCTAGAAAGTAGAACTCTGGCGGCTCATCGGTCACAACTGCCATCAGATCGATTAGTTCTTGCACCTGTCCGTCATATCCTGTCGGCCGCAACACGCCTGTGGTTTTGATGCGGTGGATGATTTTTATCCAGGTTTCGGCGATCGTCTTGCCTTCGATTCTGTGACCGTAGCGCTGACCGGGGAGAACCGTCGGTAAGTTCTCTACCAGCGGGAATATCGTCGGTGTTGCCAACTCCGGCTTCGGGGCAAACTTGGCTAACTTTTTCACTCAGGGGTGACTGCTTCGGTAATGCTTTGGACTCCGCGTGTCCCGATAACGTACCGCCCCGCAAGCTACGATTTCCGTAGCATTTGCAGATTCTCGAATGGGATTTCAATATCTGCCTCTTTTCTGTTTTTCTGTCACTAAGGGGCAGAAGGGAATAAGAATTCCCTCTCATTTATTGAATAAGACAAAGGAGTTAAATAAAAATTCATTAACACTCTTAATCGAGCCGAGCTTGTAGATAATTGTGGAAGCGGAAAAACTTTTAGACACTGTTATCTCAAGCTAAAGCTAATTAAAGATTGTAGTATTAATTTCAAAATTTCTGTAATAGCGATAATACTCATCAATCCCTTTCAAGGTTGAATCAGCTTGACGAGGCTTGACCATAGGCCCCGCCCTGATTTGAAAGATTTTGTTCTACTCTACTCGGCGACTTAGTGACAGGTGAGGTATGTAGTAAATTGTACAGAAGTAAGCTTTCTAATATCTTAAGCTTCAGCGGTATTTCGCATACAGGATTATGCACACTACACACGCTCGTGCAATTCTGCGTTTGTATTGCCTCGAAACTGTACCTTTAGTGGAACTGATTGGAAAGCCCTTGCGCTGTTTTGGTATCCGATCGCGTTCTCGCCTGAAGTCACGGATCGATCGTTTACCGCCTAACTCCTATCTCAATTAAATGGAGCAGATCCAAACCATGAGCGCTGATTTAGAATTTCAAGAACCAATTCCACCAAAGCACTCCTACACAGGTTGGCAAGCAGCACTGGCAGAGTTCTTTCAGTTTGATTTTTACAGAACCAATTTCAGAACAGAAACGCTCGCGGGTATCACCACATTCATGACGATGGGATACATCTTAGTCGTCAATCCGATTATTCTGTCAAACGCAATTTTTTTACAACAGCCTGGAGATTTGTTTTCGCAATTGGCTGTAGCAACCGCTGTGGCGTCGGCAGTTGGAACCTTCTGCATGGCAATTTTAGCAAACTACCCGTTCGGGCTCGCGCCTGGAATGGGAACGAATGCCTTTTTTGCTTTTTCAGTTGTAATCGGACTGAAAATCGATTGGCGGTTGGCGCTGTCATGCGTGTTTGTTCAGGGATTAATTTTTATGCTTCTGACGTTGACAGATGTACGTAAGTTATTGATCGCGGCAATTCCCAAGTCGCTCAAGCACGCAACCGCAGGTGGGATTGGCTTGTTTATTGCCTACATCGGGATGTCAGGAGATGTTGTTAATGGGGGGGCCGGATTGATTGTGGCAAATCCAGCGACAAAAACGGCGTTTGGCAGCTTAGCAGAACCGAACACGCTACTGGCTGTGGCGGGTTTAGCGATTACAGCCGGATTGGTGGTGCGGCGCGTCAGAGGTGCGTTACTATTTGGAATTTTTGGAACTGCTATTTGGGCTTGGCTGTTCAAGGTTTCACCTCCACCTCAAGGATTTTTTGCGCTGCCGTCACTGCCAAAAGACATTTTTGGTCAAGCATTTCTGGGAATTGCTAATCTGAACTCCGAGAATTTTATTGACTGGATTGCAGTGCTATTTGTGTTTCTGTTTGTTGATATTTTTGACACCATCGGGACGTTAACGGGTGTCGGAATGCGGGCTGGTTATATCGGACCTTCGGGCGAGCTGCCGCGTGCCAATAAAGCACTGATGGCAGATGCTATTGGCAACACAATCGGTCCGATATTCGGTACGTCGAGCGTGACGGCTTATGTTGAATCGGTCGCAGGTGTTGCCGAAGGTGGTAGAACTGGATTTACCGCTTTAGTTGTGGCAGGATTATTTGCGCTGTCGGTATTTTTCATTCCGGTGTTTAAAGCGATTCCGGCTTTTGCAACGACGCCGACGCTGGTGATTGTGGGCGCGATGATGTTAGCTGAGGTGAAAGAAATTCCCTGGGATGATATGTCGGAAGTGATTCCAGCGTTTCTAACGATTTTCCTGACTCCATTAACGTATTCGATCGCGGAAGGACTGTCGATCGGATTTATTGCCTATCCGATTGTGAAAACCTGCCAAGGTAGAGCTAAGGAAGTATCTGGGGGAACTTGGATCGTGGCGGGCATTTTCGTGATTCGGTTCATTTTTATGTCGCTGCGGTTTCATCATTCAGCAGCCTGAGCCGGCTCAGGCGAGAGCCCACTGCTAGGTTTGAATCACTTATCTCAAGTTCTATCCCCCTGATATCTTGCAGAAATGTCAATCACGGGATTTTTCGCGGGGTTCGGTGGATTTATTTAACCTATTTGCAGCCCGGGCGATCCTTGGGGAACCGGCCCCTACAAATTATTGATAATGATGCAACATATCAGAAGTTTAATCAGCTTTGCTTTAGGTTGCACGAACGGCTCGATCATCACCCATGATTATTAAACTAAAGACACGATCGGCCAGTTCTTCCAATAGGGTTGCAGGTGTGGCAGAATTGCCAAATGCCTGGAGCGGAGTCGAGCGCAAGTCCAGCAACATAAACTCTGCTTCTTTATCCACCTCTTCATTGCCAATGCGATTGTCCAGACATACCGCTCTAGCGTCGGTCAGCGTAGCCAGAAACAATGCTTGAAATGCAGACAGAGGGTATTACCTCAGTTACGCGACTTTGTAGGCTTCATGTGCCGTTTACAGCATCGAAAGACTGACTTCAGAGAGGATTTTCCAACAAGGGAATTCGTTCGTTGTCGCTTTTTCCTATTTCAAATGCTTCAATAAAAACGTCAACTAAACACTGAGTTTTTATCTTCTTTGGTATCGGCAAGAATTACTAAAAAGCGGACGGAAGGATTCCATAATACCAATTTCCTAAAGTTCTGCTACAGATATAGCCTCTAAAATAAATTTCCATCCCGTCAAAGAAGCAATAACTTCCAACGTCAACTTATTTAACTCTTTTTGCACCGCTGCTCTCAACTCTTCTATTTTGTCAAATCTCAGCCATTTCAATTGTTCTTTTACGTATCCCCACAGTCTTTCTATGGGGTTTACTTCCGGACTGTATGCGGGTTGAAACAGTAAAATAACATTTTCTGGTATGCTGAGATTTAAAGAGTTATGAAATCCTCCATTATCTACTTGAATTATATGTAAATCCTCCGGATACTCACTGGCAAATAGCTCTAAAAATTTCTCGAAGCACACTGTATCTAAATGTGTAAATTCATAAAAAAAGCTGGCTCCAGTGAGCGGTTCAACTGCCCCATAAAGCCACAAATAAGTAAAGTCCCATTGCACTTTTCCTTGCGGTTTTATTCCGTAACCTGTTAACTTTCTTCTTTGAATAGTATGCAGCCCCATCCGACTTTCATCAGAACTCCAATATCGCACTTTTTTCCACTGCTTTAAAAAGCTCTCACTCTGACTGATACTGCTTTTAATTAGAGATGACAGTTTTTTTTGAATTCTTCTACTACCCCGGTTTTTTGTTTTTCACTCACCGGACGTGGGACTTTTAATTTTCCTTTCATCCGATATCTGGTCCATTGGTGTACTGTGCGATATGCCACTTTTATTTCACAGCAGCTTGTCAGCCATTGGTGTACTTCTTTGTAGCTACTGAATCCTTCGGGTTCTTGTAATTCCTTTGATAATCTCTCTACAATTTCAGGATTCATTATTCAAGGTCGAACCGAACGAGGTTTCTGCAATAATAATTCTTCTACTCCCCCCGAGCGATAACTAGACAACCATCTTTGTATTGTGGTACGATGTTTCCCGTGCGCCGCACAGCAGCAGACAATACGCTGTCTACCGTTTGGGTTTTAAGCCAATACAGAACTTGTAGTTTTTCGTGGCGCAAAACATCTTTCTCTTTCCTCATAAGAGTTTTCAGCTCTTCTGTTGTTTCCCGAATTTCAATCCGAACAAGTCCTGACATTTTTCTTCCTTATATTTGGGGACTGATTCACAAAAACGATACCTACTAATTGTAGCACTATTTTATGAAAGTGGTATAACAGGTTTCTAACAAAGAAATTGATGCCACGTGTTGGAGAGTAGAGTTGTTTGTAGCTTGTGGGGTTCGCTACATACTCATGCTCTTCTAGCTTCTTTTGTACCGCGCTTTTCAATATCCAGCCTGTTACTATTACTGTTTGTTCTGTTCCGCAAAACTCCTAATTCGGCTTATACAGCGGTTTGTAATTTTTTTCATTTTCTACAAGTTCTTACAACTTTTTACTGTTTTTTGAGAATTGTATGCAGACAAGGATAGTTTAATTACAATATAATATAACACTGATTTAAAGGTGTCGTTATGCTAAAGCAATCTAAAATTTTGACACTACAACCGCAGATGAACCGAAATAAGACATTGGTGATGTTTGAGAAAATTAACAGAGATTTGTTGGCAAATATAAGAGAAGATGTAAATTATCGAATGCCGTCAGGATATATAAGCTGGCAAGTGCTGAGCCAGATAATAGCGATCGGATTAAGCACCTGTGATTTGGAATATGCAAAAGTTGACATCTCCGCATTTATTCAAAGCTACCGAATTGCGTTATGGTTTGCTCAAAAAGCGCCGATGTACTGTTTTACTCATGAGTTAATTGAAGCTTTTGACCAAACTGACGCACTCCATAAACCAGGGGTTTTATACGGATGGCAGCCCTCTCGACCCACTTTTTTGCTAGCTATGCCAAAAGGAGCCATCTCTGCACCCGATGGAGCTGCGATCGACTATCTGACGATTAGTTGTAGCAATATCAATCATCCTGAATGGAATTGTGGCAAATGGAAGAGTATCTCGATTCAGCCTCTCAAATTGAACTACCCTTTATACTTTCAATACTCTACTATTGATACTCACGAAACTGTGTGGACTTCCGGCACTGCGGTGTCAGAAAATGGAGATACTTTGATTTATGACGAAAATTGTGATATTGGACGTGATACTCTTACTCCTGAAGATAGAGTTTTCATCCAACGTATAAGAAACCTTGTCATCAACATTCTATTAGCTCTTGAATTTGTTCCATCTTTGATTACCGATATAGACAAGAAAGACTTATCATCTACTAAAGGATTTGGAGAAAAATTACAGAAACCTAAAACTGTCGATCGATTCCCCCGTTGGCTTGGTAAAGGTTTTTCTCTTCCACAATCCGATTCTTTAACCACTCTTGAAGAAATTCTTGAAGAAGATGAGGAAAAGACAACAGTAAAGATGATTCATTCATCACCAATTGCTCATTGGAGGCGCGGACACTGGAGAGTTTTAGAGACTGGTGAAGGTAAACGATGGAAGAACGCTAATAGAATATGGATAAAACCCATATACGTCAACTTTTAAAACAATCAAATTGATCGGAATTTACTGATGGCAAAAAACCCTACAGCTCATTTAAAATAAAGCTTTAGGGTTTTTTGACATGGAAATAATTAAAGGAACCGCCTACAAAGCAGAAGTAGGCTTTATCTACGATGGAGATAGTTTCAATCTGAAATTAATCTCTGCAACAGGCAGTGAGACTCAGAATATCATCTGTCGATCGCAATGGATTGATACTCCCGAAACGCAAAAACCCGGTATAACTAGCACTGACCCGGTGGTTCTTAAGCATTGGGAATGGGCAGAAAAAGCCAAATTCGCGTTGATGAATTTGATTCAAAACCGAGCGTTGATTGCTATTCCCTATGAGGTTGACCAATACCAACGATGGGTTTGTGATGTTTACCTGGACAATTTACTTGTTTCTAGCAATGTTCAAATCAAACTCGTTCAATCTGGGTTAGCTGTTTCTCGCCTGCCCTTTAATCGTCACATATACAACGTGAGAGAAACAATACTGTTGCGAGCGGTTATAGGTGCTGCTGCAACAGCTAATCGAAAAAGGCTCGGAATTTGGGGTCAAGCAAACATGATTTTGCCCTACGAATTCAAGAAATTAGCACTCTAAACTCCTTCTCCTAGAAGTTAGGGCGTATAAGACCGGGGCGTGTTTCAGCATCAGACAAATTAGCTCAACCGGAAATAGAAAATGACGACGACATTCGCTGAAAGAATCATCCAGTACATGGAACAACAAAATTATGAAATCTGGCGAGGCAAGTTAGAGAAAAACATAATCTATGTAGAAGGGGCGGATACTGATGGAACCGAAAATGACGATCGACCCAATTACTTCAACGATCTCAGGATAATTATTGCCTTCAATGACAAATTCCAACCCGTCATTGAAGGGATTTGGATTGCAAGCACCGAGCCAGGTTACTACTACACCGACAATCCCATGAATCCGAAGGGGGCAGCTCGAATCGGGTTCGGGCAGTACATTGCTTGGCAGGTTGGGTTGCACGGTTACTCCAACCCTCATGAATCTCTCATCCAAGTCGGCGAAGTTAAGGTTCACCGCGACTACGATCGCAATATGAAACGCACCGGCGATCGCATCGAATGGGGTTACTTCGGCATAAACCAACATTGGGGTTACGGATACCCCATTAACGATATCCGTGATGCCTCAGCGGGTTGTTTAGTGGGTCGCCTATGCGAAGAACATATCGACTTCATGTATCGTATCAAATCCGATAGGAGATACCGATTTGACGAGAGATTTGTCTATCCGACAACTATTATTCCGGGTGACAGATTGCCTACTATTCACTGATCACAATTATCGATCGATCCAAAATTGCAGATTTTTAGACAATGATATGGAACAACACATTAGCTTAATTGTGACTATTCTCTCAGCGATCGTATCTTTCTCTTTTTACATAGCTGCTCGCCGAATTGAAGATGATTTGGTATCCGATTTGAAAGAATGGAAAGCTAACATTAATGGACGATTAGATCGCTTAGAACTTACTTTATCTAATCGGTTCCATAGATCGATCGCAACACCACTCGAATTACCAATGTAGAGGCTCGAATGGCATACTTTGAATCTGCTTTTGAAGATCCTTCTTACTTCAAGATGGTAGAAACTTTAAACCAAGGATTACCCACTGAAAACACGGATTTATAGTTATGAAAATTCGCTGGCAAAAATACTTAGACTTATTAGCTACTATTTTTGGTACTGTCGGTGGAGTTGCTCAACTCCTGGTGGTCACAAATCGTCTTAGTCAAGATGATGGACTTTTAATTAGTGGATTAGCTACAATCGCTCTAGGGATAGTTGCAAATAAAGGTAAATTACCTTACACGCGACCTTACGATCCTCCTAATTACTTCCCATTAAACCAAGCCAATTATGATTCGCCGCCATATAACGACCCGTACTATGAACTACCTACGGCACAAGCACCGCTTGAGACAAACGTGGCTCCAACACAAACTCCGTACAAATCTCCGTATGAAAGTTCAACTCCAACTCCAAACAGTGCGTACCAATCTAAGTATAACAGAGCAGAACGTAGCCCAAGACAAAGACAAAGCGATCGACCGATTGACTCTGCCCGCAACCCTGCCCGATTCAAACGAAACACTGGAAAACGATTAAAAACCAAGTGTGAAATACCGAAAAATGATGATTAATTAGATGATTAATTAATCGAACAAAGCCTGTGCTGTTGCAGATGATGCGATCGAACAGGTTTTTTATTGTCGCTAACTATTTATAATTACCAAATTGCTGTTTCAGTCCTTCATACAAAGTTTTTCCTCTTTGAAATTTTTTGCCACCTGTCCCGCAATCTAATACGTCTCGGATGATAGCTGTCATACTTTTATTGAGCAGTTTGATTCCGAGCCACAACGCTTTATCGGGGTTCTCAGGCATCAAACTAATCACTTCACTAGAAGAGATTTTTGCTTCTGATAGAAGTTGTAAAACTGCTACCAAAGCTTTCGATCGCTCATCCTCAGATAGTGCAGAAGTAAAGCTGGAAGTGTTGCTATCGTGTACTTCTGGGACTTCTAAAGTAATTTTGTTTCCTTCACCTGTCTGTAAAGTTTGAGTAGTAAAATTTACTTCTGCTTCTTTAACTATTTCTCTAACTTCCCCATTAACTTGACCATTAACTTGACCATTAACATCAGCCAACCAATTTGCAGCCTCTTGCATAAAATGCTCTTTATTGTTGCTTCTATTGGTATCGTTGTTTGTCTTTTCGTTAATTGGAGTATTACCTGAAGTGTTAGATGCAGTTGGGATAGATGTGAAGGTAGGAGAAACTGGAGTTTTCTCAGAGATAGGAGGATTGAAGAGATTGTAAACGAACTCGGGACGAATCCAATTAGCCAAAATGGAGATTTTGTAGTCTTTAATAAATTCTCCTTCCTCATCTTTAATTCCTGAAATCACACCTCGAAAAACAGGGGTTTGCTCAGAGGTAGAATAAAGCTTAATTTGAATCACATTTCCCTGAAGCGAATCACTAAATCCTGTGCCACCACCCCAAGCAGCATTAGTATTATTGTGGGCAATTATCACGGGAGACTCATTTGATTTACGAGGGTCACTAATCACCTTGCGACTTAGCTTAGATGCAGATTCTTTGCTCCCTTCTTCTAAGCCATAATTAGTAGCTTCATCAAAGATTGAAGTGATAGGATTATCTTCTTCAGTCCGCACGGCGAATCGATCGTACATCGCATTTAATTGCGCGCCTATCGCCTCGTAATCATAATTTGCACCGTATCCCGGTACACCCAACTCCACTAAATATTTCCAGCATTTATTTTTGTTTTGGTGGAAGTGAGGGTCAGCGATCGATACAATGGAATGCCCCCGTAAATAATACCGACACAATGCCAAAAACGCTGCAAAATAAGACTTGTAACTGCCTTGGTCGCCATAGATTAGGACGGGCTTCTTCATCAGTTGACCGATCCATCCACCCTCATGTTCTTCAATCAGTTTCAACAGCACTGCTCGGGCTGCTGCCATCTGTTCGGCTCGAATTTCTGCTGGTGTCTTGGTGTCCTCCCTTGGTTGCTCATTTCCTGAGCCAGAATCAGAAACAGAATTAGTAACAGAATCAGGTTTTGTTTCTGGCGCAGAAGCAGAGTCAGTTTTTGTTTCTGAGGTTTCTGAGTTTTTTAGGAGCTGGTTAAGAATTTCGGGATGATCACGATTCATGACCGTGACATAGTTTTGTTGAGTTTGAGCCTTGTAAACCTCGACGGAAGCGTTGGCGCGCATCTGTTCTTTGACGACCACCTCCTGAACCAAGACATCAGCAACAGCATTATTCATCGCAGCCTCGATCGCCTGCTGTTTCTGCCGCTGCTGAAATTGCCACAGTTCTTGCTGTTCGAGTAATTCTTTCTTTTTCTGGCTATCCCTCCAGCCGAAATATCCGCAACCGACTGCTGCGACGGAACTTGCTTGCCGAAGCCCTACCCAACGATCGAACGGAATCGGCACTAATGCCAGCCCCAGACAGCAAAATGCTCCAACAAATGACCCGATCGTTACCTTGCTACTCATGACTCTTTACCCTTTACCCAAAAACCAATACCCAAAAACCCATACCCAAAATCTGTGGCCCAAAAACCTATCCCGAAACTTTCCCGAAACCTATCCCGAAACTTTTCCCCAGCTCTGCGGATGTAGCGTGACTCCCATTTATTTCTGGGAGCCGTGGCAGTGGCAACAACAAATCCCAATCTCCAACCAGGAGAACGCCTAGAAGAAATTTGTCCTGGTTCAAGATTGGGATAAGCCCGTTTTTGTAGAAATGTAGAAAACTCAGTAGCTAGTCGCTGCCAGCGCCAATAATCCACATGGCCACAATCACAACAAATGCGATCGCCAGATAATGCTGCCAGGTCAGAAGATGATACAAATCCCAGAAGCAGAGAATGCCTCCGAAAGCGAGTGCAGCACCGCCCGTCCGCCACAGTCCTACATAACGGCTATCGGTCGGGGAGATGATGAACAAACTGACAGAGCCGGCGATAAGAACCACAACTCCCAAGAAAATATGTGGCTTTGAGAGCCGAACCAGATTGACAATTGCCACACCGATCGAAAAGTTGACTATCAAAAAGTGCCATTTATTGATAGTTTTTAAGCGTTTTAACTCGGCTGACGGTTTATAGACGATCGGTTCTATCTGTGGCTGTGGGATGTGCTGTGGGATTTGGTGTGAGTGGGGCTGTGTACCATTGTGGGAGGATGCCACACTCGGTCTTTGTAAGGGGTTCGGGACGGGAGAGGAAGAATTAAGTGAAGGAAACATGATTTTTGCACTGCTCACATTTATTGAATGGTTTGCCGTACATCAAGCAACAGTGCGGACAAATTTCGATATTCTGTAGTGCTGAACATTCCGCAACCACTAAATATCCGCCACTGTTCATAAGTTTGATTCCTGGTTCGTGGTCTTTTGTGGTCACCCACCCCGCATTTTTGACAGGAAGGCGTAGCTTGCGCGGCGCGTCAGCGCCATCGTGCTTGAAACTTACAGAACTGACCACTTTGAAAAGTTCACCTTTAGAAATTTTCATGCTTTACCTCCGAAGAAATTACTAACTCGCGTAAACCCCCGATTAATTTGAGAGGCGACTCCTTTGACTTTCCCTGCCATATCGCCCGACCAATTAACCGCTAAATTGATTGAATCTTTTGCCTTTGTTGTCGCTGTTTGTCCTCTCGCTACTAATCCACTTCCTGAAGAAGCTGAAGAACTTGAGACTGGAACAAATAGAGGTTGACTACTTTGAATTTGAGGAGAAGAGGAAGGATTGAGAGCTGGGTGAGTTAGCCCATGAAAGCCGTATTTTAAGCCGTATTCAGCTTCCTTATAGCTTTTATCGTCGTCTTCTTTCCACTGGCGCAGTTGTTCAGCAAACTCGGGATTTCCTTGCAATCTTGCAATGGCTGCATCTACTTCTGCAACTTTCTTAGCGATTCCTGCAATAACTCTGTTATCCCAGAGAAGTTTAACTTGTACAGTTTCTCCCGCAAATTGTTCTTCTTGTTTCGTGAGACGATAATCCTGTTGCTCGACTGTCGCCCCCAGTTTAGCCCTGGCAACAGCAACATCTATCTGAGCTTCCTTGATTTTCTCAGCGCCTTTATAACCTTCCTCCATCAACCAAGCTTGAAATTGGCGGAAAGAAATTTGCGCGTCAATGAGTAACTGAAATTTCTCTTTGATTTCTTTCAGGTGATCGAGAAACCATTTGGCTTGGATGGCACGTTGACCGATCGCTGCCCAGTCGTGAGAGGTTAATTCGCTAAAATTCGCCGTGGTAATTTTATACATTTCCCACAGCATCGTTTCGCCTTCTTCGTCAAGCGCCCCATCTACCAAGGTTGTGAGAAGTTTAATCAATACATCCGGTTCTTCCATTACTGCCTGCATTTTTACTTTGCCTCCATTGGTCAATCTAAGTTTGTTGGGTTAGAAGGATTGAAATTATCAATCCATTCTTGAGCGTTTCCTAAAGCTTAGTGTGGGTCATCTGCTTCACCAGTTTTTAATTTGTCGTAAACATACCAACTCCAGCTTTCTTGAGAATTGAAGTAAAAACACTTAATTTGAATTAGCAAACCCAAATATTCATGACATTTAGTTTCTTGTCTAGCTTCAGACTTTTAATACTATGCTGTGCCAAACAAGAAACGATCGATTTTTGTAAACAATTCAGCAATGTAGTTAGCAGGGAAACTCATTAGATTTGAGTGGAATTTGTTGATTAATTAACATTTTCGTATTCTTCATCCTCATAGTCCATAAAAGCGTTAATCCACTTTTGGGCTGCTAAGAGGGAGGAAGCGGAATCGTAGGTCATGCCTTGTTCAAGCATCCGATACATCCCGTCGTACACGTACCAATTCCATTTCTCACTCCACTGTTGATCTCCGTTAATGTGAACGCATATTAGTCGGATAATCAAGCCATAATGCTCATATTCATCGGTTACTGGTGGATTAATTACCCATTCTCTAATTAGCCCTTTTAGTTTTAGATAAATCAGTAACTGTTTGGTGAATGAGAGGACGATCGAATCAGGAAATAGATTCAGGATTTGTCTAATATTTTTAACCATTTCAGTTTCTAGTTGATGGACGTTGGTGATGAATTATGAAAAGGTCAATATCATCAATCTCTCTTTGAGCCACAACTAAAGCATAATCTCGACTATCAGCAATTCCTTGTGCAATTATTCTTTGTCGAGCATCAAGTATGTACCAATAACAATGGAAGTCACCATTTATTTTCCAGCTTTGAATACTTATTGATAAGCCTAAATATTTATATTCCCTGGATTGAATTTCAGTTACTTGGAAATACCCTTCTCTATTTCTTAAATTACTCAACAAAGTTTCGGCAACGTAGCTAACGATCGACTCTGGAAACAAATTCAGTATTTCATCAAGCATTTGGTTCCCCGTTCCGTGTTAGATGAGTTTTGATTTCTACTGTCTCCCCCGGTTCCGGTCTGGGGAGCTGAGCTTCGACTTCTTTCATGGCCCGAATCGCGCAGACTTCATTGTCGCCGTAAACTGTAAAAACTTGAGTTCCCCGCCCACGACTGCTCGTAACGTAAACTTTTCGAGAATATCCATTCGCAACTTTTCCGAATAACCAATCAAACATCTATTTTGTCCTCCTGTTTCTAATTAATTTCATCCTCAACGCCGCCAGCTTCAACCTATTCTTATTCAACCTTTGCTTATCAATATCATCATCATCTTCAGAATCAGCATCACCCTCTTCTTCTTGGAGACTGATGAAGAAATCACTTGAGGCGCTAATTTGGGTTCTGGGGTCAGAGACTCGTTGAACGGTGAGAATTGTCCCTTTTAGTTCGACAATTTGATAAACAAAGCCGCGATCGATCGCTTCTTCGGCAGTTTCTGCCATGTAACGGGGACAGACAAAATCCGCTAGTTCTAAAGGTTTACCATCATAGGATTGCGGAATTTCGGCTTGCGGGACTTCGGATTGTGAAGTATCATCAAATTCGGGTGTTAGATTCATTTGGTTTTGTACGATAATTACTCATGTACAATTCTCGACCTTCTAGAAAATCAACTGCCCAAGTTTGAGCTAGAGCCATAGCTTCATCTTTAGTATCAGCCGCTCCATCATTTAACATTCCTTGTCCATAGCCGTCATAAACCCTCCAATTCCAGGATTCGAGATCCTTTTCCAAGAATCTCGAATATGTGGAGAACAAGTGTACTTGAATTTGCAATCCGGCGTAGTAATAGAATCCGGCTAGCAAATTTTCATCGTCGTGTTTCGGGTTTTGGAAAACTTGATTAGTGATTTCCCGTGAAACTTTAATCAGCCTATTTTTAACATGGAGTTTTTTAGCTAACAGTTGTCGCCAGTTTTTAAACATTTTGAAATTACCCACAAAGGAAATAAAACAGGTACATACAAGCAGAAATTAGAGCAACCAAGTAAGCTAGATTGACGAGTATCGCCATAGTAAATACCATGATTTGAATCAGCTTCAGTCTCAGGGGAGTGACCCGAAACCATTCGGTATACCCATCCAAATTTTTTCCATCCAATTTTTGTATTCGCAATTCGTTGTGAGCAGAAAAGATATAGTGCAGCAAATCTTCTGTCACCTTCATATTCATGGTGAATGCGATCGCCTTTATTTCCAAATCGCTCTCATACTCCCGCGAGAGAAAGTACCTGCGTGTTCTAGGTGTCCGGCTCAAGCCAATTTTGCAGAGCGTCACACCTTGAATTTGTATTTCTCGTATTTCTCGTATTTCTCGTATTGCTTGGCGATCGTGGAATGCGTACACAAAGCCGGGCCCGTAATGGCTCTGTTGTTTTTTCTTTTTCACCTCTATCTCCTGATAGGAGCTGTAATTAGGTAAATTCAGAGATGAATTTTTCAGGCAGGGTTTGGGCGTAAGTTTTGCTGACAAGTTTGGTGAAATTTGACGTAGCCCTCGTTGTAAAAGTTGTCTGAACATCATTGTTTCCCTCGGATGCAGGCAAGTATTGTCTGAAGTTTGTTAGCGTCTTCTGGCGTTAAATTATGGACTTTGCCAATCTCAAGTTTTGCTACCTGTTCACCCATCAACCATGATTTGCTTACTTCAAATATTTCTGCAAATTGTTCGATTCTTTGGGGAGAAACAGAAACTATACCTGCTTCTATCTCTAAAATGTGGCTGGGCTGAAAACTTAGCATTTTGGCTACCTGAGCCGGGGAAAGACCCGCTAATTTCCTAGCTTCACAGATGCGGTTTACGATCGTTTGAGTCATACTAACTCTCCTGACAATGGAGTTTTATAAAAGACTCTTTTTCATGCAAGCTATTTCATGCTGCAACAATGCAATCTCTTGAGTATTGAGTTTTTTCATTCGCGGACTCAGACCCCGAATTTCCATTTGAGCATTGAACCGAGTGTCAAAGTCAGGTGATGTTATTTGAACGTCCAATTCCTCCATTTTGGCTCTGTGTATTTTGAGTTCTGCTTGAATTTCTTCAAGCGACATATCCGCTACCTTTTTGACATGGATTTTAGGATCACTCAATTTTCTTTTGGTCTTTGGCGGTGAGTCTGGCAGTGGAGGGAGATTGTCTAAATCCAGAGCCAGTTTTAAATCGGGATCGAAATTAGTGTGAGGGATGAACTGAGGCATGACCATCGTATGGCGTTCCGCAATGAGTTCAGCAGTAATTTGCTGTGCCAAAGCTTCATTTCGCTCACTTAGTGCCAGAAGTTGCTCGGTAATTTTCAGTTTGGCTGAAAGTTTCTTTTCAGTGTTGAGCGATCGCCTTAAATCTTCCTTGGCTGCCAGATTATTGATACTTTCAGTAACGATTTGCTCATAGGTCATTGTCACTGGGTCGGGTAAACCTGATGAATCAGAGGAATTGGATGTAGACACAAGTTTGGTCATTTGGTGGCTCACTTATTGCTCAATAAGGTTTGGGTTTGTGCTGGTTGTTACTGTTGTTGCTGTTGTTGCTGCCGTAGGCGCAAGCCGGGGCGATAGCCATCGAAGGGGCAACGTTGTAGATTCGGGTATTGTGTTGGTTGCCGTGGACGATCGTCGGACGTGATTCTTGAGCACCGTGTTGATACCCAGTGTGGTAAAGGAATGCTCCAAACCCAACAACAAGCGCGGGTACAGCTCCACACATTAACGAACCTACTATCATTGATCCTTGTTCACTTGATTGTTTAGCTTCTCCTGTAAAATCTACGGAACCACTTCTTTTGTCTGAATAATCAATACAACTATCAGAAGATTGGTTGCCATTATGGGAATCAACAGCAGTATTAACATTTCTTTGCTTTTTCATGAAACTCCTTGGAATCTTAACTAAATTTGGCTGTACTTGGGATTATGAATCCGAATGTAAGTGTTTTAATGTCTGTGTCCATTGTCTAATTTGTTCGGTTTCTTCAACAGTCGGGAAACTGCATTCATAATCTTGCTGAGCAGTCTCGAACCGATAACAGGTTGCCGGGTAGGGACACTCTCTACCTCCGACACAGTTGGGGGGTAACTCTCTTTCTTGTGGTTCGCAAAGCTGAAGATTTTCGTCAACGGGTTCCAGAAGTCGAGTGCGATCGCCTAAACACAAATCCAAGTCAATCACTCGGCACAGTTCTAAGCATTTTCTATCAGCACTGTAGACATAAACTCTCTGGTTTGGATGCCAATCGTAAACTCGGTCAGAAGTAATGGGAATCATTTAGCACACTCCTGTCATGAAAACTGAAGCTGAACTAATCGGGTACGGCTTAGTGGGAGGTGTGAAAATTACTGACAGCAACCATTTAAACATTGCTCTTTTCTCTCTTTCTGAAATAGTGGATGAAGTTGATGAAGTTGATGAAGCGGGATGAGGAGAGGAAGGAGAAAGCAAGCTCGCATAGATAACTAAAGCAGCCAATAGTTTTTCTCTGTGAGCACTACGAGCTTGCTCTTCTAGAACTAGCTGTGAGCTATAAGCTTGGGCTAGTTCTAGGCACGATTCAATTAGCCCCAAGCTCCAGTTATCCGTTTTGGTGGGTTGGTTTTTTTTCCGGGTAAGCTACCGTTCCGCAAGTCCAGAGGCGCATTTTTGACGGACTCAACAACTTGTCCAAAGTTGGATCGAGTGTTTGCCGATCGCGTTTTCAGTTCATCCACCACATTGTTTCCTAGAGAGATGAAAAACGCATCCACTACCGACGCAGCAGCAACTTTCCCTACATCGGTCATTGCCAGTGCTGCCTCTTGGGTCGCACCTCTCACGGCCACAACAAGCTCTGATGTTTCCTCTTCGCCATCTCGGTGGTCACTGTGGTCTATTACCGTTTCATCAATCATGTCGTTCTGAGCTTCCGCCTCTGTGCCTGTCCGAGCACTGGCAATCGCTAGCAAAGCTTCAGACGGGGACATCATCTTCTCGCGAATCAGCTCATAATATTTCCGAACTTCTCCCGCATCCGACTCGTTCACGTTAGTTAGCTGCCAGTCTTTGTGACCGAGGGCTTTGCGGACATTGGTGATCTCTTTGACAGCACCTAAACCGAGTTCGTATTTTAGATCATTGCGTGAAATAGTCATCTGTTTCTAATCCTTTTTCCTTGAGGTAATTTCGGGTTTTCTCTAGGTTCCGATCGCACTCAATGAATATCTCTTCTATGCGAACGAGACACCATTTTGTGAAATCTGAGAATTGGCGAGTATAGATTGCCCGCTCTGATTCCGGGCATTCCTCCAGCAGTGCCAGCCGTCTCTTGAAAGACCCCTCTGACATTGCTGGTGCTTTCTTGCGGTTCTTTTTACCTACCTGTGCCAGTAGTTCTTTGAGCTGAGTCCGAGTCCAATAATTGCGCTTCCCATTTGGCTGCTCAAACTGTGCCGGGTATGGTCTACGGCATTTCTTTGCGTATCTCACGAGCTATTTGGAGTTACTTGATTTGCGGTACTTTAAGTAGATCGCAGCCAGAGCAAAAAAAAATATCTATCGTCCCGTCCGCTTCCTTTTGGGACTGCTGGCGAGCGGGCTTTTAGCTGTGGGGTAAGTTTTCGTTGCGTCCCAGTAGCCATAATCCCGCCTGTAACTCCATACCTTCTCTGCTGCTTCTCCAGGCGTTTTGCCGAAGCCTTTCACGGTGCAGTTGGGGTTGAACGAACGTTCAACCACAATTAGATGCTGTTGCTGTAACATAATGCTGTCTCCTAGTGCCGTGTGGCGGCATTGGTGGAAAGTCTGGTGAACGTGTTGACGCACGTTTACCAGGCGTTTTGGCAACTGTAACACTAAATTAGTGTTACGTCAAGAAAAACTTAGAAACTTTCTAAGTTTTCCATTATCCTGATTTGAGTAGTCAAAGGATTTTATGGGATTTTATGGGATTTCATGGCAAAAAGTAGGGATAGTCGCGATCGCATATCGGTGACATTCGATATTGGGCAGTTGCGGGAGCGCTTAAAAGCTCAGGCGATCGAACCGAATCAGTCGCTAGCATCGATCGTCCGCATGGCACTGATCGAATGGCTGGAGCAGCGAGAAGCCGTCGAGGATGAAAAATCTTCCGAAGAAGAAGACAGGAGAAGAGGAGTCAGGAGGGAAGAAAGCTCTCCTCTGGTGACTCCTGACTCCTTAGCTCCTTCCCAAGAAAATTCTCAAAAAAGGGATTAAATTGATATATCAGTTATTGAAAATGCTAGAAACCTATATACAGTAAATATTACAAGTAAATTAATACTACTTTGGGGTAGTAGGGGTCGTGGGTTCAAATCCCGCCGCTCCGATAGATGGAATCCTTATACACTAGGGATTCCATTATTTTTGGTAGATTTCGCAGCATATTGTCATTCTCAGTAAGGGGTGACAAGATCTGACATACTCAGACATAAAGTGCGATAAATCTGCGATATGCCAAAAGGCTCCGTAAACATTGAAGTTTTCAAGGATCGGCTACGGTTGGCGTGGTCATAGCAAGGGTTAAACTAAGCGATTCCCTCACGAGAACCGCTCGTCTCCAAAACCGTGCTTGATAGTTTCCCATCACACGGCTCCTCAGTAATAACCCTCTTTTGTCACTCTCGTGGTAGTATAAGGAGTGACACACCCCAAAAGCATTGCCAGTCCTATGGTAGAGCC
>NZ_JAUBUE010000053.1:0-44520 GCF_036705305.1 Microcoleus sp. B3-D7 | reverse complement strand
TCTAGCCAGTGCTAGCAACCCCCAAGAGCTTACTTTTACTTCGATCGCACGCGCTTTCCCAGCTAGTTTTTTATACATCATCATATTTTTGGCTTTTTGTCAACCTCTTTTACTGGACTGGCGCTCTAGACTATAAGTTAATTGAATTAGTATGGTCTTCAACAAAAGAATAAAGAATATATAGTCACTCGACTTTTTACATCAATTGAAGAGCTAGAGTATTTATTGCATGGCATCTTAAATGAACGATAATTAATAATTAAAGGAGGGCACAAAATCAAAAATAAGGGCAATTCTTGTATCAGAGTTTAAATATGCAATAGCTTAATGCTAATAGCCCTGGAGAGCAAGCACTTTGACCGCAGTTAGCTCGACACAAGGTAACAAAATCACTATCTAAGTACAAGACTCCGAGTTCGTCGCGCATTTTCATATACGGGTTTCCTTTCCGAAAGGAGGTTCGTGCTCTATTAAGCGGTGATTTCTGGAATCAATGACGAGTACCGGGGATGAAGAGTCATAATCAATTATTGAATGTGGTGCACGATCACACAATCCTTCTCGCTATTAATTGTGACTCTACCTGATGGTTTCACCCCTCAGGTAGAGTCAACAGTCTCTTTCAACCGCCGAGTAATCAATGAGATAACTTCTACTTGAAATCTCCTAAAGACCTGCCGCACAAACAGCCGCTCCAATTAATCCTACATGGGGATCCAAAACAAGACGAACAGGCATCATTTCTAACAGCGAATCCATCCGGCCTTTGTGGGTAAAAGCCCGCATAAAACCTCCGTCTTGAATCAGCGGCAAAATTTTAGCAGCGATGCCGCCGGCTATGTACAAACCGCCGTAAGGTAACAGTGTCAGAGCCAGATTTCCGGCCACTGCACCGTAGGCTTCTACAAACATTTGCATTGTTTGTTCCGAAAGCCGATCGCACTTTTTGAGTGCCGCCTGTGCAATTGTCGCTCCCGGATCGACAGTCTTTTCAGTTTTCCCGATTTCTGACTCCCATTTTTTGATAACTTCCCCTATCTCCGGCGATTCAGGAGCAAACTTTTTATCCCGCAAAAACTGGTAAATTGAAACAATCCCTTGTCCCGAAACTACACGCTCGATCGATATTCGGGAAATGTGGTGTTTTGCTAACAAATATTTCAGCAATTGAAACTCCAACTCCGAACGAGGAGCAAAGTCACCGTGCCCCCCTTCCGAAGAAAAAACCCTGATGCCATTTGCTTCGGGAATTGCATAACAATTTCCCAAACCTGTACCCGCACCAATCACAGCAATTGGGTCGTATTGGCGGGGTTTTCCAACTTGCAAAGTGTGCAAATCTCGATCGTCCAAAGCCCACACGCCGTAGCCAACCGCGACAAAATCATTAATTAAACTAACGTGTGATATTCCTAATTCCTGTTCCAGACGCTTCGCATCCAGCATCCAAGGCAAATTAGTCAGTTTTGCAGTGTTGTTAACCACCGGGCCTGCGATCGCAAAACAAGCTTTTTCAGGCAATGGCGTCAAATCCAATTTCGTAGCAGCTTCCCTCAAAAACTGCTGCACCATCGGCACTAAATCGGGAAACTCCGCGCTCGGATAGCGAAACTCGTAAAGAGCGTTCATTTCACCGTTAACAGTCCTTTCCACTAACCGCAAAATTGTCTTAGTTCCGCCAATATCGCCCGCTAATAATAATGCCATAAATCTCCTATTTTATTAGTAGTTGTCTTGATTTCGTTGCCGAATAACTCACCTAGTTTATAACAATTACAGGCAGATTGGTGAACTCTTTTTTTTAACGAACCGCAGAGGTACTCTTGACTCAGAGAAAGAGAACAGACAGAGAAAGAGAGATTCTCTTGAGGGCTTAAATTTGCGATATTACCAAATGATTGATAACACTACTAATTTAAACACCCACAGTATTAATTGCCAACCAAGCCCGCAGCACCTCAGCCACAGTCCAAGCTTGAGCCGTGCAGCCCCGAGGCGAGTGAGGGGCGTCGCCCTCAAAAATTTCGCCCAGACTGCCAACTCCGCCGCCCCTTATATGATGTGCCATCGGTTCCAGGAATTCGCGAGCTTGTGCTGGGTTTTTGTATACGTGTAAGTGCGCCAAGACAAACGGGCCAATCAGCCAGCCCCAAACTGTGCCCTGGTGGTAGGCGCTGTCGCGCTGCAATTGGTCGCCTCCGTATGCGCCGCGATATTGCGGGTGCTGCGGCGAGAGGCTGCGGAGGCCGACAGAAGTCAGAAGCTGTTGAGCGCAGGCGTCCACCACGCCGCGCTGCTGGATGGGCGTCAGTAAGGATGTATAGCGAGTTTCCTGGCGCATCCCCGCTGACAAGGAGTTGGCGGAGTGAGGAGGAATCGAGTCTAGGGGCAAGGATACGGCGAATATTTGGTTGGGTCGCAGCGAACTATCGTGTCCGTCGGGGCCGTCGAGAACGTCGTAACAGTAACCGGTTGAGACGTTCCAGAAGCGAGGGAATCCGGCGGCTGTTCGATCGCCCAATTGCTGGTATTCATTGTGAGGCTTGCCCAGTTTTCGAGCAAAACTTGCCATAGCTTGTATAGCATTGTACCAAAGCGCGCTGAGTTCGATCGGCTTACCAATCCGGGGTGTCACCACCCAATCGCCGATTTTCGCATCCATCCAAGTCAGTTGCACGCCGGTTTCGCCCGCGTAGACTAAACCGTCATCGGGATCGACGCGGATGTTATACCGAGTACCCTGCAAGTGCCAGTCAACAATCTCACATAACACCGGCCAGAGTTCGGTCAAAAGTTCGTCGTCGCCCGTGGCATCGATGTAAGCGCGAATTGCCTCAAAGTACCACAGCGTGGCGTCTGCGGTGTTGTATTCCGGTTCGCCGCCCGCATCCGGGAAGCGGTTCGGCAGCATCCCCCGATCGACATACCGCGCAAATGTCCGCAAAATCGATCGCGCAATTTCCCATCGCCCGGTACAGATTGTGAGACCGGGTAGGGCGATCGTCGTATCGCGCCCCCAGTCGCTGAACCAGGGATATCCGGCTATGATCGTTTTGCCTTGGGATTCCTCCGGTAGGGGGCGGCTGACGATAAATTGGTCGGCGGCTAGCACTAAGTGATTGATCCAGTCGGGAGATTCGCTCACTTTTGACCAGTGGTGCAGCAGTTGTTGGTCATAAGCGCGGCGCACTTCTAAAGCTTTACCGCCATTGAGTTCGGGATTTTTCTCGGTGCTGGCTATCAATGTGAGAGAACTTCCCGGTGCGATCGTCATGTGAAAAGTCGCCCCGTGCAAGTGATCCTCGCTGCAGTCCAATCCGCGGCGCTTTTCGGCTGCTAGGTCCAATCCGTAATGCCAATTGTATAAAGCCGCAGAAACTCGAAATTTTGCCTCGGCTTCGGCATCTGTCAGCAGGTACAGGGGTGCAGCCTTGGGAAATGCAGTCACGCAAACCCCGCGTTCCAAGGTTTCTAGGCTCATCTGCCAGTCGCCGGCGCTCGTGGTGTGGTGGTAGTCGCGGTAGTTGACTAGGGCTTTGACAGCGAGGGCGATCGGTTGTGAGGCCCGGTGCAAGCGGTATTGAATATATGTTGTGTTAGCACCTTGCTGCATCCAAATCCGCTTTTCCAGGATAGCGTCGGCGAGAGCAAACCTCCAAACAGGCGTCGTGCCTTCGAGGTGAAAGCTTTCGATGTAGTTGTAGCCGTGGGGTTCCATCGTCGCGTCGGTCCAGCGGTTTGTATAAAGCGGATAGGCGCGATCGTGATACACAGCCGTCTCGTCCAGCTTGGCGAGCATCAAAGTGCGTCCCAGCGGAGGTTTGAGGGCGGCTACCAGCAGCCCGTGATAGCGGCGGGTGAGGAGATTTGCGATCGTCCCGCTAGCGTAACCGCCGATCCCGTTTGTGACCAACCACTCCCGAGACTCCGCCGAGTCGAGATTGCAGCAGATTTCCCGTCCAAAAGCCATAACCATAAAGTCCACACTCGCGCTGATTTTTGACCTACCTTTAGGTAGATTTTCGACATCATATCAACCAGAAATATTAACGCTTCCAGACCGTTAATTTGGCGATCGCCCCCGTGCCGATTCATGCTCTAATTTAGACACAACCAACCGCTAATTTTGCCCTTTACACAATTTTTGCCTTTGATGCCTCTGTCTAAAGTTAGTTGTTTGTTATATTAAGTAATATTACCGTCTAAACAGGCGCTGAACGTTAAGGGCAAAGCATTTGATGGCGCGTCGGGCGATCGAACCACCAACCTATTTTATAAGGAGAACAACTCAAAGTGAAGATAGGAGCAAATTACCTCGGCAACAACCAATGTGAATTTACCGTTTGGGCGCCCACCGTCAAACAAATCGCAGTCCAAATTGTTTCCCCCAAAAAACGCCTGATACCCCTGCAACAATCAGCAGAAGGTTATTGGCAAACCACAGCTACAGACATCGAACCAGGAACCCTTTACACCTACCAAATCGAAGGAAAAACCGACCGACCAGACCCAGCCTCAAAATATCAACCCCAAGGCGTACACGCCCCGTCGCAAGTAATAGATGAAAATATTTTTATTTGGACTGACACAAATTGGCAAGGCGTGCCCCTAGCCGAAATGATTATTTACGAACTGCACGTCGGCACATTCACCCAAGCCGGAACCTTTGAAGCAATAATTCCCCAGCTAAAACAACTTAAAGAATTGGGAATCAACGCCATCGAAATAATGCCAGTAGCCCAATTCCCTGGCGAGCGAAACTGGGGATATGACGGCGTATATCCCTACGCCGTTCAAAACTCCTACGGCGGCCCCGAAGGCTTCAAAACACTCGTCAACGCCTGCCACGAACACGGTATTTCAGTAATTCTCGATGTAGTTTACAACCACCTCGGCCCCGAAGGAAATTATCTCAGGGACTTCGGCCCCTACTTTACCTCAAAATACGGCTCGATTTGGGGAGATCCCCTCAACTTCGACGATGCCTACAGCGACGGCGTGCGTAACTACTTTATTGAAAACGCCCTCTACTGGTTTCGAGACTATCACATCGATGCCCTGAGATTAGATGCAATTCAGGCAATATTTGAAGTTGGTGCAAGACCTTTTTTACAAGAACTATCCGATGCCACAGCCGAGATTTCCCAAGAACTAGGACGGAAACTTTACTTAATAGCCGAAAGTGACTTAAATGATGTCCGCACTATACGTCCTAAAGAACTGGGGGGCTTCGGATTAGACGCCCAATGGTGCGATGATTTCCACCACGCACTGCACGCCTTGCTCACTGGAGAAGACGACCGATACTACCAAGATTTCGGCAAGTGCGAACACTTAGAAAAAGCCTTCAAAGAAAGCTTTGTTTACTCCGGCCAGTACGCCCCACACAGAAAGCGGAAACACGGCAATTCTGTTAAGGATGAACCGGGTTATAAATTTCTGGTGTTTGCCCAAACCCACGACCAAATCGGCAACCGCATTTTGGGAGACCGATTATCCAAAATAGTTGACTTTGAAGGATTAAAACTTGCAGCAGGCACAGTCTTAATTTCTCCCTACATTCCCTTCTTTTTTATGGGAGAAGAATATGGAGAAGAAGCACCGTTTTTTTACTTCATTTCCCACTCGGACGAAAACTTAATTGAAGCTGTCCGCAAAGACAAACAACAAGAATTTAAAATCTTTGAAGGCCGAGGCGAGTTTAACGACCCCCAGAGTCCTGAGACTTTCGATAAGTGTAAGTTAAACTGGGAAAAACAAACCGAAGGCAAACACAAAATCCTTTGGGAATGGCATCAACATCTGATTCAACTGCGGCGGACAATACCGGCCCTTAAAAAACTAGACAAAAACAGTCTAGAAGTGTCCAGCATTGAAGCGGAAAAAATCTTATTTCTACGTCGCTGGACAGATGACAGCCAGATATTCTGCATTCTAAACTTCAACAGTCAAGAGGTAGCCTTTACGGCTGCACTTCCCCAAGGCAACTGGAACAAAATTTTAGACTCTGCTGATGAAAAATGGATGGGTTCAGGTTCTAGCTTGCCTGAAAAGATAAATTCACAGCAAGAATTGACTGTTAAACCTCAGAGTTTCGCACTTTACGAAATAATACAGAAATAGTAGGTTGGGCGGAGCGAAGCGTAGGGTTCGCTGCCGCTCAACCCAACAACTGATTTTAGATTGGCGATTTGAGATTTTAGATGGGAGCAACAATCTCAAATCTCACTTAAATCTCAAAGTGAAGGGCTTGGGCGGAGTGAAACGGAGGGTTCGTTCTCCACTCAACCTAACTATTTCTAATTTTAAACAACAAACCCAACCAACTAATTAATTAGGAGTAAAATTAAGGTGAGAATTCCCACAACCACTTATCGGCTTCAATTTCATGCAGGTTTTAACTTTGAATCCGCCAAACAAATCCTTAGCTATCTGGAAGATTTAGGAATTACCGACGTTTACGCTTCACCGATATTTAAAGCAAGAAAAGGCAGCTCTCACGGATACGATGTCGTTGACTCAAATCAGATCAATCCCGAATTGGGAACATCAGAAAATTTTGAAGCCCTCACATACGAAATCAAGAAACGGAACATGGGATGGCTGCAAGATATTGTCCCAAACCACATGGCTTACGACACTCAAAACTTGCTACTGTTAGACGTATTGGAACACGGGCCGGATTCCGACTATTTCGATTACTTTGATATTGAATGGAATCATGCTTACGAACATCTCAGAGGTCGAGTTTTGGCTCCGCTGCTGGGCAATTTTTATGGAGAGTGTCTGGAAAATGGCGAGATTCAACTCAAATACAGCGAAATTGGGCTGACAATCAATTATTATAGCTTACAATTGCCAGTAAGAATTGAATCTTATGCTAAATTTATTAGTCATAATTTGGGGCATTTAGCCAGAGAATTAGGCAGACGCCATCCAGATTTTATCAAGTTTTTGGGAATTCTTTATTTGATTAAAAATACACCTTCAGAAACTAAAGGTAAAACCCGATACGATCAGATAGCTTTTGTCAAAGGACTGCTCTGGGAACTCTACAATCAAAATCCCCTTGTACAGGAATTCATTGATGAAAATATCAAAGTTTTTAACGGAGAAAAGGGAAATGCCGAAAGCTTTAATCTGCTAGACGATTTGCTTTCCGAGCAGTTTTACCGTCTGTCTTTCTGGAAAGTCGGGGCAGAAGAAATTAACTACCGAAGGTTTTTTACGGTCAACGAACTTATTTCGGTAAAAGTTGAAGAGATTAAAGTTTTTCACAAAAACCATGCTCTGATATTCGACATGGTTGATGAGGGAAAGTTTACCGGATTGAGAATCGACCACATCGACGGACTGTACGACCCCACAGAATATTTGAAAAGGCTCCGGGAGAAAACCGGAGACACTTACATTACTGTTGAAAAGATTCTGGAACACGAAGAAGATTTGCCGTCATATTGGCCGATTGAGGGAACTAGCGGCTACGACTTTTTGAATTACGTAAACGGCGTTTTTTGTCGGTGCGATCGCGAGCAGCAATTTAGCGAAATATATCATAGATTTACTCGCTTGACCGTTCCCTACGAACAGTTGTTTTTAGATAAAAAAGGGCTGATTGTTGAGAAAAACTTGGCGGGAGATGTAGACAATCTAGCTCAACTTTTGAAGAATATCTCCGGTCAATCGAGACAGGGAAATGATTTTACTCGTCCCGGTTTGGAAAAAGCATTGGCGGCTGTTTTGACGATTTTTCCAGTCTACCGGACTTACATCAATCAAGATGGTTTGAGAGAGTCCGATCGCACTTACGTAAAATATGCGATCGCTCACGCGAAAGAACAAGTACCGCGACTTCTCAAGGAACTTAAATTTATCGAAACGGTGCTGTTGCTGGAAGAAGAAGAAACCCTAACAAGCGAACAAAAAGAGCAGCGCCGGCACTTTGTAATGAAACTCCAGCAGTTGACAGGGCCTTTGATGGCCAAAGGTGTTGAAGACACGCTTTTATACGTCTACTATCGGCTTTTATCCCTCAACGAAGTGGGAGGAAACCCCAGCCAGTTCGGCGTGTCGTTGGTAGATTTTCACGAGTTCAACAAAAAGCAGCAAGTCGCTTGGCCGCACAAAATGAATGCTACAGCTACCCACGATACCAAACGCGGCGAAGATGTGCGAGCCCGAATTAACGTTTTGTCCGAAATTCCCGATGAATGGGAACAGCAAGTCAAGTCTTGGAGAGAGCTAAACTCTTCTAAGAAAATCAACTTTGTGAATCGAATGGTTCCTGATATTAATGACGAATACTTCTTGTACCAAACTATGCTCGGCACTTTTCCCTTTGAGGGAATTGAAAACACTGATTATGTCGATCGCCTGAAAGATTATGCCATTAAAGCCGTCCGCGAAGCCAAAGTTTATACGGCTTGGCTGAGACCGGATAACGACTACGAAGCTGGTTTTATGACCTTTATCGATAGCGTTCTCGAACCTTCGGAACAAAATCAGTTCCTCAACAAATTTGTACCTTTCTGCAAAAAAGTAGCTAATTACGGAATTTTCAATTCTTTATCTCAAACGCTGCTGAAAATCGCGGCTCCGGGCGTTCCCGACATTTATCAAGGGACGGAATTCTGGGATTTAAGCCACGTCGATCCGGATAACCGCCGTCCCGTTGATTTTGACCGCCGAATCGAGGTTTTGCGGGAAATTAAAGAGCGATCTCAGACTGATATTTTGCAACTGGTTGAAGATTTGATGGCGACGCGGGAAGACGCTAGAATTAAGTTGTTTTTGACAGCAAGAGCGCTGTCTGCGAGAAAAAAATACTTGCAAGTTTTTCAATCAGGGGACTATCTGCCCCTGCAAGCAGTTGGCACATTTAAAGATAATGTTGTTGCCTTTGCCAGAAGCTTTGAAGATACTACAGTTATTGTCATTGCTCCCCGGTTTTTCACGGGAATTGTCAAACCAGAAGAATTGCCGATCAGCAAACAAGTCTGGAAAGATACTAATTTGAAATTATCCGAGCAAATGCCGTCGGTTTGGAAAGATGCAATTACAAATCAGGCGGTAGAAACTAACGGTACGTTGGCAATTGGTGAAGCTCTTAGTTACTTTCCGGCAGCTCTGCTGATCGGTGAAAAATAGCAATTAAACGCTGGAAAATTCCAGAATTTTCCGAGATTCCCAGGAGGCCGACTTGAGGCTCTCCCTCAATAATATATTCCTTCCCAGGCACAGCCTGGAAGCAAACTGATAGGGACAGGGCATTGCCGTGTCCCTTTTCAGAATTGATATTAAACCTGATTTCCAGCCAAAAAACCGATCCCGCCTACCAACCAAACAAAATTTATATACATAAGACGGCAAATACAACACAACGTATACGGTTTGCCACAATACCCGAATGGATCGCACACCGTACATTGGGAAGAGTAAAGAAAAGCAAAGCAGTCAACAACTGTAGCGGTGCAAGCCTCACGGATGCAACCGTCCCCCAATAGGTTCGGTAAATACCCCTTCATCGCAAGGTCTACCGCCCGCAGTATAGAGATCAGCACCCTATCGAAGACTGTATTAAAGCAGGACTCACTACCCGTAAACCGCGAGGTAAAATCGCAGTCCTGAATAACCAGACTATCGCACAGATAAAACACCAAAATTTTGTAGAGATTGGAGCCGGAACACCCCTATGGGAAAAGTAGTTGGAATTGACTTAGGTACGACAAACTCCTGCGTCGCAGTTATGGAAGGCGGCAAACCCACCGTCATAGCCAACGCCGAAGGGGGTCGCACCACACCTTCTGTAGTAGCATACGCTAAAAATGGCGATCAACTTGTCGGACAAATCGCCAAGCGTCAAGCCGTGATGAACGCCGAAAACACCTTTTACTCAGTAAAACGGTTTATCGGGCGTCGGGTTGATGAAGTAGCGCACGAAACCACTGAAGTTTCCTACAAAGTCCTCAAAGTTGGCAACAGCCTTAAACTAGACTGTCCCGCCCGCGGCAAGCAATTTGCACCAGAAGAAATTTCTGCACAAGTTCTCCGCAAACTCGTAGAAGACGCCAGCAAATATCTCGGCGAAACAGTTACCCAAGCGGTAATTACTGTTCCCGCTTACTTCAACGACTCCCAGCGCCAAGCTACGAAAGACGCGGGAAAAATTGCCGGTATAGAAGTGCTGCGGATTATTAACGAACCTACAGCTGCAGCTTTAGCTTACGGGTTAGATAAAAAGAGCAACGAAACCATCCTCGTATTTGACTTAGGTGGCGGTACTTTCGACGTATCTATTCTCGAAGTAGGCGACGGCGTATTTGAAGTGCTAGCAACTTCTGGAGACACTCACCTAGGCGGTGACGACTTCGACAAAAAAATCGTCGATTACATTGCAAACGAATTCCAAAGAGCCGAAGGCATTGACCTCCGCAAAGACAAACAAGCACTGCAACGCCTGACGGAAGCAGCAGAAAAAGCCAAGATTGAGCTTTCGAGCGTTACCCAAGCAGAAATCAACCTGCCGTTTATCACCGCGACTCAAGACGGACCAAAACACTTGGACACGACTTTGACGCGGGGCAAGTTTGAAGAACTGTGCTCGGATTTGATCGATCGCTCTCGCATCCCCGTAGAAAATGCGATCCGCGACGCCAAATTAGACAAATCTGCAATTAATGAAGTCGTCTTAGTTGGTGGTTCTACACGCATTCCTGCGGTGCAAGAACTGGTCAAAAAAATCCTCGGCAAAGAGCCAAACCAAACAGTAAACCCGGATGAAGTGGTCGCAGTCGGTGCAGCAATTCAAGCCGGCGTACTCTCCGGTGAAGTCAAAGATATTCTGTTGCTCGACGTTACTCCGCTGTCTCTCGGCGTCGAAACCTTGGGCGGCGTGATGACTAAAATCATTCCCCGCAACACCACTATTCCTACCAAGAAGTCGGAAACTTTCTCGACTGCTGTAGACGGCCAAACAAACGTGGAAATTCACGTTTTGCAAGGCGAACGGGAAATGGCGAATGATAACAAGGATTTGGGAACCTTCCGCTTAGATGGAGTTCCTCCAGCCCCCCGTGGCGTACCTCAAATTGAAGTTACTTTCGATATCGATGCTAACGGTATTTTGAATGTAGCTGCTAAGGATAAAGGTACTGGCAAGGAGCAATCGATTAGCATTACTGGTGCTTCTACTTTGCCCAGCAATGAAGTCGAGCGCATGGTGAAGGAAGCCGAATCGAATGCTTCTGCTGACAAAGAGCGTCGCGAAAGGATCGATCGCAAAAACCAAGGCGATTCTTTAGCCTATCAAATTGAGAAGCAGTTGGCAGAATTGGGTGATAAAGTTCCCGCTGCGGACAAGACTAAGGTTGAAGGCTTGATCAAAGACTTGCGCGATGCGATCGCTACTGAAGATGACGATCGCATCAAAACCCTAACAACAGAGTTGCAGCAAGCATTCTACGCTGTCAGCAGCAACCTGTACCAGCAAGCAGGCGGCCCAACTGATGGCCCTGGCGGCCCTGGTGGCCCTGGTGGCTATGGAGACGGCGGCCCCACTGGCGGCGACGACGTGATTGACGCCGACTTCACAGAAGGCAACAAATAAAAGGCTAAATTAAAAGCCCCCAGCTAGAAGCAAGAAACCCGGTTTTGAACAGAAACCGGGTTTCTGTTCATTCAAAAACAAACCAAAGCCGATCGGCTAAAATTACTAAAAATCTTGCTTGAGGCATATAGACAAAACTAGAATATGCTTCAATAAATATCATAAACTAGCATTTATATCGCACTTGAGAGTAATTAAATGTCACGTTCTCCTCTACAAAATTCTTCCGCAAATACTCCCAACCAATCTCATGTTGCATCCTTGCGCCGAATCCGCCGGATCAGCCATTTACTAGACAATGCAATTCCGATTCCTGGCACAAAATACCGCATTGGACTCGATCCAATATTAGGACTGATACCGGGAGGCGGCGATTTAATCAGTTCAATTTTTGCCGGCTATGTTGTCTTCAAGTCCGCTCAAATGGGAGTGCCGCGAGAGACTTTAGTACAAATGGCTGCTAACATCGTGTTTGATACATTTGCCGGTACTGTACCCGTTGCCGGAGACTTGTTGGATGTTACTTGGAAAGCTAATGTCAAAAATATAGAATTGCTGGACGCTCATTTAGGTTCCCCTGAACCTGGGAAAAAAGCGGATTGGCTATTTGTGGCGGGGCTGCTTTTGGGTTTGATGTTAATTGTCGGAGGCGTGATTTTCTTGAGCGTGATGCTTTTTGGCTGGCTATTTCAAGTAATTACAGGGCGTTAATCTTTGGTGTGATGCTGAAGATAAATCACTCTCTTTGTGTCATATTAATAGCATCTAATCGGGGAAAGTATTCCTTTCCAACCATCTTTGAGGATGATTAATAGCAGGGAAAAACATCTGGGTTTAACTACCCGTAGGATGTATTGCTTTTTTTTATCCCTCAACAAAGAGCGAGAATCTCACATATTCGTACCTTACAAACAGGTCGAGTAAAAACAAACCCAACACTTTTTTTGCTGCAACACTTGAGAAAAATAATATCAGTATCAGCTACCAAAAAACAGCGGGTGCGCTCAATCTTCAATAAATACTAAAATGTGTCAGCGTTTTAAAATTTAACCAACCCATACCAAGAAAAGTTCTGAGCCTCTTACCAAGAAGAGATATGTGGCAGAAATCGGATCTGTTGAACAAAGTTTATTAAAGCACTTATGAGACATCAAAGACCAGACAGCATCTCAGTTGTGTCAAAAGTGAGATGCTGTCTGGTCTTTGACCGAAATCGAGGTGAATCAGCACTCTTCTTATATCTCAAATGGATTTTATAATAAAAAGTAAAGCGATCGCCCTCTCTTGACCATAAAATAATATATATTAAGGGTATTGACAAATACTATTAAATGTGTATAGTGTATCGGGTCGGTGAAACTAGCTATTTACCAGATCGCCGTTGAGTCCGATATAGTGATATAATCCAGACTATAATATCAATTTGATATAAATGCTTGAATTATCAGCGCTTGGGCTGCTACAGTTGCAACCCCTGCACGGCTATCGGCTAAAGCAACAACTGGAGCTGTTTATGAGCAGTTGCATCAGCGTCAACTACGGAGCGATTTACCCGCTGCTGAAGCGCTTGGAAGAGCGAGGGGAGATTTCGGTAATAGCCGAAGAAGCCGGAGATGCGGGCTGTCCGCGCAAAATCTACGGAATTACCGCCAAAGGGCGCGAACTCTGGCGGCAAAAAATGCTCGAACACCCTCAAGAAAGCTGGGTTAACAGTGGTTCCCGGTTCCGAATCAAGTTTTTCTTTTTTGGTAACTTAGAACCTGAAGAACGGCTGAAGCTATTGGAACACCGCTTGCGAGCCTGTTACACCCGGCAAGACTACATCGAAAGCCTCAAAAGCGAATATCCACTAACCGACGACTATCAATTCGCCTCTCGCGATCGCTGCAAGTCAGTGCTGGCGTCAGAGATAGAGTGGTTAACCGAGCAACTAGCCAAGGAAAAAAGCGCGATCGCCGGAGTGCGTGACTCCCTCACCTCCGCTGAATCCGCCGACTCCAAGGAAAAATCCTTCCAACTCACCCACTCAGGTGAGTCATAAGAAGGATGTGTAATCTTCCGTGCCATCGTAACTTTTGAGAGATAACAAAAAGCTTTCCTAAAAATAATCACTCCCTAGCTTGGCTAACTGCGATCGGACTAAAGCCCTGCACATACCCCAACCCCATTAAAAAGGGACTTTCCAGATTCCATCCTGTTTAAAAGCGCTTGTCCTTATTCCCCCTCTGTTTGAGGGGGCACCGGAGGAATCAAAGATTCCGCCAAAGTCTCAGTAAGTCAGAAGTTAAAAAAATCTAAGTGGTGCTGCCCATGAGTTATTCTAAATCCCCAGAATCGGTCGTTGAAGCCCAAGAGCAAAAATCTGCCACACCGGAACTCCACCCAACCAATGCAGACAGCGATCGAGCGCAGGATTTGGCCCCCCTTGCCGATCGCCCCGAACATGTTGCTAAACCGGAACTGCACCCAACCGATGGAGACAGCGATCGACCGGATGATTTTCCGCCTATTGTCGATCGCTCCGAACCTGTTGCTAAACCACGATCGCGCTGGCCCCTAATTGCCGCGATCGCGATCGCCACAGGCGCAGCAGGTTTCGGCTGGTACTCGTGGCAATCGGGTCATAATCGCGCACAGCCACCGGCAGCAGCAGCCCAACCCCCAGGCATACCAGTCAAGCTCGCAGCCGTACAAACCAGCTCAGTCCAAGATTCCTCGGAATTTGTCAGCAGCTTAGAAGCCAAGCGTTCGGTAGAAATCAAACCCGAAGTAGAAGGGCTAGTCACGGAGATTTTTGTCAAATCCGGCGACTTCATAAACAAAGGGCAAGCCATCGCCCGCATGAAAAGCGAGAGCGCCCAAGCTGACTTGAGGCAATCCCAAGCCAACCTGATCCGCGCTCAATCCCATTTAGCCGAATTGCAAGCAGGAGCAAGGCCCGAAGAAATCGCCCAAGCTCAAGCCCAAGTCGCCCAAGCCCAAGCCAACCTCGCCCAACTGCGATCGGGCTCTCGGCCAGAAGAAATTGGTCAAGCCCAAGCCCGCGTTTCCCAAGCTGAAGCCGACCTCGCCGACGCCCAAACAGGTAGCCTCTTAGAAGACATTGCCCAAGCAAGAGCGCAAATAGAGGCAAGCACAGCCGAAGCAAAATTAGCCAGCCAGCAGCTTACCAGATATCAGGCCTTGGCCAAAGAAGGCGCAGAATCCGCGAACACCCTCGAGCAATACACCCAAAAAGAAGGCACCGCCAAAGCCAATCTCCGAGAAGCTCAAAGGCGGTTCGAGCAGCGGCAAAAGAACAGACAAGCCGAGATCGAGCGCCGGACAGCGGCCTTGCAACAGCAGCGGCAAGCTTTGCGGCAATTGCAAAACGGTTCGCGCCCAGAGGAAATAGCCAAAGCCGAAGCAGAAGTTGCACAAGCCAAGAGCAGATTGGCGCAGTTAGCCAACGGAACTCGCCAAGAACAGATCGATCAAGCCCAAGCGCAAGTTGCCGAGGCCGCCGCTCAAGTGCGCGGCTTTGAAGTACAACTGCAAGAAACTGCTGTCATCGCGCCTTTCGCGGGAGTCATCGGCGACATACCAGTGAAAGTAGGTGATTACTTGCAAAAAGGTAACGCCATTGCCACCCTGACAGAAAACCAATTGCTAGACTTGCGGTTATCAATTCCTTTGGAACGGATGCCTCAATTACGCTTAGGGCTGCCAGTACAGATGCTCGACGCTCAAGGAAAGGCGATCGCCCAAGGTCAAATCAGCTTTATCTCCCCAAACGTCAGCGCCAATTCTCAAACAATTTTAGCTAAAGCCACCTTTCCCAACCCCAGCGGCGAACTGCTTAATCTCCAGTTTGTAAAAGCTAAAGTCATCTGGAAACAGAACCCTGGAATTTTAGTTCCAGTCACAGCAGTCACTCGCTTAGGTGGGCAAACTTTTGTCTTCACAGCTCAAAAGCCGGAACAGCCAAAACCTGGAATGCCACCTTTAGTAGCGCGACAAAAGGCCGTGAAATTGGGAGCCATTGATGGGAATAATTATCAAGTTATAGAAGGTTTGAAAGCCGGGGAAAAAATTGTTACCGCAGGCATCCTTAACCTGACAGACGGTGTTCCGATTATGGCTCAAGAGGAAGGAAAAGGCTCAGGAGAAAAATTACCAGTAGAAAGCAAAAAATAAGGTATGTTGTTGCGCTTGAGCGCTCTTAAGATGGTAATTAAGAGCGCTCAAGCGCAACTATCTACCTTACGTGAAACTAATTGATTGCTCCGCTATAAAAAAGGGGGCTATTTTAATTTTTGACTGAAGTGCCTGCAATTAGGAATTAGCAATTATCAACTAACAACTACCCATTACCCAAATAATGTTTGCAGATTTCTTTATTAAACGACCTGTCTTTGCTAGCGTCTGCGCCTTAATTATTATTTTGGTAGGCGCAATCAGCATTCCCACATTGCCGATCGAGCGCTTCCCCGACATCAGCCCTACCCAAATTAACGTCACAGCTAACTATAGCGGGGCGAGTGCTGAAATTGTCGAAAATGCAGTTACCAACATCCTAGAAAGGCAAATAAACGGCGTTGAAGGACTAAAATATCTAACTTCCAGTAGTAGTAACGATGGCACTAGCACCATTACAGCTACCTTTGATTCCTCGCGCAACAAAGACATTGCCGGCGTCGATGTTCAAAATCGAGTTGCAGTTGCTCAACCCCAACTACCAGATGCCGTACAACGCACAGGAGTTACAGTTACAAAACAATCTACAAGTCTCCTATTAGCGATCGGTTTATTTACAGAAAATAAAGAATACGACACCATATTTTTAAGCAACTACGCTGACCTATATTTAGCAGATGCTTTAAAGCGGGTAAAAGGTGTTGGCGACGTGCGAATTTTTGGGGAAAGACGCTATGCAATGCGTTTATGGATAGATCCCAATAAATTAGCAGCTCGCCGTCTCACAATGCAAGATGTAACGAGGGCTCTCAACGAACAAAACTTGCAAGTTGGTGCTGGGAGAGTTGGTCAAGAACCTGCTCCACAGGGACAAATGTATCAAATAGACTTGCGTGCTGAAAGTCGCCTCAAAGAACCAGCAGAATTTGAAGAAATCGTCCTCAAAACAGAGACAAATGGAACGTTAGTTAAATTAAAAGATGTGGGTAGAGCAGAACTAGGGGCAGAGAATTACAGCTCATTTCTGCGATTTCGAGGCAATGATGCAGTAGGTTTAGGGATTTACCAACTGCCTGGAAGTAATGCTTTGAATGTTGCCCATGCCGTCAAAAAAGAAATGGAAAAACTAGCTGTTGCTTTCCCTCCGGGGTTGATACATAGAGTAGCGCTGGACACGACTTTGTTTGTAGAAGAGTCGATGGCAGAAGTAGTCAAGACATTATTTGAATCTGTCTTGCTAGTGGTGATAGTAATTTTTGTTTTCTTGCAAGACTGGCGCACAACTCTTATTCCTATCATCACAATTCCAATTTCTTTAATTGGGACGTTTGCCTTTATCAAAGTTTTCGGATTTACGATTAACAGTTTATCTCTTTTTGGTCTGACATTAGCGACGGGATTAGTGGTTGATGACGCTATCATTGTAGTAGAAAATATTGACCGCATGATCCGCCAAGGGATGAATTCCCGCCAAGCGGCTTTTGAGTCAATGCGGGAGCTTTTTAGCGCTGTAATTGCGACTTCTTTAGTGTTGATGGCAGTTTTCGTGCCAGTGGCATTTTTCCCCGGAACTACAGGAGCGCTTTATAAACAATTTGCGCTGACAATTGCTTTTTCCGTTCTGCTTTCTACCTTTATTGCTATTACTCTCACGCCCTCACTTTCAGCTATATTACTGCGTCGAGGGCCGAAGTTTGGGGGACCGCTAGGTTGGGTTTTTGACCGTTTTAATGGAATTCTCGATTGGGTACAGCGACAATATCGAAAATCCTTAATATTTCTCACAGGAATTAAGACTATTGTCACCCTCGTGTTCATCGCTTCTCTGGGAGTCACCGCTTGGCTTTATTTATCAGTGCCCACAGCATTTATCCCGGAAGAAGACCAGGGCTATTTTATGACAATTATTCAAGGGCCCCAAGGTGTTTCGCTGCAATACACTCAGAAAGTAATGGATCAAGTAGAACAAGAAATCCTCAAACTTCCTGAAGTTGTCGGGACTTTTTCAGTGGGTGGATTTGGTTTTAGCGGTAGCACTTCTAATCAAGGCATTATATTTACTACACTTAAACCCTGGGAAGAACGTCACGGAGAAGATCAAACTGTACAAGCAATTATTGGTAAGTTGCGGGGTCAGTTTTTCTCGATTCCCGAAGCTAGAATTTTCCCTGTGAATCCGCCGGCTATTCAAGGTTTAGGTCAATTTGGGGGTTTCCAATTTCAATTGCAAGACCGCAAAGGTAACAGCGGTTTAGATGGCTTAGTCCAGACTATGGGCGGGATTTTGAAGCAGGCAAATCAGACACCGGGATTGCAAGCGGTATTTAGTACGTTTGCTGCGAATACGCCTCAGTTAATTGTGGAGGTTGACCGCAATCGAGCTAAGGCTCTAGATATTCCCATTAATGATGTTTTCAGTACGTTACAAACGGCTCTGGGTGCTCAGTATGTGAATGATTTTAACCTCCAGCAGCGCAATTATAGGGTGTATGTTCAGGCGGATAAACAGTTTCGCGATAACCCTGAAGATATTGGGAAATTGTATGTGCGTTCTGGAAAGAATGAAATGATTTCTTTGAGCAATTTGGTGAAGATTACTCCGGTGGTCGGAGCACAAACTGTTAACCACTACAATTTATATCGGTCAATTGAAATTACTGGCTCTCCTGCGCCGGGAGCGAGTTCTGGGCAGGCGCTAAAATCGATGGAAAAGGTGTCGGCTCAAGTTTTGCCATCGGGTTTTGGCTATGAATGGTCCGGGAGTTCTTTGGAAGAAATTGAATCGGGGGGTCAAGCACCGATTATTTTCGGTTTGGGGCTAATTTTTGTGTTTTTGGTGTTGGCGGCTCAGTACGAAAATTATGTCGATCCTTTCATTATTTTGCTATCGGTGCCTCTGGCGATTTTAGGTGCTCTTTTAGCTCAGTCCTTGCGGGGTTTGGCGAATGATGTTTATTGCCAGATTGGTTTGGTGATGTTAATTGGGTTGGCTAGTAAAAATGCGATTTTAATCGTGGAGTTTGCTAACCAGTTACGGGAGCAGGGATATTCAATTGCTAAGGCGGCAGTTGAGGCTTCTCAAGAGCGTTTACGACCGATTTTGATGACTTCTCTGGCTTTCGTTTTGGGTATTGCTCCTCTGGTTAACCCAGAAGGCGCGGGTGCAGCTAGCCGCCGATCGCTAGGGAATGCGATCGCGGGGGGGATGGTTGTTTCTACTGTCTTGAGTTTGTTTATGGTGCCGGTTCTGTATGTGGTGGTTGTCTCGGCTCGCGATCGCTTTAAGAAGCGCGATCGACTAGACAATCTCCCCGAGGATGGCACAGTTTTGAACGGCAAAACAACTCCCCACGAGGAGATTGAACGCGATAAAGTATCGCCGTTGTAGTTGGTAAGTGGAAAATACCATCGTTTTGTGAGTAGGATTGGTGCGATCGCCCAAAACCCGCCAATCCCGCATCAAAACCCCCAAAACCCCCAGATTAGTCCGGGGATCAATTATTCAATCCAAAATCCAAAATCCAAAATCCAAAATCGATTGACGGCGGCCCCCATCTGCGGCTACGCTTTGAAGTTAGAGGTTGCTTGCTTGTAGAGGAGGCAGCCCGCGTCGCCCAAAAATCTAGTTGCACTGCCCAAAGCTGCTACCAACAGCAATGGACAGCTAACCGCCAAACTGGTATCAGCAGTCTGGAGGCTAACGGAGCATCATAACATCCTCTGTAGCCGCCCTGCTATGCGTTGAAATGCGGGGCGGCTGGGTTTTTGGGTTTTTCTAGAAAACCCAAAACCAGGAGAACATATTATGTCACAGGAATTCGTGCCTGACGACAACTCTTCCGATCGCCCAAATGACGACTCAGCAGCAGTATGCGAACAGGAAGTGGTGCTGTTAACGGTTGTCGGTTCGCCCAAGGGTGTCAGGGAAACCATACTGACTTTGTACCGACTAGGATTTGCCGAAGTCGGCGATTGGAGCCCCGTACAACGTGCAGCCAATCCGAAGCAGGTGATGAGCGTACTGATCCGTCGGAAGCGATCGACTGATGATACACCGCCGAGAAAATCTGGACGGTAACTTGCGCTGTCATTCTGATTGAAGCGAAGAATCTTCGTGGGGTGGGCGTCTCGCCCGCCCTAAAAATACAATTACTTACTGGGCGTTGATATTGGATTTCAGGGTAGAAGTAAGAGACTTGCGATCGCAGGCAACAATTTACTGCAAGCTTCCACCAATGTCGCCGCACTAGGTAAACCAGCAATAGTCCCTTTCAAAATCTTCATTGCCGTTTTCCCCGCCTTTTGCATTGTACTTTCTTGGGGATTTTTCCCTACTTCTGCCAAAGTTTTTACCTGTTCCAATGCTTCAGCTTTATCATCATCAGATAAATCACTTTCAGCCTCGATCGCTGTTTGTAGCTCAGTCAGTAATTCTTTGATTCCAGGTTCATCAGGTTTAGCAGAATCAGATAATTGATTAATTGTATTGGCAACAGTACCGCTGATATCACCTAAACTTAACGCTCCTGCACCGCTAGCGTTAACGGTTCCGCCTGTAATTTCTATTTTGCGACTTTGGTCGATTTGGTCACTCATAGCTTTACTATTTGCTGTAGATTTAACTTCATTAATAAATTTAACATTTACAGGTGGCGGAGTCAACAATTTTACAAATTCATTCTGTTCCCAATTTTTAGGATTCCCTCCTTTCACTAAGTCTAGAAAGACATTTAAATAATCTTTTTGAAGGGCAATAATTTCATCTTTAGATTTTAATTGCTCGGCTCGCATTTTAGCTTCCAGCCTTGCTTGATAAACTTCGTCCCAAATTTGCTCAACTTTACCCTTATCCGTTCCTTCGGGAACTTTGAGAGTCAGTAAAACATCATTTTCTTTCTTCTCAATTCCTTGAATTGACTCCGGTGTAATGTCTGGAAATTCTTGCATTAACTTCTGAAAAGCGGCGGTAAAAGCTTCGGGGTTAATCCCATCTTTGAGCAGGATTTGCACGGTTGTCAGAATTTTTTTATAGAGTTTCTCGAAATCCCCCGGTTCAAAACACTTGTTGATGTGGTGAGGGCGGCGTTCGCGATCGTCAGTTCCCGGTTTGGGATATTCTAGAAGATAAACAAACCGACAGTCAACGCGATCGAGCTTTGTATTAACGTCAATGTTCCAAGCTTCCAAACAAGCACCTGTAAAATAAGCTGCTGTAAAATCTGTTGCCAAGGCTTGAGTTTCAGTGAGGTTTGCCCATTCCAAATTAGCTAGATGCAAAGTTGCTTCGCTGAGATTAGCCTGCTTGAGATTAGCCTCGTTGAGATTAACGCCTGTCAGGTTTGCTCCTTGGAGATTCGCACCGAAATATGATTTTTTGTAACCATTGCGAGTGATGAGTAATTCTCGGACTCGGGTATCAGCTAATATCGAATTACCGACTCGCGCGCGATCGAGTTTTTCTGTATTGTGGAAGCAAGTGCGAGTGAGATTGGCGGTTCTCAAATCTGTACTTTTGAGGGTGGCCTCAGTGAAATTGGCATCAGTTAGATCCGCATTGCGAAAGCTAGTGCCACCTGTAGCGGCAAAGGCAATGGCGATGCTGCGAATCAAGGCCTGTTTTTCATCCCCAGCCAGGGCACGCCAAGCAACGTAAATACCTAGTCCTGCCGCTGTCGCTGCCACTACCACTGCCCCTGCCACTGCCCCTGCCCCGGCCCCGGCTGCTGCCCCTGCCCCGGCTGCTGCCCCTGCCGCTACCACTGCCACTATCCCTGCGAATGCGACTGCCCCTGCGCCTGCCACTACCGCTGCGACTGTCCCTGCCGCTGCGATTGCCCCTGCCCCGGCGGCTGCCCCTGCGGCTGCGACTGCCGCTGCCCCTGCCCCTGCAACTGCCGCTGCCACTGACCCTGCCGCTGCCCCTGTCCCTGTCACTGCCCTTGCCCATGCCGCTGTCGCTGCCGCTGTCGCTGTCGCTGCTGCTGCCGCTGCCCCTGCCCCTGCCGCTGCCCCTGCGGCTGCCCCTCCTCCTAGACCTTGGCGGATAGTAAGTATAAAGAAGATTGCCAAAACTATCAACACAACCACACCGGGAATAATGGTGTACTGTTTGATGTTATCTGGAGTGAAAAAAACTGCTACCCACAAACTAGCAAAGCCTGACATCAATCCCGATATTAACGATAGAAATAGCGAAACAGTTACTAGAAAAATTGTCCAGCGACGTTGCAGTCCAGCTTTGGCACGGGTGAAGTCAGCTTTTCTGAGGATGGCATCGGTGAAGTTTGCGCCTCGGATGTCTGCACCGATGAATTTTGCACCTGTGAGATTTTGACCTTTGAAGTTGTGACCTCGGAGATTTTGACCGGAGAAGTCTTTGGGCATGATTTCACGCAGCGAGATAATATTATGTCCAGTCAATTAATGACGACTACAGTGCGAGCTTCTAGCTCGCGAGCCTTACCCTTTTACTACAGAATCATTATTAGCGATTACCGAAACATAATATGATAACTATTTAATAAAAACTCCAATAATTCCACATATCATGTTGCGTCATATCCGAAAAAACATTTAAAATTTGTTCATAACTAATTCCATCCTCGAGATATTTCAACAGTTCATAAACCGTACTTATCATGCCTATAATACAAGGTTTACCACCTCGCTTACCCGGTTCGATCGCAATAATATTAGCGATGTCTTGTTCTGACATGGCACTTTTCCTTTAGCTTATTTTCTCAATTCTCGGCTAACAAAGGGATAGAGCCCTCCTAACGTTTGGTAGCTTCCAGCATTTTATTAGTTCCTTTAATTTCTTAATTCACTTTAACTCAATCCCCACACAGCCAGCACTCGCATCAAGTCCCATCCGGGGGGTGCCCGGAGTCATTTTGGGTATCTTTTCGCCGATCGCCCTCCATCGTGCAATAATAATATGACTTGCACACAAACTCTATTAGTAGGTAAATCTTGCCTACCTTACCGCTACATATAGCGTCTCAACTGTCAACCCGTGCAACTTCTCAATTAAACCGGCTGTTGCACTACACAAATTTTTCCTAATGGCTGAAGTCCCCCTAAATCCCGCAGAACTTGCAGAAGCCCTCAACGGCTTTACCGATATCAATTTCCAATTGCCAGACCCCGAAGACGAACAAATACCAGACTTTGATTTTGACAATCAGGTTGACAATGCCTGGAAAGTGTGCGATCGCTTCGACTTGCAAACCGACATTTGGCGGGGACGCATTCTCCGAACAGTTCGAGACAGAGAAAAAAAAGGCGGCGAAGGACGCGGTACAGGCTTTTTGAACTGGCTCAAAGAAAGAGAAATTGGCAAAAGTCAAGCATATTCTTTGATAGAATTAGCTAATAGTGCCGATACTCTGATCCAGCAAGGAGATTTAGACCCAAATTCCATTAGAAACTTCAGCAAAAGAGCCTTTGTAGAAACCGCCAAAGCATCTCCCGAAGTCCAGCAAATGGTAACAGATGCCGCAGCAAGTGGCGATCGCATCACCCGCCGCGAAGTCAAACAACTATCCGACGAATGGATGGCAATGAACTCAGATTTATTGCCAGAAGAAGTCAAAGAAAAAGCATCTACCGGTTCTCTACCTTCCCGCTACCTCGCTCCTTTAGTGAAAGAAATGGAGAAACTCTCCCCATCTCACCAAAGCGAAATTCAAAAAGAAGTAGCAGAAAATCCCGACGTAGATACTGTCAAACAGCTAACTTCCGACGCCAAGAACTTATCAAAATATCTCGACGCCGCCGCCCAAGTGCAAGCTCTCAATCAGTCTCATTTAGATATGGAAATGGCCTTAGAAGAATCTTTGCGAGTCGGCTGTTTGGGAACCACCGCCGACGTTGTAAAACAAGCCGCACAGCTAGAACAAACAGTAGTCAAACTCTACACGATTTGGAAGCGTTTAGGCAGTTTAGCCGATAGATTGTACGTGGATACAGGAGCAAGCACACCCAATTTGCGGTTGCTTTTGGGATGCTTGGACACTCTTTCGGGAGAAAAGATTGAAGTGGATTTTGGAGACGGAGAACGCTCTATTCGCTTGCAAATTTTCAGCGAATAACTCAACCTTGCCCGCAGATAAACGCCAATCTCCAGGCTCATTATCGGCGTCGATTCCTGTTCATCTGCGGTTAAAATTTCTGATTTTTTTCCAAAGATATCGGGGATGCAAATAACGCCGATATTTGGTAACTACTTCTTTTCCCAACAGCACTACGCTAATCCAAAAACAAACCTCGGCCCCAACAGCCAGAACGACAGATAAAGTAGTTTTTTGGGTAATGTCCAGCGGCAGGAACGGCACAACAAAAAAGACTGCCAACCACGGTAGAAAAGATACGATAAATAAAAATAAACCGAGCTTCTGCATAGATTCACATAATACAGCTTTGATATGCCCTTGATCTCTTAGTGTGCTGAAAGTAAACTTCGTTTGTATAGTAGCGAGTTCAATCACCGAGTGACTACAAAATCACATCTGGCACCATTCTCAAGAACAGACCCGAAAGCCTGTTCTTGAGAATGGTTCCACAAATGACTACAAACTTAATTGCCAAGCATCTCCAACTCAATTCTTAATCCCCGTCGCCGCAATCCCTCGAATAAACTGCCGCTGACCGACCAAAAACAGCAACACCACCGGCACAGTTCCAATTACCACCGCCGCCATCAACAACTGCCAACTGCTAGTAAACTGTTCCTGAAACTCAGCCAGAACCAACTGCACAGTCCGCAACTCCGGCCGTGTCGTAAACACCAGCGGCTTAAACAAATCGTTCCACTCCCCGATAAAGGTAAACAAAAACAGCGTCACCAAAGCAGGGCGGGCCAAAGGTAACATCACCTGCCACAAAACCTGCCAGCGGTTAGCCCCATCCAGCATTGCAGCCTCCTCCAACTCCACCGGAACAGTCATAAAATACTGGCGCAGCAGAAAAATCCCAAAACCGTTAGCCGCCGTCGGCAAAATCAGCGCCCCGTAGGTATTCAGCAGATGACCCCACTTCAAAACCAAGAAAATCGGAATCACCAAAAGCTGAAACGGAATTACCAGCGTTGCCAAAACCCCCAACACAATCGCCTGTCGCCCGCGAAACTTCAGCCGGGCCAAGGCGTAACCGGCCAAAGCAGAAGTTACAACCTGAAAACCCGTCACTGCGATCGCCACTAGAGTAGAATTAAGGAATGCCAACAAAAAATTGCCCCGTCGCCAAGCCTCCTGATAGTTCGCAAAAGTCAGGCCTGTGGCCTTGACACCGACACTAGATGGTGATAACGAAACCAAAAATACAGCAGCTAGTGGCAGCAGCACCAGCGCAGCACCCGCCAGCAACAAAATAAAACTCAGCAGTTCCAGCGTTTGAGACCTGTCAAAGGATTTACCCATAAATTTGTGAATTAACCTAAAATAATAAGCCTGTGAGGTTCTCCAACCCGATCGCATCCCCGATTCCCATACAACAACATAATAGTCGTAGAAGGAAAGAAGGAGTACCTAGGGAGGAAGTTGTGATTAGGATATAATGTTATAGATAGAGTTGGTACTGTAAAACCCTGAAAGGTGGAGACATAGACCGTATTTCTATCATCTATTTCCGGGCAAAAGATCGACTAACGACTAATTCAAGTAATTAGTAAATAGATAGCATTCTAGCGATAGTCTTTCTGGAGTGTTCGACGGCAAAACTCCGCCAAACACGCTGATGACGCCAGTTTTTCCCGGAACGTCAAAGAAAAGTTCTTTGTCGAAAGAATCCTCAGCTATAATCTCTGATTTAGATGGGGTGCGTTCAAAAAAGGTAAAGTGCACTGTCACTGACCCCCAATTTTAAAGTGGTTTGCAGACATCCCACAAGCTTATATGAGGAGACTACATATCTATGCCCCAGCTTGAGGCCAGCCCAACAATTGACTTTCAAACCGAAACTTACAAAGATGCTTACAGTCGCATCAACGCCATTGTGATTGAAGGCGAACAAGAAGCTCACGACAATTACCTGACACTGGCCGAACTGTTGGCTGACAAAAAAGCAGAGTTAGTTGGCTTGTCCAAGATGGAGAACCGCCACATGAAAGGCTTCCAAGCTTGTGGCAGGAATCTTAAAGTCACGCCGGACATGGCATTTGCCAAAGAGTTCTTTTCGGAACTGCACAAAAACTTCCAGACGGCAGCGGCCCAAGGTCAGATTGTAACTTGCTTGTTGATTCAATCGCTAATTATCGAGTGTTTTGCGATCGCAGCTTACAACATCTACATCCCCGTCGCCGATGACTTTGCTCGCAAAATCACCGAAGGCGTCGTCAAAGAAGAATACACCCACCTCAACTTTGGGGAAGTCTGGCTGCAAGCTCACTTTGAGGAATCCAAAGCCGAACTCGAGGCTGCCAACCGCCAAAACCTGCCCATCATCTGGAGACTGCTAAACTCTGTCGCAGACGATGCCCGCGTTTTGGGAATGGAAAAAGACGCTTTAATCGAAGACTTTATGATTGCCTACGGCGAAGCCCTAGGCAACATAGGCTTTAACAACCGCGATATCATGCGGATGTCAGCACAGGGCCTCGCAGCCTAGTTAATTTGGAAATAAGGAATGGGAAAAAAATTAAAAATTAAAAATTAAAAATGGGATACCTCATTTTAAAATATACATTTTTAATCTTCCCATCTTCCCATCTTCCCATCTTCCCATCTTCAATCTTCCTTCATTTGACAACTTAATGTTTGGTCTAATCGGTCACTTAACCAGCTTAGAACACGCCCAATCAGTAGCTAACGAGCTGGGCTATCCAGAATATGCCGATCAAGGTCTCGATTTTTGGTGCAGCGCACCGCCCCAAATAGTTGATCAGATCACGGTAACAAGCATTACTGGACAAAAAATAGAAGGCCGCTATGTGGAATCCTGTTTTTTGCCAGAAATGCTAGCCACTCGCCGGATTAAAGCAGCTACTCGCAAAATCCTTAATGCGATGGCACACGCTCAAAAAAACGGGATTAACATCACTGCTTTAGGCGGCTTTTCTTCGATCATTTTTGAGACTTTCAACTTGCAGCAAATTAAGCAAATTCGCAATCTCAAGTTGGAGTTTGAACGCTTCACCACTGGTAACACTCACACGGCTTACATCCTCTGCCGCCAAGTAGAAGAAGCAGCCCCTAAATTGGGGATTGAACTTTCAAAAGCCACGGTAGCCGTTTGTGGTGCTACTGGCGATATTGGCAGTGCTGTGTGTCGCTGGCTCAATGTTAAAACAAATGTAGCAGAATTGTTGCTCATTGCCCGCGACAAAGAACGATTGCAAGATTTGCAATCGGAATTGGGCCGAGGCAAAATTATGGACTTGGAAGAAGCCCTCCCCCAAGCGGATATTGTAGTGTGGGTAGCCAGTATGCCCAAGGGAGTAGAAATTGACCCTAAGACATTGAAGCAACCATGTTTATTGATTGACGGTGGCTATCCGAAAAATCTGGCAACTCAGGTTCAGCATCCAGAAATTTACGTACTCAATGGCGGCATTGTGGAGCATTCCCTCGATATTGAGTGGAAAATTATGAAGATTGTCAATATGGATGTACCGGGCCGACAGTTGTTTGCCTGTTTTGCTGAATCAATGCTGCTGGAATTTGAAAAAATGTATACCAACTTTTCTTGGGGACGCAATCAAATTACTGTGGAAAAGATGGAGCAAATCGGTCATATTTCTGTCAAGCACGGTTTCAGACCTTTAATGTCATTTTGATGTGATTTGTTGTGGTTATTGGTTATTGAGGAAAGTTTTTCTGATAATAACCAGTAACTTTTTTTATACAGTTAATAGTGAATTTTTAACACTTAACTATTAACATTAGAGCAGCTCACACAACCCGAAGAAAAGTAGTTTGTAGTTCGGAACAAGCGGATGTGATTGGTGGCAAGAGTTGGTCTTTAATTCTTCTGATATTTGAATTTTGGCGAAAAAAGGTAATATAGACACGGCTGTTAAAGCTTCCGAAGGGGTCAGTTCGATCGCGCTGGTGTCGCTTTTTGGAGTTGGGAACAGTTCAGCAGGGTTAGGTCTTTTGTGGCGATGGGGAAACCCAGGAGCGCTGGGAAATATGGGCCTAAAACTCAGAAGTAAGCCAAAATAGTGTAGCAAAAAACGAGGCTCCAGCCTCTGGTTTTCAACCAGCTTAGTAAGCCAAGCATAATTCAAAATTTACAACTTCCAAATTTCCCCTCTTTTTCAGCATCCCCTGACAGGGTAGGATCGGAAAATAGTCGATCGACAAAACCTTATAGAAATTATCCGCGTGCCAAACCCAGATCGTAAACCCTTACTCTTAGATTTTGAAAAGCCCCTGGCCGAACTCGAAGGCCGAATTCACCAGATTCGCGAACTCGCCGAAGAAAACAGCGTCGATGTCACCGACGAAATCCGCAAACTCGAAGCTCGCTCAGCCCAACTGCGACAAGAAATCTTCAGCAGCTTGTCCCCCATGCAGCGGCTGCAACTCGCCCGTCACCCGCGCCGCCCCAGTACCCTCGATTACATTCAGGCAATGAGCGACGAGTGGATCGAGCTTCACGGCGATCGGCGCGGCGGAGACGACCCGGCCCTCGTCGGTGGAATTGCCCGCATAGATGGGCGTCCCACAGTCATTATCGGCCATCAAAAAGGGCGCGACACTAAAGACAATATCGCCCGCAACTTCGGTATGGCTGCTCCCGGTGGCTACCGCAAAGCCCTGCGGTTGATGGAACACGCCGATCGCTTCGGAATGCCGATTTTCACCTTTATCGACACTCCGGGGGCTTGGGCGGGCTTAGAAGCAGAACAGCTCGGACAAGGAGAGGCGATCGCCTGCAACCTCCGAGAAATGTTTCGCCTCGACGTTCCCATTATTTGCACTGTCATCGGCGAAGGCGGTTCCGGCGGCGCTTTGGGTATCGGTGTCGGCGAGCGGCTGTTGATGCTGGAACATTCCGTCTACACCGTCGCCACTCCCGAAGCTTGCGCGGCCATTCTCTGGAAAGACTCTGGCAAAGCTAACTTGGCCGCAGAAGCCCTGAAAATCACTTCCTGGGACTTGAAAAACCTCGGCATTCTCGATCAAATAGTACCAGAGCCGATCGGTGGCGCTCACTCGAATCCCCTCAAAGCTGCTTCCATACTCAAACAAGCTTTGTTGGAAAACTTAGCAGAACTCACACAGCTTACGGCTCAGCAGCGACGCGAGCTTCGGTATCAAAAGTTTCGCCACATAGGTGTATTCACTGAAATTTCTGCTTGAGCCGATCGATTCAGAGTTATCAGTTATGAGTTAAAAATTCTTAACTTTAAACTCATAACTCACAGCTCATTATTCTGCCGATCAGTCAGCAGTGTTATAATTTCTCAGGTGACACCGGCTTAACAGTTCTTAATGTTCATCTCATAATTAACTGTTATCACCCGCAGCAGACAGTTGTTTAATTTGCCGAAGAAGGCTGCAACGCTGTAGGGAGTTGCCGAGCGAAAGTATTAGGACACTGAATGAACCATCCAACAACAAAGCAGGCTCTGATTACCGGAGCCAGCAGCGGTATTGGCAAAGCGACGGCTCTAGCGTTCGCCGCCGAGGGCATAAATCTGGCATTAGTTAGCCGAGAGTCGGAAAACTTAGAAGCCGTTGCCGCAGCAGCCCGAGAAGTCGGAGTGAAAGCAGAAGCTTATCCCTTAGACTTGGCAAAAATTGAGCAAGTGCAAAGCAGCATCAGCGCGATCGCATCTCAATTGGGCTCCGTAGATATCCTGGTCAACAGCGCTGGCATGGGCTACACCGGCTCTTTGACGGAAACGCCCCTAGCCGAGTGGCAGAGCGTTCTAGACCTCAATCTGACTAGCGTTTGGCAGTGCATTTTAGGAGTTTTGCCCTCCATGCGCGATCGCAGATCGGGAATCATCATCAACGTTTCCTCGATCGCCGGCACCCAAGCCTTCCCCAACTGGGGAGCCTACTGCGTCAGCAAATTCGGTCTCATGGCTTTGTCTAAAACCTTAGCCGCCGAAGAACGGGCTCACGGAATTCGCGTAACAGCAATCTGTCCGGGTTCTGTCAACACTCCCCTGTGGGACACAGACACCGTAGACGCCGACTTCGATCGCAGCTCCATGTTAACCCCAGAAATCGTGGCCCAATCAATTCTGCACGCAGTTCAGTTGCCAGCAAGTGCAGTAATTGAAGAAATCACGCTCATGTCCAACGCAGGAGTTTTGTGAACTTGAGATTTTAGACTGCTGGATTTTTCTCGAATTCAACAATCTTTGAATCTATAGCTATATCCCCCAATCCAAAATCGCAAATCGATTCACCCTCACACCAAATTGTTATGACAATTGCATCTTCCCCCGATTCCAATGGCTCGAACTCAATCTCGACTGACAGCATGAAACTGTTACAAACCGCAGACAACAACACCCCGCGCATCCCAACTCGACCAGATCGCAATTCCTCGAACGGTCAAGAATCCAGCGTGCCCAAACCTTCAGAAGTAGGCATGGAAGAAATGATGGAGGCCGTTCGTACAATGCTGCTGGGAGTAGGAGAAGACCCCGAACGTGAAGGATTGCTCAAAACCCCAAAACGGGTAGCAGAAGCAATGCGGTTTCTCACCAGTGGTTACAGTCAATCCCTCGAAGAACTCCTCAACGGCGCTATCTTTGACGAAGGCCACAACGAAATGGTACTGGTGCGAGACATCAGCGTATTCAGTATGTGCGAACACCATATGCTGCCGTTTATGGGTCGAGTTCATATTGCTTACATTCCCAACCAAAAAGTAGTGGGATTGAGCAAATTAGCCCGAATTTCCGAGATGTACAGCCGCCGATTGCAGGTGCAAGAACGTTTGACGCGCCAAATTGCCGAAGCAGTTCAGACAATATTGGAACCGAAGGGAGTGGCCGTAGTAATGGAAGCCAGCCATATGTGCATGACGATGCGGGGTGTACAAAAACCCGGTGCTTGGACGGTTACGAGTGCAATGTTGGGCGTGTTCCAAGAGGAACAGAAAACTCGCGAAGAATTCCTGAATTTGATCCGCCACCAACCGGCATTCTTTTAGTCGGTTGACAGTTGACAGTTGGCAGTTGGCAGTTAGCAGTTAACAGTAATTAGTAAGTTGGGTTGAGGGACGAAACCGAACATAATCTATCCAGCAACGCTAATGACAGCCAGCCAACAGTCAGCAGCTAACAGTCAACTGTCAATAGCCAGAGGAAAGGCTGTGGAAGCAATTCCCTAATCTAAAATCTAAAATCTAAAATCAGATGACGATCGACTGATAAACCCATAAAATAGACGGGTGACTCATGACTTGTGACTAAATGAATCCTATTAAATTCGGTACAGATGGCTGGCGCGGTATCATTGCTGACGATTTTACATTCGATCGCGTAGCGTTAGTCGCTCCCCTAGCGGCACAAGTTCTCGCACAAACCGGCAGTAGCGATGGCAGCAGCGGTACCGTAATTGTCGGTTACGACCGCCGATTTCTGGCTGAAGAATTTGCCAAAACAGCGGCTGTTGCCGTCCAAAACGCAGGATTTGACGTGCTGCTGAGCGAATCCTACGCCCCCACTCCAGCTTTCAGTTTAGCTGCCAAACAATTAAATGCTTTGGGTGCGATCGTCCTGACAGCCAGCCACAACCCCGGTGCATATTTAGGGTTAAAAGTCAAGGGCGGATTTGGCGGTTCAGTTTCGCCCGAAGTTACTCAACAGATAGAAGCAAAACTCGAAAATCCGGCGGCACTTTCAGCAACTCCAGGCAAATTGGAGAATTTCAATCCTTGGCCGGCTTACTGCAAAACCTTGCGGGAAATGGTAGATATTGAGGGGATTAAAGAAGCAATCGCCAGCGGCAAAATTACAGTATTTGTAGATGTAATGCACGGTGCCGCCGCCGGAGGATTAGCTCAAATTTTAGAAGTTCCGGTACATGAAGTCAACAGCGATCGAGATCCGCTGTTTGGTGGCGGTGCACCGGAACCTTTGCCGCGATACCTGTCGCAGTTATTTCGGGTGATGCGTACTCACCAGCGAAAAAGCTCTGGTTTGTCGATCGGATTTGTATTTGACGGAGATAGCGATCGAATTGCAGCCGTTGACTCTAGCGGCAACTTTCTCAGTTCACAAATCCTAGTTCCCATATTAATCGAACATTTAGCAAAACGGCGCGGCTTGACGGGGGAAGTCATCAAAACAGTCAGCGGTTCAGACATAATTCCCAAAATTGCCAAGCTGTACAACTTGCCATTATTTGAAACGCCAATCGGTTACAAGTATATAGCCGATCGAATGTTAACCACCCAAGTCTTAGTCGGTGGCGAAGAATCGGGAGGAATTGGCTACGGTACACACATTCCCGAACGAGATGCTTTACTGGCAGCGCTGTACTTGTTAGAAGCAGTTGTCAAATCCGGCGAAGACTTAAGCGAAATTTACAGCCGACTGCAACAAGAAACAAGCTTTACTTCAGCGTATGACAGAATCGACTTGCACTTAGCAAACATGGAAGAAAGGTCGCGTTTGCTGTCGCTGCTGCAAAATCAACCCTTAACAGAAATCGCCGGCAAAGCCGTTGTAGATTGCAACAAAGTTGACGGATATAAATTCCGCTTAGCTGACGGAAGTTGGCTGTTAATTCGGTTTAGCGGAACCGAACCAGTGTTGCGGCTGTATTCAGAAGCGGCGACATTGAAAGAAGTTATGCAAAACTTAAACTGGGCGAAAAACTGGGCGCATAATTAATCCGAGTTTTCAACCGCAGATAAACGCAGATAAAAATAGCTCAAATACTATCAGCGTTAATCAGTGTTCATCCGCCGATATCTGCGGTCAAAAAATTCCATTATTTCCCAGCCTACAAGCAATAAATTCCCAAGCAACCAGAAACAATATAACTTATTTGCGATCGTGCGACGTTTTTTTTGTTAATATCAATTCGTAAGTTTTAATTGAAATAATGACCGATCGCAAATTGCTAGTTGTAGCTACGGGGAATCCGGGTAAACTCAAGGAAATGCAAGTTTATCTTCAGGATTTGGGATGGGAATTGGAACTAAAACCGGAAGAGTTGGAAATCGAGGAAACAGGCGAAACTTTTATTGCTAATGCTTGCTTGAAGGCGTCTGAAGTGGCAAAAGCAACGGGCAAATGGTCGATCGCCGATGATTCTGGTTTAATGGTAGATGCACTCGACGGCCAACCTGGGATTTACTCGGCACGCTACGGGAAAACCGATGCTGACAGGATATCTCGACTTCTCAATGAATTGGGTAGCGAACAAAACCGGGAAGCACAATTTGTTTGCGCGATCGCGATCGCCCGTCCCGACGGTACAATTGCCTTGCAAGTAGAAGGAATTTGCCGTGGCGAAATCCTCCACACTCCTCGCGGTACGGGAGGTTTCGGATATGACCCCATTTTCTACGTACCCACACAGCAACAGACTTTTGCAGAAATGACACCCGATATCAAGCGATCGCACTCTCACCGCGGTCGAGCCTTTCATGCTCTATTACCACAAATGCCGAACCTTGTCAACTCCTAATGAATAAAAAAGCCCAAACAGGGGGTAACTGTGGCATTGGATATTGACACTTAGGTATCAAAACTGAACAGGAAAGAGGTATTTCGTTGGCAATGATTAGTTACCGATGACCAATTACCAATGCCCTGTTTTGCCAATGCCCAATGCCCCAGTATCTTAGATTGCCTCCAAGTTCTTTTCCCCAGTCCGAATCCGAATAATTTGTTCTACAGGAGAGATGAAAATCTTGCCGTCGCCAATCTCGCCCGTGCGGGAAGCCGCGATAATTTTATCAACCACCATGTCAACTTGATCGTTTTCCACAACAATCTCCACCTTGAGCTTTTGCAAGAACTCAACGGTGTACTCAGAACCGCGATAGCGTTCTGTCATGCCCTTCTGACGGCCAAAACCTCTAACTTCAGAAACAGTCATCCCCACAATACCAGCATTGACGAGTGCGATTTTCACTTCGTCTAGTTTAAAGGGGCGAATAATAGCTTCAACCTTTTTCAAGTTTTTCACTCCTAACAGTTAGTACCTTCGTTATATTACTTAATCGGCGTGACATCTTTTAATATCACGGCCAACAGCAAGTATTTTGTCAAGTATATTACCCTATCTTGTACTCACGATGAAATGCACGCCAACCTTTAACAATCTTCTCGGATTTTTCGGGGGCGCGGGTTCTGGGCTCCGGCTGATCGCGGTAGAGTTAAGAAGACTGCAGCAGGCGTCCCCCGCCGATCTGCTAAAACAGAAAAAGAACGCAGGAGACAGGAGTTTTCCGAGTTTCCGCTTTGCTATGTCAGATTTGCACGTATTGCTGAAAACTATAATTGCCAGAGGCGGTCAGTTAAACTATTCTTATGCACCCAGCCAGCCCTCCCCCTGACCGCAGCGGGCTTGATGCCCTACTGAGAAATCGCCCCTTCCTCGCCTTGTGGACGGGCCAGTTATTGGCCCAAGTGGCGGATAAAATCTTTTACGTATTGCTGATTATTCTGCTCAAAACCGGCGACTACCGACCCTGGCCGGTTTCTTGGCAACATTCGGAAAATTCTATGCTGTCAGCGGTGATGATTGCCTACACAGTGCCGGCGATCGTCTTTGGTTCCATAGCCGGTATCGTGGTAGACCGCTTTTCCAAAAAACAAATGCTGGTCGCCTGCAACGTGATTCGAGCCGGGTTGATTGTAGCTTTGCCGTTTTTGCCCAAAGCTTTCGTGGTTTTGTTGACGATGACGTTTTTGATCTCTACCGTAACGCAATTTTTTGCTCCGGCAGAGCAGGCTGCAATCCCCCTGGCCGTGGGGCGAGAGGGACTGATGTCGGCAAATGCGCTGTTCGCCTCGTCCACAATGGGCGGGATTATTGTCGGGATGACGATCGGCGAACCGCTGTTTAGTTGGGTAAAACACAGCTTCGGAGCCGATTCTCAAGAGTTTATGCTGGGCGGGTTGTACCTGATATCTGCCGGTTTGATCTATGCCATGCGGATCAAAGAAAGTCATGCCGGTAGCAGTGGCAAAAACGTCCATCCTTGGCAAGATCTCAAAGAAGGTTTGCGCTATTTGAAACACAATCACCTTGTCAGCAACGCGATGGTGCAGTTGACAATTTTGTATTCCGTGTTTGCGGCGCTTCAGGTGCTGGCGATCGCGCTTTCAGGCAAAATAGGTCTCAAAGAAACTCAATTTGGCTTTTTGCTCGCTGCTGCGGGAATTGGAATGGTCTTCGGTGCAGCCTTTTTGGGACACTGGGGTCATCGAATGCACCACAAACCTCTGCCTTTAATCGGTTTCTTGATGATGGGTTTTGTATTAGCAATGTTTGCCTTTACTCGACAGTTATGGGTGGGATTCGGATTGAGTGCTCTGTTCGGTTTTGGTGCTTCCTTAATTAACGGGCCGATGCAGGCTCTGATTCAAGAAAAAACTCCAGAATCTATGCGGGGCAAAGTCTTTGGATTGGAAAACAATGCCATTAATATTGCTCTGAGCCTGCCTTTAGCACTGACCGGCCCGCTGACGGATGCTGTCAGTAATGCTGTCGGCGACGATGACTTGGGCTTGCGGATCGTGTTGCTGAGTTTGGGCTTTTTGGTCTCCGTGATGGGAATGGCAGCTTGGAAACATACTCGCAAAGTCTTGCAGGATGTTCTCTGAACTTTGCAAAGAAGGCAGAAGGCAGAAGGCAGAGGGCATGGGTGTCAACTTAAGGTCAAATGTAGTACCGATCTAGTGTTTGACGATGATTGTGGATATCCCCTGATAGTTGGGGGCAACCAGAGCATTCTCTTTAGTTTCCCTTCTTAACGGGAATGGGAGCAGGATCGAGACTCGCGTCTAAACAAAATTTATCAAGGGTTTTAGGCTAGTGTTGACACCAATGGGAAGAGGGAAGAGGGCTTTCTTTTCGCGATCGATCCATAACATAGCAACCGCCCTGATGATTATGACGTTCTTAATTGCTGAAACGATTGTTTTTCTTGTCGAATGCCGAATCACGAATGCTCTAAAAGCGTCATATTGCAGTAAACAGGCATAGAGCCCACTATTTCCTCTGTTTCTTTTCTTCCTCTGCTGTTCCACAATTTCTCGATCGGGCTAACTCTCTGCGGTCGCGCAATCTTTTGTAAAATCTCACCACTTAAATTTTCCTAGTTTCATTAATTGAGATTAAAGTAGTATAAAAGCTTTCATTAAAAATCATAATTAGTTTAAGGAAGGAAATTCTGTGCAACTAAAAACTAAAGTGACCATCAGGCGTGCAACTGGTGGATTTGCTCTGATTGACAGCTTGATCCGCCACGGCGTCAAGCATATTTTTGGTTATCCCGGCGGTGCAATTCTGCCGCTTTACGACGAACTCTACCGCGCCGAAGAAACTGGCGCTATCAAACATATTCTGGTGCGCCACGAGCAAGGTGCTGCTCACGCGGCTGACGGATACGCCCGCGCTACCGGCAAAGTAGGGGTTTGTTTTGCTACTTCGGGCCCCGGCGCAACTAATTTGGTAACGGGGATTGCGACAGCCCACATGGATTCGATCCCGATGGTAATTATTACTGGTCAGGTTCCTCGTCCGGCGATCGGCACTGATGCGTTTCAGGAAACTGATATTTACGGGATTACCCTGCCAATTGTCAAGCATTCTTATGTAGTGCGCGACCCGAGAGATATGGCGCGAATTGTGGCAGAAGCTTTCCACATCGCGAGTACAGGGCGGCCGGGGCCAGTCTTGGTTGACGTGCCCAAGGATGTGGGTTTAGAAGAATTTGACTATCTGCCCGTGGAACCCGGATCGGTGAGAATTCCGGGCTACCGGCCGACGGTGAAGGGAAATCCCCGGCAAATTAATCAAGCAATCTATTTGCTGAAGGAAGCAAAGCGTCCTTTGCTTTATGTGGGCGGCGGGGCGATCGCAGCGGGGGCCCACGAGGAAATTAAGGAACTGGCCGAACTTTTCCAATTGCCGGTCACGACAACGCTGATGGGCAAAGGTTCTTTTGACGAACACCATCCTTTGTCGGTGAAAATGCTGGGGATGCACGGCACTGCTTACGCTAATTTTGCCGTTACCGAGTGCGATTTGCTGATTGCTGTGGGGGCGAGGTTTGACGATCGCGTGACGGGCAAATTAGACGAGTTTGCCGCCCGCGCGAAGGTGATTCACATCGATATCGACCCGGCGGAAGTGGGCAAAACTCGCGGCCCGGACGTGCCGATTGTGGGAGATGTCCGGCAAGTTTTGATCGATTTGCTGCGCCGCTGTCGGGAGGCTGGAGTTTCGCCGAATCCCGGACAGACTGCGGAATGGCTGCACAGGATCGATCAGTGGAAACAGGACTATCCGTTAGTGGTGCCTCATTACCCAGACATTTTGGCTCCGCAAGAGGTGATTTCGGAGTTGGCGACTCAAGCGCCGGATGCTTACTACACAACGGATGTCGGTCAACATCAAATGTGGTCGGCTCAATTCTTGAACAACGGGCCGCGCCGCTGGATTTCTAGCGCTGGTTTGGGCACGATGGGTTTCGGGCTGCCGGCTGCGATGGGCGCGAAAATGGCGCTACCCGATGAGCAAGTGATTTGTATTGCTGGGGATGCTAGCATCCAAATGAATATTCAAGAATTGGGGACTTTAGCACAATACGGCATTAATGTCAAGGTTGTTATTGTAAATAATGGCTGGCAAGGCATGGTGCGGCAGTGGCAGCAGGCGTTCTATGGGGAGCGTTATTCGTCGTCGAATATGACTGTAGGGATGCCGGATTTTGTGATGCTGGCTGAAGCTTATGGCGTGAAGGGGATGCTGGTTTCGCGGCCGGAGGAACTCAAAGATGCGATCGGTCAAATGCTCGCTCACCAAGGCCCGGTGCTGATGAACGTGAAGGTGACGAGGGACGAAAACTGCTATCCGATGGTAGTTCCGGGTAAGAGCAACGCTCAAATGGTTGGTTTGCCGGAACGTAGCAAGTTGCAATCTGCAGAGTTGGTTTATTGTCCGAGTTGTGGCGCGAAGAATGTTTCGAGCAATAAGTTTTGTCCTGAGTGCGGGACAAAAGTTTAACGAGTTTTGAGTGGGGACTTAGGCTGTGCCTATTAGTCTCAACTTAAGGTCAAACGTAGTCATAGACTGCTGTTTATCGTCGAGGCCAGATCCCCCCCTAGCCCCCCTTAATAAGGGGGGAACCGGAGCGAGATCAAAGTCCCCCTTATTAAGGGGGATTTAGGGGGATCTGGCCTCGGATAAAAGCGAGAGATATCAAAGGTTTCAGACTTAAGTTGACACGATGAAAGGCAATGCGATGCCCTTACCCGGCTCTGCTGTTTCACATTTAAAACCATCTCCGCTGGCATCGCATGGAGAGCTTTAATCTGTAATCTCTAAGCATATTTTATGAGCCAGTGTCTAAACCCTGATTGCCTATTCCAAAACCCGTCTGGCCATACAAAATTCTGTCAAAAATGTGGGAATAAACTGCTATTGGGCGATCGCTACGGAGCCAATAAAATTATTGGACAAGGGGGATTTGGGCGCACTTTTCTAGCTATTGACGAGTATAAACCATCAAAACCTCCCTGTGTTATTAAACAATTCTACCCCCAACTTCAAGGCACTTCTAGTATCCAGAAAGCTGCTGAGTTATTTGAGCTGGAAGCAGTACGCCTAGAACAGTTGGGTAAAAATTCTCAAATTCCCGACTTATTAGCATATTTTAGTCAAGAGGGGCGACAGTATTTAGTCCAAGAATTCATCGACGGTGAAAATTTAGCCGAAGCACTAGAATCTAAGGGATATTTTAGCGAAACGCAGATTCGCGACTTGCTTAATAATTTATTGCCAGTATTCGAGTTCATTCATTCCCGCCAAGTAATTCACCGGGATATCAAGCCAGAAAATATTATTCTTAGGCAAGATGGGCAACTGGTGTTAGTTGACTTTGGAGCCGCGAAATATGCGACACAAACGGCTCTAGCGGTAACGGGAACGAGGATCGGGACGGCTGGATATACGGCACCAGAACAAGCCAACGGCAAAGCTATTCATGCGAGTGATATTTATAGTCTGGGTGTCACTTGTCTGTGTCTGTTAACTGAGGTTGAACCGATTGATTTATTCGATGATAGCGAGTTTGAGTGGGTGTGGCGAGAACACTTAAAAACATCTGTCACTTCGGAACTGGGTCAGATTTTAGATAAAATGATACAACCTGCTATTAAAAAACGTTATCAATCTGCTACTGAAGTTTTGCAGGCTCTTGGTACTCAATCACCTCAATTATCACCTCAAACACCTCCACCGCCACCGCCACCAAACTCGCTTAAATCAGCGCGGGGTGTTGACTATACTCGTCTCCGGGATTTATTGGCCACAGGGGAGTGGAAAGAGGCGGATCAGGAAACATTCAAAGTGATGTTAAAAGCTGCTAGACGGGAGAAGGAAGGTTGGTTCGATACGAACTCGATCGAGAATTTTCCTTGCGATGATTTGCGGACGATCGACAAATTGTGGGTAAAATACAGTCAGGGTCACTTTGGCTTTAGCGTCCAGAAAAAAATCTGGTTAGAAATAGGCGGTAAAGCTGATTATGACACTGAATGCAAGCTAGGCGATCGTGTCGGTTGGCGAAAGAGGAGAAAGGGGAGGAAAGATTGGTTGAGCTACAATGATTTAACCTTTAATTTGCAAGCACCACGGGGGCACCTCCCGTCCTGTGCGCGTGTGTTTGCGTGGGGGGGAGAAGGATTGGGTTGGGTTGTTGGGGTGTTGGGGTGGTTAGGGTTGGTTGTATGGTTTTCTCTTCTTTCGCATCGAGAGCTGTAAGCTGTAATTTATAGCGATTTCAGCATTTTTTCAAGTCTTTTTTATCGAACCTTATTTTTACGAAATTTAGGGTGAGTTAGCGAAGTGTAACGCACCAATTATGTTAAAACATATACAGGTTAGATATGACCTATTAAAATCTGTAGAAGACCTAAAACTTTTCAGACCTAGCGATCGCACCTTAGAAAATCATCCCCTATTTAAAGAAGAGGACAAAGAGCAGATAAATGCTGATATTCTCGCTGAAGAAGTGGAGTTAGAAACAACCATAAGATGTAAATAAACTTTGTGGTTTACTCAAAATAGAAAAATTCGCGGGAGTGGCAAATGAATCTTTATTTGGGAATAGATTTCGGCACGACTGGCGCGCGATCGACTGCCATAGACTCCCAGGGTAAAATACATTGTGAGACAGAATATACTTTTGCCAACAACGGGCAACAACAGCCTGAATTGCCCTCGGTGTGGCAAAATGCGCTGTGGGATTCGATCGAGCAAATTCCCCCAACAATCCGTAATCAGGTAAGGGCGATCGCCCTTGACGGCACATCCTCCACTGTCATGCTGTGCAATACCGATGGTATACCAGTATGCGAGCCGATTTTATACAATGATGCGCGCGGTGCAGCGGTGACAGAGAGGTTGCGGGCGATCGCCCCGGATAACCACACAGTATTGAGCGCTACATCCAGTCTGGCTAAACTCCTGTGGTGGCAGGAGTTTCGAGAGGAAACCGCCCCTACAGTTTTCCTGCATCAAGCTGACTGGCTGGCATTTCTGCTGCACGGAAAATTGGGAATTAGCGACTATCACAATGCTTTGAAACTCGGTTTCGATGTTGATACTTTGTGCTATCCGAATTGGCTGATAGAGGGAATTGCGGGCGCTGCAACTCCTGAATTGCCACAAGTTGTCGCACCGGGCACGCCTGTGGGAGAAGTGAGAGATCAAGTGGGCGATCGCTTCGGTTTTTCCCGCGATTGTATGATTTGTGCTGGTACAACCGATAGCATAGCTGCATTTTTAGCAAGCGGTGTCAATTCTCCGGGGGAAGCAGTAACTTCTCTCGGTTCTACACTAGCAGTCAAACTGTTAAGTCATACCCGCGTAGATGATTCTAGATACGGGATTTACAGTCATAAATTAGGCGATTTGTGGTTAGTTGGAGGTGCTTCTAATACCGGAGGTGCGGTGTTGCGACACTTTTTTACTGATGTTGAGTTGGATAATTATAGCACACAAATTAATCCAGAAGAAGAGAGTTTGCTGGATTATTACCCATTGTTGAAAAAAGGCGATCGCTTCCCAATAAATGACCCGAATTTGCGGCCCCGACTCGAGCCGCGTCCCACTGATTCTGTGGAATTTCTGCACGGTTTGCTAGAAAGCATAGCGCGGATTGAAGCGCGGGGATATCAATTATTGCAAGTATTGGGGGCAACTCCTTTGACAAAAGTTTATACTGCTGGCGGCGGGGCAAAAAATTCGGTTTGGAGTGCGATTAGAAAGCGTTATTTAAAAGTGCCTGTAGTAACGCCTGTTCATACTGCGGCTGCTTATGGGACGGCGTTATTAGCAATGCGAAGTGTTACAGATTAGGCTTATTGCATAAATATTTGATGGATGGGGAAACCGCAGATTTATGCAGATTAACGCAGATGCTTTGCAATATACTTTGCGAATTGAGGGAATCTTGTTTATTGAGGCGGTTTCAACCGCTGCAAACAGTGATGTTTTTACTTACACTCGCTGCAACTTAGCTGTTCTCGGATCGATGATTTTTCTGCCCAAACCCGAAAACTTAATTGCCAGATTAATTTTGTCGCCCGCCCCTAAAACGTGGGTAATTTCTCCAACTCCAAAAGCATGATGAAAAACCCGATCGCCCGTTTGCCAATCCGCCGCTTGTCCATTGTTTCCCGGTTTAGAACTCCCGGAATTGGCGGCTGAGTTATTAGTTTTTCCCTTAGATGCAGCCGTTTTCCCCGCTGGAGTTTTCTTCGCACTTCCAGCTAGCAAATGTGTCGGCAATTCTCCTAAGAATAGCGAAGGGGTGCAGTGTTCCCGGAAACCTCCCCAAAGGCGGCGTTCGCGAGTGTGGGTGAGAAATAGCAATTCCTGGGCGCGAGTGATGCCGACGTAGCACAAACGGCGTTCTTCTTCGATCGCTTTCGGGTCGTCCAAACTGCGGAAATTGGGAAATAAACCCTGTTCCATTCCGACTAGAAATACTACGGGAAATTCTAACCCTTTGGCTGAGTGCAGCGTCATCAGCGACACGCGGGAATCTTCTTCCTGCAAGTCATCTAAATCGGATGCTAAGGATGCTTTTGCTAAAAATGATGTCAGGGTCGGTTCTTCGTTTTGTTCTTCAAATTGGAGCACCGCATTGTACAATTCTATGACGTTTTCTATGCGATTTGTGGCTTCGTCGGTTCCTTGATTTTTCAAATCTTCAATGTAGCCTGAATCTTGGATAATTCCTTGGACAATTTGCGAAGCCGGCAGGGTTTCAACTTGCGATTGCCAACGACCAATCATTTCGGCAAACTTAATAATAGCTTTTGCCGATCGCCCTGCGAGAGTATTGACAGAAGACTCATCGCTGAGGATTTCCCACAACGGAATGCCTAACTGAGTTGCAGCGTCTTCGATTTTGGAAAATGTGGTATCCCCAATGCCGCGACGGGGAGTATTGATGATGCGTTTGAGGCTGACGCTATCGTCGGGATTGGCGAGCGCCCGCAGGTATGCTAGGATATCTTTGATTTCTTTGCGATCGTAAAATTTGAGACCACCGACAATATTGTAAGGAATGTCTAAACGCATTAACGCTTCTTCAAAGGAGCGAGATTGAGCGTTTGTGCGGTAGAGAATGGCAAAGTTACTGCCGTTTTCGTATTCGGAGTTTTGGCGCTTTAAGGAATGAATTTGACCTGCTACAAATTCCGCTTCATCTAATTCGTTGTCGGCGCGCCAAACAACAATCGGAGCTCCCGGTTCGCGAGTCGGGCGCAGAATTTTTTCGATCCGTTCGGTATTGTGTTCGATCAAGTGGTTCGCCACTTGCAGGATGTTTTCGCGCGATCGATAATTTTCCTCTAATTTTACCATTGTCTGAGTTTTATCGTCGGACAAACCATCTCCAAAATCCTCTTGAAATTCCAGCAATATGGTATAATCTGCCATCCGAAAGCTGTAAATTGATTGATCCACATCGCCCACGACAAAAATCGAGCGGTTTTGCCATTTATCGAAGCTTTTCGGGTCGGCGTTATTTGTCACCAACATCCGAATCAAATCGTATTGAGTGCGGTTAGTATCTTGGTATTCGTCAACTAAAATATGGCAAAACTTTTTATGCCAGTAACTTAATACTTCCTCGTTTTGGCTCAAAAGTTTAACGGGAACGAGGATTAAATCGTCAAAATCTAGGGCATTGTTGGCTGCTAAAGCGTCTTGGTAGCGACTGTAAACATCGGCAATCACACGGCCTCGATAATCCGGTTCTGCTGCTTGGTATTCTTGAGGTGACAAGCCTTTATTTTTAGCGTTGCTGATGACATAGCGGACTTTTCGCGGGTCAAATTTCTTGTCGTCGAGGTTCAGTGTTTTGGTGACGATTTGTTTGACGATACTTTGAGCATCTGATTCATCAAAAATCGAAAAATTTTTCTGCCACTTGCGGCCTTTTTCGTCTTGGTATTTTTCAATATCGTAGCGGAGAATGCGGCCGCACAAAGAGTGGAAAGTTCCCATCCAAATGTGCTTGGTAATTCTTTGGTAAATTTGCGATCGCAATTTGGTTTGTACATCCGGGGCTAAGTCTACCAAAGGTTTGCCATATTGCGCTTCAGCTTGCTGAGTTGCCAGCAACTTCTCAATTCTTTCTTTCATCTCCCTGGCGGCTTTATTTGTAAATGTCACCGCCAGAATATTTTCAGGATCGACTAGATGGGTGCGAACTAAGTTAGCAACTCGGTAAGTTAGAGCTCTGGTTTTGCCGGAACCAGCGCCCGCTACTACTAACAGCGGCCCGTTATAATGGGCGACTGCTTGGCGCTGAGATGGGTTGAGGTGGCTGAGGAAATCAGTGGTTTGAGTCATAGCTAGAAAGTTAGTTTGATTTTTTAAGGAGTAAATAATACTTGGTCTGCGATACCGCGATTTTTTTTAACGTAAGGTGCGCTGCACCCTATATTATAACTAGAATGGTAATTTTTTAAACTTTAAATATTTTTGGGTCAAACGAGTTGTTTAAGGTAAGGTGATCGGCGCGCACCCTACACAATAACTAGATAGGTGATGTTTTTTAACGTTTAAATATCCGTGTCAGCCAAATTGCTGCTAATATTCCCAAGCAAATCCAAATGGCAATAATCACAACAGCGGCAGCCCGATTTATCGGTTTTCCTCGCTCTATTTCTGCGGCTGCTTTTTCCCGACACTCGGCTAAAACCTGTGGCGGAATCATCTTCAGTACCAGCCAAATTCCCAAGGGTACAATTATCAAATCGTCCAAGTAGCCGAGAATCGGTATGAAGTCAGGAATTAAGTCGATCGGGCTAAAAGCGTAGGCAACCGTAAGGCCTGCTAAAATTCTGGCGTACCAAGGTACTCTCTGGTCTGTACTTGCTAAATAAACAGCGTAAGTCTCTTTTTTGAGTCGGCGGGCAACTTGTTTTAAGGATTGCATTTTTTAAAAATTTTATCATTTTTAAAGTTTATTTAAAATGAAAGAGGAGGGTGCATCTCACTTTTGCAAATACATCAAGCGGAAAGTTGACCATTGAGATAAGCACAGCGCAGAGAAAGGATAGA
>NZ_JAUBUE010000052.1:0-44687 GCF_036705305.1 Microcoleus sp. B3-D7 | reverse complement strand
AGTCATTGCTTCTTTGACGGGATGGCAATTCATTTTAGATGCCTTATCTGTAGCAGAACTTTAGGAAATTGGTATTATTAACATGATTCTGCTGATGACGCTCGCTTACCTGGAGGCAACATTTCAAGGTACTCAATTGAGGAAAAAGCAGGTACAAAAATATGTAGGTCGCCGAAAAGAACCCAAGAAAAGATATCGCAGACGGAGTACATTTGGTGTTGGTTTAGATGGAGAAAAGTGGGTTGATTACCTCGAACAATTTTCATTAGAGGTGGAACAGTTAATGAAGTTAACTCCCAATAAACGCCGCTTTTATCAACAAGGTATGCGGGCTGCAACCCTTATTCGGTCTATCTCCTAGGCCTCTTTGTCACCCCCCCAGGTAAGCGGCAATATAAGCTGCTGCTAGTCTGTCATGAAGTTTACCGACAACAAGACTGGATGTACCAACACAAGACAAATAGTATTGACGATAGAATTGTAAGTTTAACCCAACCCCACATCCGCCCCATAGTTAGAGGAAAAGCAGGAAAACATACAGAATTCGGAGCCAAATTATCAGCGAGTAGCTTTGAGGGGTATGTATTTTTAGCTCGAATTAGCTGGGACAACTTTAATGAATCAGGAGACTTAATCGCCCAAGTGGAAGCTTTTAAAGAATTCACAGGGTATTATCCAGAATCGGTTCATGTTGACCAGATTTATCGCACTCGATCTAACCGAGCGTGGTGTAAAGAAAGAGGAATTAGGATGAGTGGCCCGGCTTTGGGAAGACGCCCAGCTCATGTAAGTAAAGACAAAAAGAAGCAAGCGCTAGAAGATGAGAGAGTTCGTCAAGCTATCGAGGGCAAGTTCGGGCAAGCGAAACGCAGATTTCATCTCGATCAAGTGATGACTAAACTTGATAATACATCCCAAACAACTATTGCGATTACTTTTTTAGTCATGAACCTTGTCGCAGGATTCAAAAGGTTATTGTGGCTTTTTTTGTGTCAATTTTCATCAATAACCACCGACGAGCGAGCGGTGATTATCAAAGCTTATGTTCTCGACCAGGAATTCAAACAAAAACTTAACTTATCTGCTTCCTTCAATCAGCGAGCTTGAGCTTGGGGAGCCAAACTTTACTTATTCAGCAAGCCCTACCTAAGGGTGGGTAGTACTACTCTTAGCTTCTGTCAAAAGGACTTCTGACGCAAGTCAGACTCCCTCTTTTTTATCCCATCAGCGCTTGCTTAGTCTAAACTCCAGTATTATAGAAAAACATATCTGAAAATAAAAACAAAAAATCTGAAGCTGGAAAATTCCAACTTCAGAGTTTTACTAACTCCCCGGGTAGGATTTGAACCTACGACCAATCGGTTACACTTATCCCAACGTTTCCGAAGGGGGCGGACTATTTCATCATCCCTACAAATCATGTTTTTGATCTGTCGTCGGATGTCGGGCGCTATGAGATGTATTGGTTAGGCTCCTCATCTCTAGTCTCTGCACCTTTCCGGCTACTTGCGATCGTAACCGCTGCCTTTCGCCAGACTTGGCTCAAGATTGCCGCCACCCAAAGTGCTGCGGTTTCCTTGAATTCACCCGATTTTTCAGTACCCGTTACCGGATAGAGCTGCTATGTCACTAGGGCTTTTGGTTGATGCCAAAGGCTTGCATTCATTACAGCCGACCGCTCTGCCACTGAGCTACCGAGGATTGGGGGTTTTTGTTACCCACAATTACTAACAATAGCTGAACTTACTCGATTTGGCAAGGCCTTTGACAAACTTTTTTTTTGTCATACAGCAAGGGGGTTTCAGCAGCTAATGCAGCCCCATTCTCAACTTGGCGAGGCGCTGCTGGGATTCGGGATCGAGGGAATTGGCGAGAAAGCGACTGGAGTTGTGTTTGCGCGATTTGTGCTGGCGCTCACTGCGGCGGGCAGTGGATTCTACGTCAGCCGCTAGTTGTTCGGCGGACATCCATTCGGCACCGTACCCGACTACGGTCAATTGCTGCGCTCGGTCTGAGGTGGCGACAATCATGCGGCCTTTGCCTTTGACCGATCGCAACTCGTAGCGCAAACTAGCACAAGATTTTTCAATATAAGTATCTGCTGTCTGACCGAAGTCAGTGTAGTGCACCGATAAATTTTTAGTAATAATTTCTTTAACGCCGGGAGTATCTCGATAGTGCGCGTCAAACACCAGTCGAGCCTCAAAATCTTGAACAGCGCTGTAGTTAACTAAAACCTCTATTAACTCGCGGCGAGCTGTTTCGAGTTCGTCGCGATCGCGCTTCTCTCGGAGTCGAGGCCAAAGTCCAATAATGTTATAGCCGTCTACAAGTAAAACTGCTTGTGATACATAGGGTGACATGGTTCAAGGCTGAAGAGATCCAGCACGTATAGGACATTATTTGCATTCTTCATCAAAGCTTTTGTTCAATAATATTACCTATTGATGTGTAATTGCTAGGTTACATCCCAATAATTAAACCCCCCAGAGCCAGCTTTACCTGAGTTTTGGGGGGTTAGATTAACCTATAAATTTTCCAGCTTATTCGCCAGATTCCAGCGATACGGGCGATCGTACAACTGTCGGCAGGGATATTTTCTCAACAGCAGGAGTACAACCGAGCCACTGCACCGACAACTCCGCAAACTGCTGCGGGGGGCCGCTCACGCAAAAACGAGTCGGTAGCGCAGTACCAGGATTCCGCAGCCCTAAAAGCTCCAATTCTCTGGCAGCAGCACCCACCACCCGTACCGCAGGATCGATCAATGTCACCCCAGCAGGCAAAAGCGAGCGAAGCACAGGAGCCAACAGCGGATAATGAGTGCAGCCGTAAATCAGCGTATCAATGCGCTGCTGAATCAAAGGAGCCAAATATTCCCGAGCCACTTCACAAGTATAAGGGTCGTGAATCCGGTTTTGCTCCACCAGCGGCACAAAAGCCGGACAGCTAACCTGCCACACCAGGCAAGAATCGTCCATCTCCAAAATCGCATTTCGATAAGCATTGCTAGCAGCCGTAGCAGGAGTTGCGATGACCCCGATCCGCTTGCCTTGCTGCACCGCAGCCTGCGCCCCCGGCAGAATTACTCCCAGCACAGGGATATCAAACTCAGCCTGCACCATCTCCATCGCCAAAGCAGAACTGGTGTTGCAGGCCATAATGACCATTTTCACATCCTGTTCCACCAACCAGGCCATAATTTCGCGGACAAACTCCACAATTTCTGACGGCGTGCGAGTGCCGTAAGGCAGCCTCGCCGTATCTCCAAAATAAAGTATCGATTCGTTAGGCAATTGTCGGTACAACTGGGTCAAAACAGTCAAACCGCCCACGCCGCTGTCAAAAATACCAATTCTTTGTTGTCCAGAGTCTGTAGTCATTTGTTAATTGTCAATAGTCGGTTGTCACTTGGCACTGGGCAGTGGTCAGTTGGCAGTGGTCAGTTGGCAGTGGTCAGTTGTCAGTTGCTAGCAATAACAAATAACAAATAACCAATTACCCATTACCAATCCCTGCGGCAATATATTATCTTTGTTGAAGATAAACTAAAATGCCGCGAGCGATCGAAGCCGCCATTTGACTGCGGTAAGCTGGGTCAGAAAGCCTAGCAGCATCTTCAGCACCCGTGACAAAACCCACCTCCAGCAAAACAGAAGGCATAGAAGTCTTCCTCAAAACGTAAAATCTCGCCTGCCGCACTCGGCGGTCAGTCGCCCCCGTACCCTCCAAAATACTGGCGTGAATCACCCTCGCCAGATCTTGGCCGTTATTGAAATAATAAGTCTCAATCCCGCTAATATCCGGCCGACTCATATTAATCGCATTAGCGTGAATGCTGACAAACAAACTAGCATTCACCCGTTCCGCCAAAGAAACTCTCGGTTCCAGGTCGATTTCGCTGTCGTCAGTCCGAGTCATCACCACCTGCACGCCCTGCTGTTCCAGCAGCCTCGCCACCTGAAACGAGATATCCAAAACAATCTCCTTCTCCTGAATGCCCTGAATCCCGACTGCCCCCGGATCGCGGCCACCGTGACCAGGATCGATCGCTACTACGGCGCGGCGGTTAGAAGCTTGGGGCAAATCGTCGCTTCCGAAAGTCCTTCTCGGCAAAGGCTGCTGCTGGCTGGGAGTGCGAGTGAAAGGCTGCTGCGCGCTTGCATTCGATCGCAACTGCAAAGACAGCAACTGCGGGCTCGGTCTCGTCACCCTGCCTACCTCTACCCCCGATCGCGGCTGCACCCAAATCACCACAGTCTCCGAGTCTTCTTGGCTGGCAGTAAAGGATACAGGACTGTTGGCATCGAGCTGAGGAATTTCCCCCGTTAGGACACCAGAGGCGATCCTGATCCAGTAAGCTTTCGACCCCTGGTCCCACCCGCTGGTATAGGAGACTTGGCGGTCAGTTCTCACCACCAGTTGCGTCCCGTTACTGGCTAAATCAATTGACTGAACTCTCGCTAAATTTCCTTGAGCTTGTCTAGCCGGAGGATCTACAGTCAGGCGGCGGGAAACCGAGGGCTGTCGTACTACACTTCCAGGCAATAGCACAACCCCGCCCAAATTGCTCACAGATGCCCGCCACTGAGTATTAGAATTCTTCATCCGCAAAGTCACGCGGGTAACGGGCGGGTCTGTTGGCAGTTGCCGGACTTCAATCTTGTCAACCCCGTGCTGACCGTTCGTTTGAGGCTGTTGGCTGCTTAGGCCCGGAGCTACACTAGCTCCTTCAATATCGAGGGTAGCGATGTCCCCAGCCCGACTTTGTTGAAAATTAATTTGGGGGCGACCGCCCGCAGTGCGGACTAAAAAACCGTCCGCCGTCGCCTGAACGTTCTGAACTACAGTCGCCTGGGCTGACTCGGCTTGGGGTGCTGAAGATTCAACCGATAACCTTTCTCCCCCTGGCTCTGAAATCGGATTTTGAGTTTCTCCCGGCACCGGCGTTGGCAAATCCACTGTCCACTCGCTCGGAGAAATCCCCCGGAATTTTACTTGCTGAGGGTCTATAGTAAACCCGTCTTTGATCTCGACCACAATTCTGGTCGTATCGTTGTCAAACTGTCCTACCCGCACCGATTCGATCGCGCCTGAGAGCGGTTTGCTGACCGAGGGACGACCCAGACTCGTCCCCGGCAAGTCGATTACCAACCGCATCGGATTGAAAATCAGTTGAGCCTTGGGTTGTACTCCCCCGTCTGTTGTAATGTAAAGCCGGTTCTCTGAAGCATCAAACCGCCAAGATTGCAGTCTAGCTGCTTCGGCGGCTCCGGCGAGCAAAAATACACTTAAGAAACTCGGTAGTAGCCAGTGGAATTTCACGACAGTTTTTTCCTCGTTTGCGTTACTGCCAAAAGCTGGAAGGGCGCTGCTTGCCCGATCGGCTTTCAGCAGTTAGCCGCCAGCAGACCGGGGGCACGGGGGCCGTCAGTTGTTGGCTAAATTGACTTTTTTATGAGTTAACAGGCTCCAAAATGCCAGATCCCGGCATTTTTGAACTTTCCCGTATACTTGGGGGCGATCGGTTATAAGCAGACTGAAAGATTGTGGGCACAAAGGAAGGTATTTATTTTTAGGAGCAAGAAACAAGGTGCTTCTTGAAGTTAGAAGGTACAAGTTAGAAGGTAGAATTTTACCGTTCTTCCAGGGAGAGGTTTCATAGCTCTTTAATGTTGGCGAAGCTCGTTGTGGCAAGGGTTATAATCCGCTTTACACTTGCGTTTTGTTCTAACTTTTCCTAAACTACCTCAATAACTTAACAACTTACCTGGGGAACAATCCGGATTTCCAAGATTTAGGTAACTTTTCCAAGCCGCCAAATGTTAGTCCCAGACAAAATGACATATTCTTTGGGAAAAGCTTTTTTGCTAACACATTGACAGTTAAATACAAATACATATCGCCCCTGCTCTCTTTTTTTCGGATTTTTTTAATCAGGGATTTTCGGTGCTGCTTGAAACTTAGTGGGGCGATCGCGATCGCGCCCGCCAATTTAACACTATGATAGCTAGTCCATGTTTTCAGCAGTAACGGGAGAGTTTTGTGTGTTACTTGGGCCGGCAATGCTTTGTAATTTAGACTCTTTTTGAGTGATCGAACGACACCCAGAGAATTAGTTAGTTGACCTGAGAAAAAGTTTTGACCGTAGATATAGTAGTTATTGCAGTTGTAAAGTTTGTTGGACAGCAAAGACAATCGATCGGCTTCTGGGTAAAACCTGTGATTTGGTTTAATGACTTGCCTTTCGACTAACTGCATAACTTGGATGTGTACTACCAGTTAGAGAAGATACACTATCTTGGTGATTGTGTCAATCTCTGACCTTCTAAAAAAAGGGCAATCAATAACAGTAGATAGATGACATCACAGAAAGACGGAGACTTACTTTTCTGCAGGAGTCGTCCACAGCAAACAAGTGGTTTAGGTTAGTTCAAGCCTCTAGATAGCGGCTGGGGAGTCAATCTCGAACCTCAAATCGACTGACTCTCAAGATAGGGAAGTTTTGTAATATAGCAACCGCCCTGACGGTGAGGACGTTCTTAATTTTTGAAACCTAATCGCTCGATTGCGCCTTCTTGCATGACTTCTTTTTACCCGCTCCGCTTCGTCGCTACAGCCTTCAACATCTGCTATACCATACCACCGGTGCGATCGAGTTCTAGCAAATTTATTTTTGAGCGGGATCGATACCTGCAAGTTGTTTTTTTCCCTTAGTAATCAACGACCCCATGTCTAATCAACAGTGCTGCAATTCGCTCTCGCCCATAGGTGCAAAATTCCGGCTCATCCAGTTCAAAATTGCTTGATTTACTTGTTCCGGGCATTCATCCTGGGGACAGTGGCCCGCATTGTCTAATTCCACTAGCTCTACATAATTGGGATTGCATTCGACAAATTGATGGGGTCGGGCAAACCGAGGGGGAATCATCCGGTCTTGTTTGCCCCAAATTAACAGCATGGGGATTGTTAAATTTCGCATCACAATCTTGACACTGGGGCAAAATTTTGAACTGCCTACAGCTTTAAATAAAGCGCAGAAGGCGCGGGCTGCTCCCCGATCGCCTGCTGGCCCTGCTAGAATTTCTACTAATTCGTCGGTAACAGCTTCGGGGCTGGCGTAGGCAAAGCCAACCCAGCGGCGGACAAAGGAAGGCTTGCGGGCCAAATAAAACAGAGGCCTGAGTACGATCGGAGAAACAAACAAACTTTCAACCGCTTCGATCGCCGGAAGCAGCCATCCGGGCACCGCCTCGGCTCGCACAGAGGGGTCTGGGAGGCTAATCATCACCGTGCCTGCCACCATGTCCGGGTGAGCTGCGGCTACGGCCAGACAAATTAGCGACCCGATCGAGTTTCCTGCCAATATTACTGGCTCTCTGATAAAAGTTAGCCAAAAATCATAAACTTGATCGACCCACAAAGACACAGAGTAGTTGACCGGAGCTTTTTGCGAAGCGCCAAACCCTAACAAATCCAAGGCGTAAACCATTTGGTTTTCGGCGAGTTGGGCGAGATTTTGTCGCCAGTGACCGATCGAAGCTCCAAACCCGTGCAGTAAAATAATCGGCGTTCCCGATGCGCGCGGGGCCATTGGTTTTGCCGCAGAATCTTGAAATTCCAGCGCGTCTTGATTTCGTACCCCATCGGGCCGCAAATAAGTGTAGCGAGTTTGCCAACCCCGCCACATCCAGTCTCGTTGAGTTCCCACCCGTTGGTGCCACAGCAGAGAATTTGTCAATTTTGCCTCAGCTCGCAACATAAATTTACACTTGCTTATACCTATTCTACAAGGCAAATCAGGCGAGTTGGGGGACTTGTCCGACCCGGCGAGATGGGCTAGGAAAAGCGACTTTACCTCATCCTTAAGCTTTTACCCTGAATTTTTGACGGTTTTGTCATCAATCGGGCAAGGGGGCGGGCGATCGTGTGTGAAGTTAAAATAAAACTAAGCAGAAACTCAGCCAGACTGAGTAGAATAGCAAGTATTGTAAGAATTCATTTACGATCGTCCAAATATTCCCCAAGGCTTTAGCGGAGGGGACACAGGGCGCGGTAGTACGTCCGGTAAGGGTAACACCTTATAAAACAGTTCGATCGTCAATCGTGAAAAATTGACCGATCAAACCTGTAACTATCAAGAAGCTTCGCTATTAAACTACTGCTTGTAAAACCATTCATGCCTGTGATTGAAAGAAGACAAAATCGCAACCTACCCCAGATCAACGAAAATATTCGATACCCCAAAATCCGGGTAATCGATACCGACGGCGCGCAACTAGGGATATTGACGCCTGCAGAAGCGCTGCGCCTGGCAGAAGAAAAAGAACTCGATCTCGTACTTGTCAGCGACAAAGCTGACCCGCCCGTATGCCGGGTAATGGACTATGGGAAGTACAAATTCGAGCAGGAAAAGAAAGCGCGAGAAGCAAAGCGGAAGCAGCACACTGCCGATGTTAAAGAAGTGAAGATGCGCTACAAAATTGAAGAACACGACTACCAAGTGCGCCTCAAACTAGCAGACCGCTTTATCAAATCTGGGGACAAAGTAAAAGCCACGATCATGTTCAGAGGTCGGGAAATCCAACACAGCAACCTAGCAGAGGACTTGCTTAAGCGCATGGCGACAGATTTGCAGGAAATCGCAGAAGTGCAGCAAGCCCCCAAAAAAGAAGGACGCAGTATGATGATGCTGCTATCGCCGAAGAAAGTATAAATAGATAGTCATTAGTAAGCAGTCATCAGTCATAAACTGGTGACTGATAGCTGATGACTTCCGAAGTTAGTCAGGAATAAGCTACCACACAGGGAAATCAACGCTGCATGGAAAATTTTCAAATCAGCGGTTCGGCGGGAGTAAGACAAGGAGTGCTACGATCGCTCAACCTGCGATCGGAAGAAGTAGAGCGAACCGTACTCATGTTCGTCGTCTACACTCTAACCTCCGTCGGGCTGATCTGGCTGGAACTCAGCACAGTAGGTCTTTTTCTAGATGAATTTGGTGCAGATAAAATGCCCTGGATTTACATAGCCAGCGCGTTTATCGGTTCTGGCTTGGGATTTGTCTACTCGTGGCTGCAAAAAATCCTGCCGCTAAGGCGCACCGTAGTGGTTGTTCTGGCAATGATGTCGATACCGCTATTTTTGTTTCGATTCGGCATCGGCTACGAAAATACTCAGATAGCTGGCGTCAGCATAGCTTTTATTACTATTTTTTTGATGTGGCTGTGGGTGGAAGCTTGCTATGTCCTCAATGACCTCAACACTTCTATCACTTCCAACCAACTGTTTAATATTAGAGAAATCAAGCGCACCTATCCGCTAGTCAGTAGCGGCTATCTAGTAGCTGGAGTAGTCAGCGGATTTTCTCTGCCTGTTTTGCTGTACGTAGTCGGACTCAAAAACGTTACCCTCATATCGGGGTTGATGGTGGCGACAGGCTCGGTGTTGCTCTACTACCTCACGGAAAAATACAGCCAAGCCTTCCCGGAAACGGCTCACTGGACGGATGACGACGAAGACGACGACCAAGAAGAATTTACCGCCCGCAAAGTTACAGGCCCACTTCAAAAATACGCCGTACCTCTAGTCAGTTTCTTCATCCTCGCAGAAGTCGTCTACGTGCTGGTAGATTTCCAATTCTACAGCCAGCTAGAATACCAAAACCCGGGGGACGGAGCTAGCTGGATCGCTAGCTTCCTGGGCATTTATGAAGGCATACAAGGCCTGTTTCAAGTGGCAACTCAGTGGTTCGCTTCGAGCCGGTTAGTGGAAAGAATCGGTGTATTCGTGACGGCGATGATTTTGCCGGCGGGCATCGCTATACTCGGGGTGCTGACCATAGGAGCATCTCTGGGCCAGCTAGTATCTGTGTTTATCGGGCTAATATTGCTGAGATTTTTAGACGAACTGCTTCACTACACGCTTTTGGAAACTGTTAGCCCGGTATTATTTCAACCGATTCCCGACAATATTCGATCGGGAATTCAAACTTTGGTCAACGGTGTGGGCGAACCTTTGTCCTGCGGAGCTACAGGAGTAGGCATCCTGATTATGCTGTGGGTGACAGGCAAGATACTCCCCCAGCAAGACGAAAATGTATTTCACGACCAGCAAAGCTTGATATTTATTGGCGTGATCGTCATATTGGCACTGTTGTGGGTGTTTGTGGTATGGCTGATCCGCTCTCAATACGTGGGTTTGTTGGTCAAAAGTGCGGAGCGGGGACGCTTGGGCGTCACAGACGTTGACCTCAAAGCTCTCAAGCGGGCAGTGGTGGAAACTCTACAAAAGCCGGGGGGCGAAGATGAAAAGCGCTCTTGCATAGAACTCCTGACGCAAATTGACCCCAAAAATGTCGGAGAAGTTCTGGCTCCCCTCCTGGATTCGCTCTCCCCTGGTTTGCAGCGCCAGAGCTTGGAAACGATGCTGCAACACCCGAACCCCGCATATTTAGAATCTGTCCGCGCACTCTCGCAGCAATCCTTGCCGCCGGAGGTGCTGGCCTTGGCTTTGCGTTACATCTGGCTGACGGAAGCTGAACCGAATATTGAGAGCTTGCGGCCTTACTTGCAGCCGACGGTCGATCCGGTGGTGCGGGGTACGGCGGCTGCTTTAATTATGAGAAGGGGCGATCGCCAGCAAAAGGCAGAGGCTACTAATACGCTGCGGCAAATGCTGACACACAAGCAAGAGCGGGAACGTGTTATGGGGACGCGGGCTCTGGGAGAAGCTGATTATTTGCAAGGACTGCGGCTGCATATCCCCAATCTGTTGCAAGATGAATCTCTGCGAGTGCGCTGCGCTCTGTTAGACGTGATTTCGTCTACTCATTCGGAAGAATATTATCCTTCGCTGCTGCGCGGACTTGGTTACAAATCGACTAGGGAAGCTGCTTTGCAGGCTATAGTCAAACTTCACAACGACGCCATTCCTTTGCTCGTGTATTTGGCTGAGGATATCCACAAGTCGGATTTGGTCAGGTTGCAAGCTTGGACGGCTCTGGGTCAAATTGGGACTCCGGAGGCGATCGACATTTTGGTGAGCAATTTGATGACGGCTTGGGGAACGACAAGGCGCAATATCCTCCGCATCCTGTTAAAAATGCCTTCGGAAGCGGGGATAGAAGGGGTTCTAGACCGCATCGGCCGTAGCGGCTTGGAAACTCTTATCGAACAGGAGTTAATGTTTATCGGTCAAATTTATGCAGGTCTGGTAGATTTGTCTGGGGTAACAAGCTACGGCAATTTCTCAGAGCGAGAGGGCAACAGCGCCCGGGAAGCTGGGAACGATACGGCTCAATTGTTGCAGCGTGCTCTGGCGGGGTTGGAAGCTGATGCTAAAGAGCGCTGTTTTTTGCTGATGAAGTTTCTTTATCCGCTGGAAACGGTACAAGCGGCTGCTTTCAACATCGCTTCCGGCCAACCTTCTTTGGTTGCTAGGGGATTGGAAATTCTCGATAATACTGTGGATATAGCTAGGAAGCGATCGCTCATCAATTTGTTAGATCAACACTCGGAAAGAGAAAAATTGAGCAACCTCTCGGAATTGATGGTTTACAAACCTCTAGCCCCTAGCGATCGTTTGCGCCGCTTGCTAGAATTACGCCACTTCCTTTCGGATTGGGCCTTGGCCTGCTGCTTTCACTTGGCGAGAGAAGCGCGCTGGAGTCTTACGGCTCAACAAACTCTCGTCTGTCTGCAGCACCCGACGGGTTTTGTCCGCGAAGCAGTGTTAGCCTATTTGAAAATAGCTTCGCCGCGGGCTTTGGGCGAATTGTTGCCCAGGCTGCAAAATGACCCCGATAATTTGGTATCCGCTCAAGTTGAAGAGATGATGGCAGAGTTCGGTGCTGGGGGAAAAAGGTAACATTAGTCAGTTGTCAGTTGGCAGTTGTGATTGTCAGTCAACAGTTAACCGTCAACCGTCAACGGTTTTTATTCCCCTTCTCCTTCCCGTTTTTAAGTTTCAATTAATCACTGCATCTCATTATGTTAACAAGCGTCGAACGCCTATTGTTTGTGAGGGAGGTTCCGATTTTTAAGGAACTGCGGGATGATTTTCTCGTGCGTCTAGCATCGGTAATGGATGAACTTTCGTTTCCTTCCAAGCACAGGATTTTTACGGAAGGACAAGAAGGTCGATCTCTCTATATTTTGGTATCGGGAACGGTGCGGGTGCATATAGGCGATCGGGATTTAGCACAGTTGAAAGCGGGGGCTTGTTTCGGGGAAATGTCGCTTTTTGATGCCGAACCTCGATCGGCTTCTATTTCTACTGTCGAACAATCCGAGTGTTTGATGCTGACTCAAATGCAGCTATACGATGCGATTGATGAAACGCCGGGAATTGCGGTGAATATTATTCGCTTGCTCTCGCGCCGGATTCGGGAGTTGAATCAAAAGTTGAATGCTAAAGAGGCAATTATGCCTCCTACAGAGACTGTGAGAGTTCCTGAGATGCGATGAAATTGGGGAAGTGGGAATTGTGTTTTTAGTCGATCGGTAATTCTGCACAATTTATCTTCTGTAAGGTGCCAATAGCGATTACGAATACGCACAATTTTTCTGGTAGATTAGATTACACGTAATTGCTCAACCCCCTTGACAAGAGAACGAGATAAAGATTAGATAAAGGAATGAAAAAACTCCCTGACCTAAAACAACTATCGGATGAGGCCAAAAACGCCTTGATAGTAGAGCTATGGCAGGAAATCCAAAAACTGCGGGCAGCATTAGACACTGACGAATCAAAACCCAACTCATCTCCCGCCAAAACCAGCTCGAATTCAAGCACTCCACCATCAAAAGGATTCAAGCCCAACCTCAAGCCGAAGCCATCGAAAATAGAAGGAGTCAAAAGACAAAAAAGCATCGGCAGAGCAGGAGGGGGAAGAGATCTACATCCCGAACCCGACCAAATCATTGTCGCTCAAATCAAAAGTTGCCCCCAGTGTTCAGAAACAGTCACTGCCACGTCCCAAAAATTGCAAGCGGTCTATGACAAAATTGCACTACCACCAATTCGTCCGATAGTCACCCGCATCGAGCTCTATGGCGGTCGCTGCCTCTGTTGTCAAACCGAGTATCTGGCCCGGGTACCTGCTGGAATGGAACCAGGCTCACCATTTGGCAGCTCAATTCAAAGCTTGGTTACATATCTGCGCTACACTCATGCGATCGGCGAAGAACGGCTGTCGGGAATCTTGGCGGAAGTTTTTGGACTCAAGATATCCGAAGGAGCGATCGCCAACCTCTTAAGTACCGTCAAAACCAGTTTAGATGACCTTTGTAAATCAAATACTGCAACGTTTGCGGCAGGCAAAATTAATTTGCAAGCGATGAAACCAGTGCCAGAGTGAACGGACAAAACCAATGGGAATGGGTGTTTCAGAACCAAGATATTTGCCTGCATGTCATCCGTCCCAGTCGAGGGGCTGGAGTAATTAGTGAAGTTCTCGGAGAACATCGCCCGCAACTGTGGGTATCAGACCTTTTTAGTGCTCAAAAAAATCACCCAGCAGCACAATGGCAGGTGTGTTTAGCCCATCAACTGCGGGATTGTCAATATGCCATTGATGCAGGAGACAAGATTTTTGCCAAGGGCGATGAAGAGGTTATTATTAAGAGCTTTTGTCATCCATCGACGACGCGACAGGATGGACGAGGGAAGACTGGAGCGATATCGCAGTAATTTACGAGAAAGATTAATCACAATTTTGAGTTTAATGCCATATCAACCGGATGGTGTTCGGTTGCGAAAACGCTATGGCGAGCTGATGGATAATTTGTTTTTATTTCTGGAAGATGCTGCAATTCCACCGACAAATAATTCTAGCGAACAAGCGATTCGGATGAGCGTGATATTTCCTCGCGTGACTAATTGCTTTCGTTCCGAATGGGGACGAGATTTATTTGCGGCGGTTCGTTCAGTTGTCAATACTGGTAAAAGGCAGGGCTTAACTGCTTATCAAGCTATTCAACAAGCCCTCTCTATTCATGGCTCCCTTTTTTCCCCTAGTTGAGCAATTACCAAGATATTAATGTCTTTCGGGTGAAAGCACTCTGACCGATTCTCATGGAACTCTCGAAAAAAACGCAGAAGGGGAACTTGGAGGCGATCGCACCGTAGCCAACAACTCCGGCTCTCAACTACCCCAACTGTTAAGCTAAACAGACTCGAACACTCAACAGTTGACAAAAACTGCCACCACCTAAGAACGGCTATCTAACTATCTCGCTAAACCGCAGCCGCTACGTTGCACGGTTAACTCTTCTGGCTGCTTTTGCTGTCAGTTGCAGCGAACTGTTATTTAGCGACGATGTGTAATTGTAGGATATCATGTCAATTACCGATTTATTCATCGTAGGGTGCGTCAGAAACGAGATTTTTGAGTTTGATCGAGAATCTGGCTGACGCACCCTACCGAATACTAAACATCGCGTTCTGTTCGTACCCATTTGGTTTGCCGCTTCAGGAGAAAACCAAGATACAAAGGTATTTTCCAAAGAATGTAAAAAGGTACAGATAACAGAGTTGAGCCAGAAATATCGGCACGCCCGAATTTTACCCAAGCGCTGACAATGGAAACTAAAATCAGCAATCCTTGTACTGCTAACAAGACGGCGGGAATTGGGGATGTTCCCAAAATTGCTGCTAGTAAAGAGGTGGCAAAAGCAGCTAGCCAGATAGCGACTAAAAGCGATAGAGGAGGGACGGATAAGTCGAGGGCGATCGCCAATAAGTCAAAACGTTTTTGCTCGACTGAAGCTGCTGTCAGCCTGGGAGTTTGAGTTAACAATGTCTGTATGTGACCGTGTTCCCATCTCGTTCTTTGACTTTTAGCTGCTTGCTGCTGCTGTGGCAAACACCCGGTGACGTTTGCTTCGGGGCAGAATACTGTTGGATGTCCGGCGATCGCCAAATCCAAACTCATCTGCATATCTTCAACAATATTGCTGCTAGCTAGGGAAACCGATCGAATTATCGACCAGGGAAAAGCCATGCCAGTACCTGTTAGTAATGATGGGAATCCTAAATTTTTTAAGCCGCTGGGACGGACTAAGTTTTTCACAAGAAATGCTAAAGCAGAAATGGAATCTTTAGGAGTAGGATTTGGTGGCTGTTCCATGAGATAAGTTGCTTGCACTGGTCTTTGTTCGGCAACTGCAACCAGGGCTAATTTTTCTATAGAGTCGGGCTGACAGATGCAGTCAGCGTCAACCATGATGACTACTTCGGGGGGGTCGGATTCGATCGACTGCAAGCCGAAATCCAGTGCGTATCCTTTGCCCTTGCGTTCTGTGTCTTGTCGCTCGATCGCACTTGCACCGCAGTTACGGGCGATTTCTGCCGTGGCGTCCGTGCAGTTGTCAGCAATCACTAACAGGCGGTCTTGAGGTGTTAGCTGTGGCAAGATGGTGGAGATTGTCGCGGCAATTCCTGCTGCTTCGTTGTAAGCGGGAATTAAAACTGCTACTTTGGGGCGGGGCGCTTTAGTTTCCGCTGTCTCGCCCTGGCCGGACAAGAAAGCTGCACTGCATTCTAGAAATAGAACTGCAACGGGAATTAGAAGGATCAGGGCGATCGCCAATAGCACAACATCAATCAATAGGAACAGTAGCTGATTAATTTCCACAATTCTAGTACCTTAATTTAATTTTATTTCTTGCGTTCATTGAGTTTATTTAATCTTATTGCACCTTTGTTAACTTACTGCGCCACGCTATCTAAAGTATCATTATATCATGCGCGCAAAAAATCACCATTCTTACATTTGTTGTGATAACTTCAGTCCTCGTCAAACTACTAGGACTAGCGTCAAATTACTAGGACTAGGGTCTTCACTACAAATTAATTGGATGGCGGTTGTGCAGTCGCAAATATTATCATATCATGTCACTTCTGACAAGGTTAAGTCACTCAATTTAATTAAACCTCAAACAAGCCCAGACTTGATAAACCCGGTTTCTAAAAGAAACCAGGTTTCTGGCTATTCTATTTTTTATCAACTAAACACTTAATCAATGTTTAACATCAAATCCGGTTGCATCGGAATAATAAAATCGAGTCAACAGTTAACAGTCAATCATGCAGTTTTTCTACCCGCCCGTCAACAGTCAACAGTCAAGAATCATTTCGCTCGTGCAACCGGAATTGATATAACTCATTCATCTCCTGTGGGTGGGCACTCAGGAAGCTATCTCCAAACTCAACACTATGTTCAAGCTACGCTGCATCGGGCATAGCAACAGGTTCAGATTTTATGGTGGTGAACTGTGCGGGGGGTGCAAATTCTCTGAGATATCTCGACACCGATCGCAAATATCCCACTTCTGCTTGAATCACATCCAGCGTAGAAAGACTCTGAACTAAGTCATCAAACTCATCTGCAGTAACTCCAGCACTGTGCAAGACTTCTTGGTTAAGCCGTCCGCAGATTCCTTGCAGAAGGAGTTCGATAATCTCGCGATAGTCAGCGATTTCCGTTCCGTAACCTTGCAATTTCTTCGGATTGATTCCCCACTGCAAAATCTTCAACAACTCTTCAGGGGCACTCCACGCAAAAGAGGAAGCAATCACTTCTTTTTCCGCTGCGATCAGAGCGTACTTGATTTGCACTTCGGGGAAATCTGGATCGATGATTAGGCTTTCGAGCTTCGACACTTGTTTATCTAAGACGCGCAAAGAAAAAGGAGCTAATTCTACACTCACCATGTCGCCAGCATCGTTAACACTTCTAAAAGGATCTTCCAAAACATTAATTAGGAGGTGAATGTCTGTAGGCTTTTTCCAGTCAAATTGTCCAAGGAAAAAAGGTTCTTCGTATCCCGGCAAAAGTCCTTGAAAATAAATCGGCAGATTTTTGCCTGATTCAAGAATTTTATAAAGAGCTACTTCCAAGGTTTCTGTCGGCCAACCGAGATTACTCACGGCGACAAATTTCAGTTTTCCCGGAACGGACACAACCAGAGAATTCAGCAATAAATGTACGGCTTCAAAAAGATTTTGAGCAGTTACGTACCGGTGGGGAGCGTGAACGTTGACAGTTTTACCTTGCTCTACTTTTTTGGACATTTGCTCGCAGAACAAGCTATTTTCCAACATATGAGTAAAGCGAACCATCCCGTAAGTGACATTTCCTTCTTGAGCTGCTTTGGCAAATTGCCATTCGGCAAACTTCTTCGAGGCGGCGTAAACTTCGGTTGTAAAATATCGAGATGTTTTGCCTGTAGAAGAGAATACGCAGTGTTCTACGCCGTATTCTTCGCAGAGTTGGATGACGTGTTTACATCCTAACAGGCTGGTTGTAACTGTTTCTCGGATTTTGATTTCAGCTAGTCCGGGTTGGCGTTGGGCGGCTAGGTGAAAAACAATTTCTGGTTTTTCTACCTCAAATATGTGTTTGAGCGCGTCGAGGTTGCGAATGTCAACGGCATAGAAAGTTACAGCACCTTCTTTGGTAAAAAGCGGCAGATTTTCTTCGGGGTTTTGACATCGGGCGTTGTCTGCGGAAATGATGTTAGTTGCGCCTAGTTCGAGGAGTTTTTCAATTAAGAAACGACCGACACATCCTTCTCCGCCAGTGATGAGGATGGTTTTGCCTTTGATTTTGCGACTGACTGCGGATGCGTAGAGGTGAATAGTGCGATCGCGCACGTCGCTAAAAGGTTCGCTTTCTAATTGTCCGTCGGCTTGATAGGCTGCGATTAGCTGTGCGGTCAGAGTTTGTAAAGACGCGAGGATTTCAGGATCTTGGGGCTCCGGCGAACCGGGCGGAACTAGCTGCTGGATGCGCTCAATTATTTCCGCTTTGCTGGCACCTTCAAAAACTTCTCTTTGGTTAAATGCACTCTTCACTTTTTTTGCTCCTTTAAATTCTAGAAATACCGTTACTGATAAGCGACTTGTTAAACAAATTTTCGAGGGACAGAATCTTTAAAAGTCTGCTTGGTTTTAGGATTTTTTAGACTTAAAGCTACTTAATCGGAAAGACACGCGATCTGCTATGCTTGTAGTTTTATTAAGCGCTTTTTTAACCTGCTTACTTCTGCCATCGGCAAATATCGGCAAAGTCGGAATGTGCTCTCTCCAAAATTTGTCAATACCACTATATACTTAAATTGCTGAGTGTTGGCAATACTCCGAACATATCTTTACTGTTTCTTTGCAATAACCTACGAGTTTTCACGCAATTTTAAAGTTTATGTAAAGTAGGGTCTAGGTTTAAAAAACTTAACAATACACTCGACCTTGATTATAGCATTTTACTTTTTAAGTAAAATGTATTTTTGGTTACTAACTATAGTTTAATTTTAAGTAAAAATACGCACAAAAGCCCACATCAAATATTTGCGTCTGCTGAAAAGATTGCTACTTGATGGGTGGGGTAGTGCTGTGGCTACCCCTGTATGTGTGCTGCTACTAGGCGCGAACGATGCGTTCTTTTTTGCTGCCTTCAAAGCCACGAGCATCCCCAACATCGTAGCCTCCTGTCCGCAAGCGGCGGTCTAAATCGCTAGCTTCGGGAGAAGTTTTTGCTGCTTCTTCGATCGTCACTCTGCCTTCAAGCACCAGTTTGTAAAGACCCTGGTTGATAATCTGCATTCCTTCGTAAGTATCATGTTCCATTAATCGGAAAGCTTCATCATCAGCACCTTTCATCAAGTAATCGTGCATGGCAGGTGTATTCACCAAAATATCGTGAACTGCTACTCGACGGTTGTCAACAGTTGGCAGCAAAAGTTGGGCAATTACCGCTACTAAAGAATCGCAAATTTGAATCCGCATCGCCTGTTGTTCTTCGGGTGGGTAGAGGTTCAACAACCGATTAATAGCGTTAATGGCGCTGCGAGTGTGGAGAGTTCCCAATACTAAGTGACCAGTTTGAGCTGCTTGCAACGCTGTATTGATTGTAACGCGATCGCGCATTTCCCCGATCAGAATCACATCGGGGTCTTCCCGCAAAACAGCCCGCAAAGCCTGTTGAAACTCGTGGGTATGCAAGCCGACTTCCCGCTGGCTAACCAAGCATTTTTTAGAAGGGTGAATGAATTCGATCGGGTCTTCAATGGTAACTACGTGCTTTTGCTCCATCTGATTGAGATGGTCGATCATCGCAGCTACGGTTGTCGATTTCCCCGAACCGGTAGGCCCGGTAACTAATATTAATCCCTGCGATCGCAAAATGATACTTTTGAAAACTTCTGGCAACCTCAAGGAATCGATAGTAGGTATTTCCAAACTGATCAACCGCAATACTATGGCACCGCCACTGAGGGACTCAAAACAGTTTAGCCGACACCGCACGAAGCCAGGGTAAAAAATTGCTGAATCTAATTCCTTGGTAGTTGCAAACTGTTTTCGCTGTTCGGGGGTGAGAATTTCGGCTAGGTACTGTTCAAAAATTTCTGGCGTTACTTTGGGGTGGGTGGTTGCTACTTGCATCACGCCACGAATCCGAAATCGAGGTACTTGGCCTACTCGAATGTGAATGTCAGAAGCCGAGGCACTATGGGCATCTCGGACCATTTGTTCGATCGTACTGACGGGTGTCTCAACAGAAGACCGCTGCTGGGCCGGAGGGGGCGCACTCGGCGCGGGTGCAGGAGGCGCGGGAGTTGCAGCCAAAGGCGGGGGCGGGGGCGGTGTTCGGCGGGCTTGAGCCTCTGGTCGAAGGGGTGTAGGATTGTTTAATGGGTTCATTTTTTTGTCTCCAGTCAATGTAGATTTATTGCGAAAAAATGCCCGATTTCTAATCTTATCGCTCGCAGCTAATTCGGTGTTAAATGCTGAGAATATTTTACAATTAGACTTGATGGGGCGATCGAGTAATTAACAATTTAAACTCCTATGAACATCGGTCACAAAATCGCCGACTGGCTCGAAAATCGCGCTGTTACCCCCGCCTACGCGGGTTGGCTGCTGTCGGGGATGACGGTTTTCTTTTTTGGGTCGGCGACTAATACAATGTCTGGGTGGCTGTACGTGCTCAGCGGTGGGGGTTTGGCGCTGTTGGGAGTAGCGGCCGTTTTGCCGGGAAAATCGCTCCGTTCCTTGGAAGTCCGTCGCCGCCCGATCGAACCGGTGAGTGCGGGCGATCAAATCACCGTCGAACTAGAAATCGAAAATAGCGCCCGCCAACCTAAGACTCTGTTGCAAGTGGTAGACATCTTGCCGTTTGTATTGGGAGAACCTATCGTCCGCCCGATCGAAGTCATAGAGCCTAACAGTATATACAGGGATACATACTATTTAGAAGTGCGGCAGCGCGGGGTCTATCGGTGGCAAGAGGTAAACTTGAGGACGGCGGCACCTTTAGGGTTGTTTTGGTGCCGGCGCAGCCGCCCAGTCAAAGCGGTGGCGGTTGTGTATCCACAAGTTTTGCCGTTGAGCACTTGTCCTTTGATCGATCGCATCGGTCAAGAAGACAGCCCGCAATTTTACAATCGCAGTCGATCGCAAACTGCTACCGAAGGCCTCACCCGCAATCTCAGACCTTACCGCCACGGAGACCCCACCCGCCTAATTCACTGGCGCACCAGCGCCCGCTACGGAGAACTGCGGGTGAGAGAGTTAGAAGTTGCAGCAGGCGGTCAAGAAATTATTATTGCTCTCGACAGCGCTGCGGCGTGGAAGCCAGAAGAATTTGAACGAGCCGTGACAGTAGCTGCGTCTCTTTACTTCTATGCTAGCAAGCGCCTGTTAAACGTCAAACTTTGGACTGCCGGGACGGGACTCGTATCGGGGAACCGGGTAGTTTTGGAAACTTTAGCGGCGGTTAATGCTGGGGAAGATGCGGTTGAGAATCGGCCGAAACTGCCGGTAATTTGGCTGACTCAAAACTCTGCAACTTTAAGCACTCTTTCCCTAGGCAGCCGCTGGGTACTCTGGCCGTTGGCCAATGCTGAAACAGGCGAAAAAATGTTAGTGAAACATGAGTTACCTGGTTTAGAAATTCGCTCCGGCAGACCCTTAGAACTTCAGTTACAAGATCCTCTGGAAAGAGCTATTAGCTATTAAGTAAGATAGGTCACGAAAAAACCTGTGAAAGAGCGATTAGTTATGAAGATTGACTTGATTAATCTAAAACCTCAAGAACCATGATACACTACAATAGTGTAATTGATAAAGTTAAGGGTCTTACGGGGTCTGGCAATTGCTTGGCAAGTTAAGAGCAGCTTAGATTACTGTGACTCCGGTCATAAACATCATATCTCATTCACCAAACAGGAGAAAAAATGACTTTCTGGGAGAAATTAAAGCAGAACGTATCACAAATCAATGATTCTCTGCAAACCAATATTTCCAAGTTTAAAAATAATGATTTTGCTGATGCCTCAATGGCAATATGTGCATTGATTGCTGCTGCTGATGGCACTATCAATACCGATGAAAGACAAAAAACGGCGGCTCTAATAATTTCCAATGAAACACTAAAAATTTTTTCGGCTTCGGAGTTGAAGCAAAAATTTGATTTTTATTGTGAGAAGCTATCACAAGACTTCGATTTTGGTAAAGTGGAGGCTATCCAAGCCATAGCCAAACTCAATAAAAAACTAGATCAAGGTCGTGCAGTCATCCAAATTGGCATTATTATCGGTGGTGCGGATGGTAATTTTGACAAAGATGAAAAGAAGGTTGTCAAAGAAGCTTGCCATGCTGTGGGAATTAATCCAGGGGAGTTCGACCTCTAAATTTAGCTATTTCCTGGTTCATGCTACTCAATTCTTTAAGGCTTTATATCTGCGAATAGCATTGTTCATTGAGTTTATTTGCTCTGCATGAAATGAGGGAGGCATTAAGCTATGAACAGTATGAAGGAGTCCATTGTGCATGACATCGGTCGGAAGTGCAGAATGATCGAGTCCTAGTGTATGTCCTATTTCATGGGCAATGGTATTTGCAATTAAGTTAGATAGTTGATTGAGATTAAGGCTGGCATTGTAGGAAGCATAGAATACTTGGTCAATCCGAATAATCGCCCTATCTGTAACCATTCCCGACTTGAAGCTAGCCACGCCGAGATAGTCAACCGGCTGGCTGTCCACGAATATATAAACATGGGTAAAATCTTTTCCCCACTCTTTGGGATCGGGGGGATCAGATGTCAAAAATATTTTGATGCTTCTAAATGCGCCGTAGAGTTTGGAGAAAGCGTCCATCAGCAGGGAAAAGATCGCTTCTCTATTTTCGGGTGCGACATCCATTCCTGATACATCTACCCAAATGCAACGGCGAAAATCGCTATCATTATCAATTAGAACTCTTCCACAGGAAGGGCAAAACTCCCACTGAGGCTGGATACGGGAACGACAGCTCTGACAGCGGAGTTTGGGGGGTTTAGTCAGGTTTAGCCGTTGAGAAAGGGGGAGTTTTAGCTTGCGATTGTGTTTGGTTAGGTCTAGGCGATCGTACAGAGACATTGACTGATTGTAGGAATTTTTTATCGTAATATTCTTGTTAATTTGAGCTAATTTCAGCTAGGGCTATGGGTTGAGTTGATAGTTGCCACAGTCTGCAACAAAATGCTCCGATTTCCCTATTTTAATATTCCTTTCAATCTGGCCTGCTTAATCCAAGCGGGAAATTCATTCAGCAGTCTTTCATACAATTGTTCATCAGTGATTTTTCCCAAATCGTCTAAATGAAAAAAGTTAGCGTTATCAACCAGCCGGCAACCCATACTGTCTAGTCTTTCCAGAATTCCCTAGTTAAAACCAGCCAATCCCACAAATTGCCAAAAAATCGGATATTTTGCAGCTTCAACTATAGATTTTTTAATTTCTTGCTCATTAGTAACGCCTCCATCACTGAGGAAAACAATAAATGTAGGCAGTTTACTAGCCTTTTCCTGAGTATACTTCTTTATGACATCTTGTATTACCAAACTTTCATTGTTTCCCCCGCCTAATTCCAGCATCAGAGAAGGCATTTTAAAAAAAAGTAAAGCTCTCTTCATTTCGCCGGCTTCTTTTGTGATATAGCCATCAACATTTGTCTCCGTCACCGATCTTGTTCTTTTGAATGTTGAGCCAAAAAACCAAACATCTAAAGTGGCATCATCATCCAGTCTACTAGCTACTGGAACTATTCTTTCAAGGAACGCTTGCACTGCACCAGAACTATATTGATGGCTCATAGAGCCAGAAATATCCAAAACCAAAGCGACTCTTGCTAGGATACCCTCAATCCCTTTCTTTTTAAGACAAATATCTACTTTTGCTTTTAAAAGGATTATATCTGCTTTTTTTGTAATATCAATAGGTTGCTGTTTGGTCTCTTTTTCAGGTTCAGGAGTTAAGACAGGCTTGTCTACTTTCTTCTCTTCCTGTTTAGCATCAACAAAATACCGATCTACAAAACTTTGCAAGCCGGCATTATAGCCTTCTCCTACTGCTTGAAATCTCCATGCCAAATCTTTTCTATACAATCTGCCAAACTCCAAAGCTGTCTCTTGAGAAAAAGCTTCTTTTAAATCGTACCGAGCTAACTCGACTCCTGTTTCCTGGTTGTAAAGCCTGATAAACGCATTTTTAACTTGGCTGAAATTTTGATTTTTTTCCAGCCCTTCGTGAATAGTGACAACAAAAACTATTTGCTCAATAGCAATCTTGACTTTTGTCAAATCTACGTAGATCGTCTCATCATCATCTTCGCCTTGCCCAGTTCTGTTATCTCCTGAATGTCTTAAAGAACCATCCAGTGATTTCAGATTATTATAGAATACAAAGTATTTTTCATGAATTATTTTGCCGGCAGCGCCTAACATAAACACAGAAGCATCAATATCATAGCTCTGACCAACCTGGCTCACCTCCCAACCTAAGCCAATCGCCACCTGTTTTAAATCGGGAGCAGCTTTAGAAAGACTTAATCTTTCACCTTTGGTTAATTGGATTCCCATTCTATTGGTTTTCCTTCAATGTAAATTCGGCTGATTAGCTGTTCTCAACAAAAAAAGGTTTCGATCGTTGTAGCCCACTTCGGATTCCAGGAAGTAAGGAGCATCTATGTACCGAAGGAGTTGTTAAGCATAGGTTTTCACAAGTTCCTGCAACCCATTAACCTTCACACCGTTACCGATCGCCGCCATTTTCCACTCATCATTATGCTTGTAGATTTCTGCCATGAGCATCCCCGTCATGCCTTTGTATTCAGAACCTGATAGGTTATATTTTGCGAGTTCTTGATTATTAGACGTATTAACCAAACGCACAAACGCATTTTGAACTTGTCCGAAGTCTTGCTTGCGTGCAATGCAATCGTAAATGTTAACTGTAAAAACCAGTTTGACAATTTGCGAGGGAATTCGAGATAAATCGACGAGAATTTGCTCGTCATCTCCCTCTCCCGCTCCAGTCAGATTATCACCTAGATGCGTAATAGCTCCTGAACGGTGGGAGAGATTGCCAAAATAAACGATATTGGTCATATCATTCACTTTGTCATTTCGATCTAAACAAATCACTGAGGCATCCAAGTCATAATCTGGAGCACTGCTAAAAGCCCCAAACAAACCTCCACCGGAGCGTTTCGCCACATCCCAGCCTAATCCGCAGATCAGTTTTGTTAGCCCTGGCGCTTCTTTGGAAAGCGAGATGCGCTGTCCTTTTTGTAGGTTAATTCCCATGTGTTTTACCTTTTAGCTATAGCGATCGAGTAATGCTTGTAAACCACCTTGATAGCCGGCTCCCACTGCATTGAGACGCCACTCACCGTCTTTCCGGTAAAGTTCAGCCATGATCAGTGCTGTCTCTATGGAATAATCTTCTACAAGGTCATAGCGAACAGCTTCCTGTTGTGTTTGGGCATTAACGATCCGCACGAAGGCATTTTGCACCTGACCAAAATTTTGACGGCGTTGCTGTGCTTCATGGATGGTTACAGTTACAAGAATTTTTTGGACATCATTAGGCACTTTTTTGAGGTTGATTTTGATAACTTCATCATCCCCCTCGCCGGCCCCCGTGAGATTATCTCCCATGTGCTGCACGGATTTGTCTGGATCTGGACTTGTGAGATTGTTATAAAAAATGAAGTGATTGTCAGAAATTAATTTTTCATTAGCACCTAATAGGAACAATGATGAGTCTAGGTCAAAGTCAGAACCCGTGTCTGTAGCTTTAACGTCCCATCCCAGTCCTATGAATACTTCTGAGAGACCGGGTGAAACTTTCTCAAGCGATACCCGTTGTCCTTTGGTCAGAGATACGGCCATGATTCAATCTTCCTCTTTATTAGAAGTGGTTATGGAGGGAGGCGCGGACTGGAAAACTTTATTAAGTTTTTGCTGGAAATAGTTGTAGAATTTTTAATCTTAAATAAAAGAATATTAGCTAACTGTGCCGATGTCAATAGGGATTACAACTCTTAATTATTTTTTGGGTGTGAGTACAAAGCAATCATGCCCTGCCTCCCACAGTTGTGTAATCTCAGCTTGGGTTATTGTGCTTGTGTATTTTGACAAACTCTCGGAACTTGACCGTGTTTTGTGATGCAAGTGACCCTTACCAGGGCGTTTCCACAAGGCCCTCCGCTTGGAAGTCTCCTGTGTTGCAATACCATCGACTTGTGGCGTCGATGGTGTTGCGACGGATTCCCAACACTTGAGCAACTTCGATTTTCTTCATGCCATTTAACTCGATCGCTGGGATGACCTGATGAAGGAGGTATAAATGTACAGTTTCGAGCCAAAAGTCGGCGCGATCGATCTGCAAAACTGGCGACTAATTGTAGTCTATTTTCTAACCGAGGAAAGCGGTTGCTATAGTTTAATTTAAATGGCGATCGGCTCGAATCGAACTCTTTGCCTGACAATAAAATCTCAATCCCTATCACTCTATAGTGTCGGGGAGAATTTCGACTACATACTCCGGTACATATTCGGGTCGATTTTCGGATCGATTCGGGGGCACATTCTGGGACACCTTCTCCGGTGGATGTTCGTGCCTGACTCGCCGGATCGGGAGATTTGCAATTAGTGCTGTGGCCCGCTGGTCGCTCTCCAGCGAGAACTCAGACCCGGTGGTATCGATTTCCACGTAGCGAGATACCACCTCTAGAATTTCTCGGCGCATCGACTCAACCATTTCTGGGCTGAGTTCTGAGCGGTCGTGGGCTAGAACCAGTTTGAGGCGCCGTTTTACCTCGTCGCGGCTGTTGTCAGGGGTGCGCGGGAAAAGTCGTTCGAGAAGTGTGTATATCATGGGTACGGCTGGTTTGTCAAGGGTTAGGCATAGAAAAGGTCATACCATTTTCGATTTTCGATTTTCGATTTTCGATTGGGAAACCACTGATTCCCGTCTGGTTTGGAGCGGGTCTACAGTTTCATTCTTTTTGGGAACTGGTGTCACTGGGGGAAAATTTGGGGTAGTTTTTGTGATGCGGTCGCTGCTTTTAAAGATCGATCGCCAATGAGCACATCACATAATTTTAGTATTTAAGAACTTGCGGAGGCGAGTAAAGAAGTTTTCCCGACGGGGATTGAGATCTAGAAAATCAACTTTTTCGCCTTCTAAGCGGCGGGCAATATTGTCGAAGGCAGTTCCAGCTAAAGAGGCCGTTTCCGACAATACTAATGGTTCGCCTCGGTTGGTGGAAACGATGACGCGCTCGTCGTCGGGAACGACGCCTAACAGCGAAATGGCGAGGATTTCCCGCACGTCTTGCACCGACATCATATCATTTGCCAGCACCATTGCGGGTCTGATCCGGTTGACGATTAGGTTGATTTTCTTGACGTTGTTGGCTTCCAGCAGACCGATGACTCGATCGGCATCGCGGACAGCAGCGATTTCGGGAGTAGTGACAATTATTCCTTCTTGAGCCGGCGCGATCGCATTTTGAAAACCTTGTTCAATTCCAGCAGGAGAGTCGATCAAAATATAGTCGTATTTTGCTCCCAACATCCCCACAAGCTGCTTCATTTGCTCAGCGCTGATGGCATCTTTCATCCGAGTTTGGGCAGCCGGCAACAGCACCAAGCGCGGCTGCCGCTTGTCTTTCACCAAAGCTTGCTCTAATCGGCACTCTCCAGCGAGAACTTCTAATGCCGTGTAAACAATCCGATTTTCTAAGCCCAGCAGCAAGTCTAAATTTCTGAGACCGAAATCGGCATCAATTACGGCAACGTTCCGCCCCCGCTTAGCTAAAGCCATGCCGAGATTGGCTGTGGAGGTGGTTTTTCCTACCCCGCCTTTCCCTGATGTAACAACAATAATGCGAGCCATAAGCGATTTTAGATTTATTTGGAATTGGTGATTGGGAATTAGTAATTGGTAATTGGGAATGGCAATGGGTAATTGGTAATGGGTAATTGATCTTTTTCTTGGTTGATAATTAGCAATTATTTTTTGGTAATTAGGCAGCAATCTGTAATTCACTGAATAACAGCAGATTCCACGTTTATGAAGGACACCCGCTTATCGATCCCCCGCTGTAGTGGCACGGCGAAAGCCTTTGCCCCTACTTCATAAACTCGCAACTCTCATTGTTTTACTAATTCTCTATAAATTTGCACTTAAATTTTAAATCGTCTTTTAGTGACTGATTTAGCCTCGGCAAAAATTATCAAGTGCAGGCTTAAAGAGAAATAGTATTACCAATTACTCATTACTAATTCCTAATTACCCATTACCAATTACCCATTATCGATTACTCATTACCCCCGACTAACTGCGATTTGTCAAAATCAGAGGCTCTACCGATCCGAATCCCTTGAGGCGTCACATAGGCGACTTCCGGGAAAAACTGAGCGGGTGAGTTTTCTGGGCCTCTGGCAACATACTTAGCAATCCTAATCACCATCGGTTCCATCTGCAAGGTCATAATCACGCTTTTGGTATTGCCACCGGCACCGGCGTGCACGACTCCCCGCAAACGGCCCCAAACTAGGATATCGCCTCCGGCGATGACTGATCCGCCTGGATTTACGTCTCCCAAAAGTACGACGGTGCCCGGATGGCGAATTTCTACGCCCGATCGCACTGTCATCTGCAAATATAAAGGTTCCGCCAGCGATTGCGGTTTTTCAGAGGCGGCTTTATTCAGGGAAGAAACCGGAGGCTGCTGTTCTACACAATAACCTGCCGTAGCTGCTGCTACGGCGGTTTGGCGGCGACTGGTGTGGACTCGTTTGAGTTGCAGTTCCACTTCGGAGAGGGCATCGGCGATTTCTTGCAGTTGGCGGATATCTAAAAGTCGATCGCTCCCCATCAATTGTACTTCTGCGTTTGGCTGCCAAAAGCGTTCTCCTGCATTCAGCCTGACTTTTAGCTGCTGCCAAAGTTCAGTCCAAGTCGAGGCGGAGGCTGTTGCGGGTTCGTTATTGGTTTCGGGGGGGAGTAGCAACAGTAGCTGTCCATCTTCGGTTTTGAGTCGGACTTGCAGATCCAAGCTGACTTCGGGTGTTGATTGAGGGGCGGCAGCAGCGGCTGCGGCGGAGGCATCGGGTGTCATGGGACAGTTTGATATCGGGTAGGGACAGGTTAACATCAATATTAGCCTGACTCGTCTTTTGCCTCAGCATTTGGGAGGAAAAGTCTTGTTTTTTTATTTTTAACGACAGCTAGGGCAATTCTCTTTCGTTTGTCAACAAGATTTTGTTTTAATGAACCGCAGAGAGCGCAGAGGGGACAGAGAAAGAGAATTAAGAGCTCCGAAGAGAGAATGAGAGAAGTTCACAAATTTGGTATCGATTGTGAACAAGATTTTGTTTTAATGAACCGCAGAAGGCGCTGTTGACACAGAGAAAGAAAATTAAGAGAAGAGATAAAGAAAGAACTTGACAAGTTGGGGATCTATTGTTACACACGCAGATAAGATGCAGATAGAAATAATTTTGAATTCTCTAGCGCTTACTAATTATTAATTGTCAATTATAGCCTTTCTCAGAAAGATGAGGTACAATAATAGCAGTGTGTAAACCAGTTAAAAATATTGGACGATGTAACTTGACTGAACGCAAACTAAGAGTGCTTTTGCTAATTCTTGATAATTAGTAGTCTTGATAGAACGGAGAATGATTTTAAGTTTTGACCACAGATTTTCAATGGGTGAAAAATCTGGTGAATAAGGTGATAAGTATATTAATCTTGCCCCTTTTTTTTCGATAACTTTTTTCACTTCTTCTCCCAAGTGAATGGGACAATTATCCATCACTACACAAGCCCCTTTCCAGAGTTTTGGCACAAGTTTCCTGATCATAAAAGCTTCAAATGTAATTGCATCAGTTCCGCCTATTAAATTAACCGATGTCAAAATTTCCTTGACTGACATCGCTCCAATTATTGAGACATTTTTGCCACGTTTAGTTGGTTTTGGCCCCTAGGCTCTTTGACCTTTTAAAGCTCTGGCATATAACCTAACCCTTGCCAAATTAACTCCCGATTCGTCAATGAATATTAAGTCTTTTAAACTAATCTCTTTAATTTTTTCCCAGAACTCACACCGTAGGAGTTGAACTCGGTCGGTGCCTTTGCCTGAAGGGAACAGAGTTTTTTACAGGCGGTAATATCTAAGAGTTTTATCATTCTTGCTATTGTTGCTCTACTAACGGAAAATCCAATTTTCTCATAAAGTAAATAACGAAGTTCTTCAAGAGTTGCATCATTGTTTACTTCAATCAATTGAGCCAATATGAGTAGTTGCTCTGCATTCAGTTTACCTTTGACTCCACATCGGTCAGTTCTCGGAGTAATGTTTTTTGTTTCACGATATTGTATAAGCAATTTTTGTACAAAACTCAGGGCTACAGAAAAGCGCTTAGCTATTGCTTTTTGTGAAATCGGTTCAGTATGATAAGTATCAAGGATTTTTTGCCTAAAATCAATCGAATAAGCTTTCATTTTTAACAATATATGAAGAGGAGTACAAATTTACTTTTTGTGAGTCAAGCAGAGCGTGCTGTCAAAAAAATGCTCTTATGTATGCTATCGCAAGCGAGGCTTTACTGAGCCATGTAATTATAGTTCGTTTGATCTGATATTCTCTGCTTTATCCTCCTGAGTGAGGGTCAGTAACATTATACCTCATCTTTCCGAGAAAGGCTATACGTTATGCAGCAAATAGAACATTATCGCGGCAGTCTTCTCGGCTTAGCAGTTGGCGATGCTCTCGGAACAACTTTAGAGTTTTGTCGCCCTGGAACGTTTGCGCCTATTAACGATATGGTTGGCGGCGGCCCGTTTCGACTGCAACCGGGCGAGTGGACGGACGATACTTCGATGGCACTTTGTTTGGCTGAAAGTTTGATTGAGAAAGAAGGTTTCGATCCAGTCCATCAGTTAGAAACATATTTGCGGTGGAAGCGAGAGGGACATTTGAGCAGCACTGGTGAATGTTTTGATATTGGCAATACGGTTCAACAAGCACTTTGGAAGTTTGAAGATACAAGAAAACCTTACTGCGGTTCTACCGATGCTGGGACTGCTGGAAATGGTTCGATTATGCGCTTGGCTCCCGTGCCTTTGTTGTATGCTACAAATCCTTTGGAAGTCATAGAAAAATCTGGCGAAAGTTCGAGAACTACTCACGCTGCTGCTACTTGTGTGGATGCTTGCCGTTATTTTGGTGCTTTAATTGCGGGGGCTGTGAATGGAGTTGCTAAAGATGTGTTGCTTTCGGAAAGATATTGTCCGATTTCGGGATATTGGGCAGAAAATCCCCTGGTAGCAGAGATTGATGAGATTGCGGCGGGTTCTTTTAAACGGCGACAACCTCCTGAAATCAAAGGTACTGGTTATGTTGTCAAGTCTTTGGAGGCGGCACTGTGGGCGTTTTACAACAGTTCTTCTTTTGCTGAAGGCTGTTTGTTGGCTGTGAATTTGGGCGACGACGCGGATACCACTGGTGCGGTTTACGGACAGTTGGCGGGGGCTTTTTACGGAGAATCTGGTATACCGGAAAAATGGCGATCGCAATTGGCGTATCTCCCTTTAATTGAAGCTTTGGCCGAACAACTCTGGACTTTATCTCGATCGAGTTGAATATTTACCACAGTTTGCCACTGCATGACAACAGAGTAATCGGTCATCGGTAATTGTCAACCGCTAAAGTGCCACTAATGATTACTGACTAATAACTGCAAAACTTCTTGACTTTTGCAGCAAATTGTGTGTAGCTGATGTACTCCCCATCTTTCTAAAAAAAAGATTAATTTACAAATCTTAATTTTTGATTAAATTTAGTATTATAATCTTGGTAACTTCCAACTAAGTATTTTTTCTCACTATCATGATAGCGGATCAATTTCCTTGGCTGACCGCAATTGTCATCCTACCCCTCCTAGCTTCCCTCGCCATCCCTTTTCTGCCCGATACAGACGGCAAAACAGTGCGCTGGTATGCCCTAGGCGTAGGCATTGCAGATTTTGTATTAATGTGCTGGGTGTTTTGGACTCATTACGATCCAAGCATCTCTAGTTTCCAAATCGTAGAACAATATTCCTGGATACCTTCTTTAGGTCTCAACTGGTCTGTTTCCGTTGACGGACTGTCAGTTCCGCTGGTACTGTTGGCGGGATTGGTGACGACTCTATCTATTTTTGCTGCCTGGGAAGTCGATCGCAAGCCACGACTCTTTTATTTCCTGATGCTGGTGATGTACTCCGCACAAATAGGAGTTTTCGTCGCCCAAGACATCATGCTGCTGTTCATTGTCTGGGAACTAGAATTAATTCCGGTATACCTGCTAATCTCGATTTGGGGCGGACAAAACCGCCGCTACGCAGCTACCAAATTCTTGATTTACACCGCAGGCGCTTCCATCTTTATTTTGATAGCTGCCTTAGCAATGGCATTCTACGGCGGAGGCACCCCCACCTTCGACATGGTAGAACTAGGCTTGAAGGACTACCCACTGGGTTTAGAATTACTGCTTTATGCGGGATTGTTAATTGCCTTCGGTGTGAAACTGGCGATTTTCCCCTTCCACACTTGGCTACCTGATGCCCACGGTGAAGCATCTTCTCCCGTGTCGATGATTCTGGCCGGCGTATTGCTGAAAATGGGCGGATACGGACTGATTCGTCTGAATTTGGAACTTCTTCCCCAAGCACACGTTTACTTTGCACCGATTATGGCGGTGCTCGGCGTGGTCAACATTATCTACGGCGCGCTGAATTCCTTCGGCCAATCGAACATGAAGCGCCGCCTAGCGAATTCGTCGATTTCTCACATGGGATTCGTGTTGTTGGGTATTGCTTCCTTCACGGATTTGGGAATCAACGGGGCGCTGTTGCAAATGATTTCCCACGGTTTAATCGCCTCAGTATTGTTTTTCCTGGCTGGCGTTACTTACGATCGCACCCATACAATGATCATGGACGAGATGGGCGAGATTGGGAAAGCCATGCCGAAAGTGTTTGCCTTGTTTACCGCAGGCGCCATGGCATCCTTGGCACTCCCCGGAATGAGCGGTTTTGCTAGCGAATTGTCAGTGTTTGTGGGCGTCGCCACTAGCGATATGTACAGCGGTTCTTTCCGCGCGGTGACAGTGTTCCTGGCTGCTGTGGGACTGATTTTGACGCCGATTTATTTGCTCTCGATGCTGCGACAGTTATTTTACAACTGTGGGACACTAGCGGCTTGCGACCTTGAGGATCTAAATTTGCAGAATCAGAGAAACAATCTGGATGAAGCGGTTTGTTTTGGTAATAGTTGCGTTTTGCCTGGTGATGCACCGTTTATTGATGCTAAACCTCGGGAAGTGGCGATCGCATTTTGCTTTTTGATACCGATTGTCGGCATTGGTTTTTATCCCAACATGGCGATGCAAGTCTACGATGCCAAGACTGTCGCAGTCAACGCAGAAGTCCGCCAATCTTACATCCAAATTGCTCAACAAAATCCTCGGATTTATGCGAATCAACTTTTGGTTCCCAAGATTGCCCAAGCTCAAAAATCGCCTGCTTTGGACAAAATTACACGGTCTGAATCTGCATCGGTTTTTGGCATTGTCAAATAATTTTATCGAACTCTGTTTGTGTTGAAAATTGGGCGATCGCTTTTGTCAAAGGGCGATCGCTTTTTTGTTATCGCTGAATTTCTGAAATAATCTGCGCCAGATTCTCCCTAGCATATCCCACCTCAAGAATGGATTTATCCTCCAGCTCAGAGGCAACTTTATTCAAGATATTTAGCGGTTCTTCAGAGCCTGTCGTTTTCACAAACAACACTTGCAACCGAGTTTTTACTAATGCTAAAATAGAGCGACTTCCCTCGCCTTTATCCCCTTTCCGTTTAGCAATATTGATGCTCAATTTGTGAGTTTTCAACAGCCCCATTCTTTCTATTCCTTGCGTCTTAACCGTCTCCAAAACCTCCGCTCGAATCTGATCGACTAATCGGTCGGTCACATATTGCACGATCAAAGGCTGAAGAATAAAAACAGTTTCCCCGCCCTCACTAATTTTGTCAATCAGCGAGCGACGACCCAGAGAATCGAGATTTTTCAGCAAATCTGAAAGCGATGAATTGACCAACATCTGCTCTCGTAAAGTCGCCAGGGAAATCGGGATTTGAGCAATAGCAATCCAGTTGGCAATCTCTTGTTCTGAACTCGACATTCTATCGAACTGCTGCGCCAGCAAATTGCTGATATGTTCTTCAATAAATAACGCCGTTGCTTCCAAAAGCTTTAAAACATTTCCCTCGAAAAACTCGTTAATTGTTGTCGCTACAATCTTTAATGCTAACAGATTGCCTCCGTACCGGGATAACAAGATTTTCAACTCTTGATCTTGAGCCGACAAACCTTTTTCTTGAAAAATTCCCCGCGCTATTTCCGAGGAAATAGCAGGTTTTAAAGACCGCACTTTTTCTCCCGCCAGCAAAGCCAGTTCCGTAGGCTCTTCCGAACTAACTAGCAGTAAACAGCTATTATGATTGACCTCACAGAGCCGCACAATTAAATCTCGATATCCTTCGTAGCCTTCGCGGTAGTGTCCCGCTAATTCTTCGGGTCGGAGAACCGCTTCAAAATCGTCTAAAATTACCAGACAGCGGTGTTTTCGCAAATACTCGACCAAACGCGAAATTTTGCTGTTGAGGTCGATCCTCTTCGAGGGTTCCGCTAACGGCACATCGGGTTTTTGTTGGTTAGAAAAAAGTTGAATTAAGCTCCCTAGGAAGTCGGATGGTGCGGGTGTCGATCGCAGCGATCGCCAAATCACAAAATCAAACTCATTCTGTACCTGTTTTGCCAACTGCACCGACAGAGTTGTTTTGCCGCTACCAGCCAAACCAAGCAGCGCTATTAGGCGACAATTATCTGATACAATCCACTGCTTTAAAGTAGTTAATTCTTCAGTCCGTCCGTAAAAAACCGAAACATCCGGTGCTTGACCCCAATCTTCCTGTCGGTGTCCAATCGCCATCTTCAATAGAGAGCCTTTACCTCCACTAAAATCGCTCGTTCCCTGATCGATGTGGTATGAAAACAGCAACTGATGCCTCAATTCCGAAAGCTTTCCAGGGCCGTTCCCCCCGATCTGAAACTTTTTGTAAACTTCGCCAAGTCTTTTGCGAACGGCGATGTCGCTAATGCCAAGCTTTGTGGCGATCGTCGCTGTAGATTGACCGTCGAGAGCCATAAACACAGTTTCTAACTCGGCATCTGTGACACCGCGCTGTTTGGCGATCGTTTGCACAAAGTTTTGAGGAATCGGAGTAGTCAAGGTAGGAATCTCGTCTATACTAAAAATCTATCTTCTATTATATTGTGTGAGTTCTCGCGGGCGAGCAATTGAATCGAATCTACCAAAGTTCAGCTTGCTTTTTGTTGTTTGGGCAGTTTTAGATATTTATACCCAATTATCTATTGTGATATCAGTTTAAAAAAATGCAACTCTAGGCCCATACTCCAAACCAATACACAATCAGTCATTCCCAATTCTTTAATTCTTTAATCTAAGATGGTATGAGAAACGGGGAGTTAATCTGCATTAATTGTTGCTATTTCCTACCCGTAAAACCTATTGTAGAGTGGAGGCGCGGCGCTTAATTTATGGCCCCAAACCATAAATCTCCAACCGCACCACAACCGACGGCGAACCAAAAACCGGGTAAATTTACAATTTTTGAAAGCAGCGCTGTATCAGCCAAAATTTGTCGCACTAGCGCGGTATTCTTGAGCCGAAAGCAGCCGCCAACTCCCATCGCCCAGAAGTTCCAAAACCTGCTGGTGATATTTCACTAAACTCAATCGGTGGCCGACACTCACAAACGTAGTTTTAGTGGCTTGCAACTGCTCGTATAAATGTTGCTCGTTCTTCAAATCCAAAGCACTTGTCGCCTCATCCAAAATAGTGTATCTCGGTTCAGTCAATAACAATCTAGCAAAACCTAAACGTTGCTGTTCTCCCAGTGACAAAATCTCACCCCAATCTAAATCCGCATCAAAACCGCCCAATCTGTCCGGCAAATCGGCTAAGTTTACTGATGCCAAAACGCGGCGCAATTTTTCCTCATCAACCTCGCTGCTGCTGTTGGGATAGAGAAGTTGCGATCGCAAACTACCCAAAATCATATAAGGACGCTGCGGCAAAAACAGCATTTCCTCCAATTCCGGCCGCGCCAAACGGCCGGTTCCCGATTGCCACAAGCCCGCAATTGCCCGCAGCAAAGAACTCTTCCCGGCACCGCTTTGACCGACAATTAACAGTCCTTCACCGGGCGACACGGCTACCGACAAATCTCTAATTAAAGTTTTTTGATGCTGCGGAGTATCTAAAGTAACGTGTTCCAGTGTCAATTGCGAACTTATAACTGTATCGATTGTTCTTAATTCTAGTTTAACAGCACTTTTTTTATCTCTTAAAAACTCATTAAACGTGGCTAAACGATTAATTCCCGCTGCAAATAAACTCAAGCTTTCAATCCTATATACAACCAAAGAAAAGGCTTCTGAAACCTGACGAAAAGCAAATTCAGCTTGAGTAATATCGCCGTATCTGATCTCACCTGCAAAGTAGATAGAAGCCAGGAATAAGGAGGGAATAATATAAGTTGCATATCTATAGCCAACTCTAAAATATCCCAAATTACGCTGCCAACCAATTAGTAAATGAAAATTCCTAACTGCTTTTAAAAATCGGTGTTTCACCTGAACAGATTCCTGTGCTTCTCCTCGGTAAAAAGCAATTAATTCTGCATTGTCCCGAATGTGAACCAATCCATAGCGAAAGTCAGCCTCTTTGGAGAGCTGATTGAAGTTCAAAAATATCAACCTTTTGCCAAAAATTACCATAACTGTCGTGCCAAAGACAGCATAAATAATTAGTCCGATCGAAAGACCTTTGGAAATAGACCACAGAATGCCTGTAAAAGAAATAATATCGATCACTGCCCCCAATATCAGCAGCAAAAACTCTAAACTTGTGCTAGTGAAAGATTTGATATCTTCAGCAATCCGCTGGTCGGGATTGTCGATTTCCTTCTGAGAATTGATTTCGTAATAAGCGCGGTTTTGAAAATAACTACCCAGGAAACTCTCACTCATCCACTCTCGCCAGTACAATCCCAGTTTATCTTGGGTATAGCCGTAAATAACAACTATCGGGGTACCGATAATAAAAACTCCAGCATAAACCCACATAAACCGCCAAAAAGTAATCTGATCTTTTTCAGCCAGTGCTGTCGTGAAAAAATTACTAATATAGCTAATCACTACGTTAATTCCGCTAACACACAGTGACAAAAATAGCAGCAGAGCTAACATTACCCACTGCTTCCAGCGCGGTATCAACTTGCTTCTGAAAAAGACAAAAGTAGCCAGCGGGAGAATTAACATTAAACCAATGATCGCAATTATCGGTGAGTAGATAATTCCTTTTATCAAAGTAGCTAAGCCAGCCGCAACCCCGTTAAAAGCCTCTGGAAATAAAACTTGAGTACCCAAACATACAGCGCTGACGAACACAAACATCGCAGCGAAGAGAAATATCAACAACAGCGCTACTAATCCTAAAAAGATTCTGCTACCCCCAGGCTCTAAAGGATAAAAGTAAGGTTGAGCGATCGCAATAAATCTCTGCCACAACTGACGGTCAAATCGATTCATCTTTGCTGTTTACAAAACTACTTTGACTTTTTTAACATATCAAGTCTTGTGACAAACCGCAGCAGTAATTTATTTCGGAGTTTCGCGAAAAAATTTGTCTCACCCCCAGGCGGAAACTTGTTTTCCGAGTGCACTGGTGGAGAGAAAAAAGTTGGGATCTTAGTTCAAGCTCTTAGATTCATCTGTGGAGTCAATCCTTTAATCTCAAATCTAAAATCTCAAATCGATGGGATCAGAAGCAGTGGCGCTTTCGCCGGACAACGCCGACTGCAATTTACTGCTGTAAAATCGCTGGCTAATTCCTAAAATTACTTGTTTCATTACCCAATACAAAACAGCAATTACTACAAAAGTTACAGCCATTACTAAAACCGGACGCTTACCTATCAAATCGTTCATTACTGTGTTAACTAGCGCATCGGGGTTAGTAAGAATATCCCAAGTGTTGAAGCGGATAAATCGCCCTAAATAAATTCCGATCGCCGAAAGTGCGTGTATAGTTATCTCTGTTGCCAGGATAAATTTACTCCAACCCTGTTGCTTCAAATAGTAACCCAAATTCATCACCGACAGCACGTAAGCCCCAAACCCGACCAGCATAAACGCCAGATACTGCGGGATCAAAGCTAGAGTCACAGTCCATACCGAGTTCCCCTCTTTAATCTGCTCAATCAGGTGAATGATATCAGTTAAAACGTAGGGCGCATTGGGCAAAAATGCGATAAACCAGAAAAAACCGCCCCACCAGCGGAGAGAGCGAACTCCGCGCTGCCGCAGTACCCAGATGTCTAAAGCCATCAGTGCCAGCGTAATCGCGATCGCGCCCAAAAGGTAAGTTTTTCCTACATCTTGCACAATGTGCTTCAGATAGTTAAAAACATGGCGCGTACTGGGCAAAAAAGTAGCGCCCAGGAGAATGCCCGTACCCCACAGCAGCCAGCGCGATCGAGGTTTGCGGAACAGCCAAAAACTCAGGCCCAGCGGTACTAAACTCAAAAACAAATTCCAAGACATCCAACGGACATTGTGTCCCATTGCTTGCAGCGCTTCCAGGATTAATCCCATCATGTCAATTTTTATACAATTAAAGGTTTGATGCAGCACCGCTGCCTTAGCAGCTTCAGTCTATTTTAGTAGTTAACTTGTAGGGTGCGTCAGCTTATCGCTCCGCGCCTGAAAATTAAGAATTGCTAACCCCCCCTACCACTGTGGAGTCAATCTCTAATCTAAAATTTCAGATCGAGTGACGCACCATACTATTTATACACTTGGTGGATCGGAATCTCAATCTTAAAAGTTGTTCCGCATCCTATGGACGAAATACACTCAATCTTACCCTTGTGCTTTTCCACCACAATTGAGTGCGCGATAGACATTCCCAACCCCGTACCTTTCCCTACAGCTTTGGTAGTAAAAAACGGGTTAAAAATTCGATCGACTATCCCCTCGGGAATGCCCGTACCGTTGTCCGAAATTTCTACCCTAACAGTGTTCTGGGGGGTTACACCCGTGGAAATAGCAATCCGTCCACTCTTTGTCTCTGATTGTGGAACTGATAACTGTTGATATCGTTCTTCAATAGCATCAATTCCATTAGCAATAATATTCATAAACACCTGATTCAGTTGGCTGGCATAGCACTCCACCAGTGGCAGTTTTCCAAACTCCTTAATTACTTCAATTTCCGGGCGGCTGTCCCGACTCTTCAAGCGGTGCTGCAAAATTAACAAAGTGCTTTCAATTCCCACGTGAATATCGACCGGCTTCATTGCGGATTCATCCAGCCGGGAGAAATTTCTGAGGGACAACACAATTTGCCGGATGCGCTCGGTTCCTACCTGCATTGAACCCACAAGTTTTCTTAAATCGTCAGCCATGAAGTCCAAATCAATCTCTTGAATGCGATCGACAATTTTTGAATTGGGTTCGGGATACTCCTGTTCGTAAAGAGTCACCAAATCCAGCAACTGTTTTGTATACTGGTTGAGATAATCAATGTTAGCGTGAATGAAGTTAACGGGATTATTAATCTCGTGAGCGATGCCTGCAACTAATTGCCCTAAAGAAGACATTTTTTCAGTTTGGATGAGCTGAGTTTGAGTAGAGCGCAATTCCCGCAGCGCTGACTCTAAATCTTGAGCTTTTTCTCTTTCTCGTCCCTCGCTTTGCTGCAGTGCTTCTTCTGCTTGCTTGCGAGTCGTAATATCCTGGCAAAATCCAATTATTACCTTAGCCTGACCGTCAGCATTCCTGCTAAAAACACTATCCCGACTTTGCAGCCACAAAAATTCACCCTTTATTGCCCGCATCCGGTACTCAATTTCTCTAATTTCGCCATCTTCAACTCCTACAAAGCTCGCGTGATGTTGTATAATTTTCGGCAAATCTTCGGGGTGTATTAACTGAGGCATCAGTGACGAATCCATCGCTTTAATGTCGTCAGATGTATAGCCCAAAAGTCCGAAAAGTGAAGTATTAGCGTAGATATTTCGCTGTTCTTCCAAGTCGTAGAGATACAAAATACCGGGAGTACCATCGGCTATTTTTTGAATGAACTGCTGGCTTTCTTGCAAAGCTAACTCAGCTTGTTTGCGATCGGTAACATCAACGACGATGCCGTCCCAAAGAATATCGCAGTTTTTTTTAGCTTCAGGACGCGAATTTATCTGAAACCAACGAATGTTGCCGGAAGGTAGCACCATCCGTCCTTCCCACTGCCAAGGTTGCAGATTTAGGGCTGAAATAGCAACAGAGTCTTCATAATTTTGGCGGTCTTCGGGATGAATCAAATCTGTTACCAAAGCTGCATTTTTCAGAACATCTTCTGGTTCTAACTCAAAAAGTTCTCGGCAAGCAGCACTTATGTAAGGAAAACTGAAAGAGCCATCTGGACACAACAAAAATTGATAAATGATTCCCGGCACATTAGCAGAGAGCTTTTGGAATCTTGCCTCGCTTTCCCGCAGTGCTTCCTCTGCTTGTTTGCGCTCCGTAATGTCAGTAATTGAACCAACCATGCGGACTGCTTTTCCAGATGCGTCCCACAAAGCTTGTCCCCGGCTCAATATCCATTTGTAGGTGCTGTTGTAGCACCACAAGCGGTATTCGGTGATGTAATGCGGCGTTTTTCTCTGCAAGTGTTCTTGAAGGAGTTGCTGAGAAATCGCTAAATCATCTGGATGTAAACTCCTATTCCATTTGTTATTGTAATCGCGAATGTCACTATCTTCGTAACCAGTGATTTCCTTAAAGCGCTCGGAGACAAAAAGTTCCCCTGTTTGCAAGTTCCAGTCCCAAATGCCGTCATTGTTGCCTTTGAGTGCTAACTGCCAGCGTTCTTCAGTTTGCATCAATTGCTCAGTTCTATCTTTGACTCTATTTTCTAGTTCTTGATTGAGTTGTTGGAGACTGTCTTCTGCCTGTTTGCGTTCGATCGCAATTCCTGCTAAGTTTACGATCGCCTCTATCAATTGCAGCTCAAAAATATGGGGGTGGCGCGGTTGGGAATAATACATTCCAAAAGTTCCCAAAACTTGACCCTGAGATGAGAAAATAGGAGTAGACAAGCAAGCTCTCAGTCCAAAACTCAAGGCTAAATCTCGAAAATTTTTCCACAAAGGATCGCTGGCAATATCTGTAACGATCACCTGTTTGCGACTAAAAGCAGCAGTGCCACAGGAACCGACATCCGGGCCGATGGCTATGCCATGAATAGCAGCATTGTAACTGTCGGGCAAACTGGGCGCGGCTCCGTGCAGCAAATGTTTGCCGTCTGGAGCTAGAAGCAATATCGAACCGATGACATCTCTAGATTGCTGCTCGATAATTTTAACTAAAGTATTTAAAGTCTCGCCAAGAGTTGCGCCCTTAGCAATCATTTCTAAAATTTGTTTCTGACCGGTCAACCAACTTTCAGCTTGCTTGCGCTGCGTAATGTCGCGGGCTATCCAAATAAAAGTGTTTTCCTGCATTGGAGAAATGTTAGCGACAAACCAAACTTCTTGGTGGTCTATTTGCAAGCTGTATTCTATGGAATGGGTCTGTTTTGTGTCGGCGGTAAATTGAATTTGACTGAGGAAAAAATCTGCTGTTTCTTGTGGCAGGATATCGTGCAGAGTTTTGTCTATAAGTTCCGCCGACGGTTTGTATAAAAGTTCGGGATTTGTGGGCGCAATTTTCAGATAACGTCCCTCAAGATCAATCACAAAAATTACGTCGTTCATGGCAGCGAACAAAGCTCGAAGTTCCGATTCAGAAGCTTGGAGGGCGATTTCAGCTTGTTTGCGATCGCTAATATCCGTCCCGATACAAAGCAGTCCTGCCACATTTCCCTTGGCATCTAGTAAAGGTTTATTTGTCCACGCTATCCACACCCTTTCTCCATTGCTGCGGATGTTTTCGTTTTCGTTTTGGAAGTATTTTTCCGGCTGTGCCAAACAGTCTCGAATCTTTGTCGCGAGGTCACTTTCAAATAAATCTGTTTTCGGTATAATTGTGCCGATCGCACTTTTGCCGATGATTTCTGCTTCTGAATACCCGAAAAAAGTTTCAGCAAACTCGTTAAAAAAAGTAATTTTGCCTTCACTGTCTAACTGCACAATTATGCTCTTAGCATTCTCAACCAATTGTCGGTACTTAGCTTCGCTTGCCTGCAGCTTCACAGGGCCATACACCCAGCTAAACGCCACGACCCCGCTGAAAACAGCCAGCAAGCCGCCTCCAAAGATCAGCCACCCCCGAAACGGCGAATTCGCAGGCCATCCTCCCGCCGGAATTGCTGCCAACTGCCAGGAACCGTGCGGCAAAGTCACTTCCTGCAGCACGGGATTGTGCTGAAAAATTGACCCGTCACCGAAAAACACAGGGCCGGCTGCTCCCTTCCCGTCTTTGCCCCGCAGAGCGTATTGCAGCTTCGCTGAGGAGTCGTTGAGTCCTGCTTCCTCAATCAGGGAATTTTTGTCGATGATCAAACCTGTCAAGCCCCAGTAAACTCCTGTTTCAGGCTCAGCGCCCGAAGGTGTGAGAAAAATCGGCGATCGGCTGATAAACGTCTCGTCCCCCTCCAATAATTTCACGGGCCCGGCTAGCAAAGTTTTTCTGGTGTAGATAACCTCTTTGACCATTTGCCGCTGTGCGGGTAGCGCCGTCAAGTCAACCCCGATCAGCGCTTCATTTCCCTCCCGTGGGTAAATGTAAGCGATCGTCGTGCCTTTAACTAAAGTTATGGCGCGAATGCCCGGTTGCTGTGCCACCAGAATTCTCGCCGTCGCTGTAAACTCGGCTTCAGTGATGTTTGGGTTGTTGGAAAGGTAAGCCCCCAAACCCCGCGTCAAAAACACGCGGGAATTCAAAGCGCCTTCGAGCTTAGAACGGACTGTGCTGAGGCGCTCGAGGGTGCTAGCGCGGTTGTAGTGAAAAAATCGCCGCTGTTCTGAGCGATCTAAAATGCCAACTCCGACCAAAATTGCTATTGATGCCGAAATTGCTGCTAAATACGGTGAAATTTGGAATTTTTTCACCTTAAAGTATTCCATTTGCCGGCGGTTAAGGTATATTTTTTAGAGCTTTAGATAGATTTAGTTTAGTTTGATTTCTCTAAGCCAATGCCAGATTTTCGGCATACCGGGCTTTTCACAAGCGAGCGCGAGTTTCTTGTGTTCTAGGACGCCCGCCGAGCGTCGGCGATCGCCAAGCCTCTCATCATCAATTCTATGGAAAAAGTTTTAAATCTCAAATCGACTGACCGAAAGTAATGTGGTCATAAGCCCCCGGATTCATTCCTTCGCAGGCTCAGGACGGATCAATCTCAAATCTCAAATCTCAAATCGACTGACTCCCCCTTAATCGGGTAGGGCGCGCCATGCTCCCGCACCACAGCGGTGGGGGAAGGCGCACCCGAAAGACGGGAGTTATTAGCTAAAATAGGTTTAGCAATAATTTTTTTCAGCGCTACGGCTAATCATTTATAGGGGCAATTTGATGCAAGAACAGTTGATGGAAGCGATCGCACCTTACCGCGATCGCGTGGATTATCTGGAAGTTCGCCTCGAACAAAGCGAGTCAACTGCGATTAGTTTTCGCGGTCCTCAGTTAGATGCTGTCAACCGCAGTTTTAGTCTCGCCGGTGGCATCCGCGCCTGTCACAAAGGCGGCTGGAGTTTTGTAACTTTTAACGGTTTAGATGAGTTAAAAGACCGCATTGAAGAAGCTGTAGTGCAGTCTCGTTTGGTTGGCAGCGAAAAAACTCAACTAGCAGATGTCACCCCGATTCAAGATTATGTAGCGGTGGAATTGGGCCGCGACCCGCGCTCTATTACTCTAGCCGAAAAGCGGAAATTGCTCGAATCTTACAATCAGTTGCTGTTAGATTATGACCCGCGAATTCAGACGACAATGGCAGGTTACAGCGACAGATTTGGGATTACTTATTTTGTGAATTCTCAAGGTACTTGCATCGCTCAAGAGCGCTTGGACGTGACCGGCCGTTTCGGAGCGATCGCTCGCGGCGAGGGCGGTGTCGTCCGCCAAGGGTTTGAGTCGATTCACTCGCGATCGGATTACGATGTTTTGACAAATATTGAAGATCGTGTTAAGAGTGCGGCCGTTCGAGCTGTGGGGCAACTAGAGGCAAAATCGGTGAAAGGCGGTCAGTATCCGGTGATTTTAGACCCTTATTTGTCGGGGGTGTTTATTCACGAAGCTTTCGGTCATTTGTCGGAAGCAGACGGCATTTACGAAAACCCGAAAATGCAGGAATTGTTGACTTTGGGCAAGCCTGTGGCGATCGAACAATTGAATGTAATAGACGACGCAACTGTGCCGGGATTGCCGGGAACGTTGAAATACGACGACGAAGGCGTGCCGGCTCAGTGCAAGCATTTAATTAAAAATGGAGTTTTAGCGGCTCGAATGCACAATCGCGAGACTGCGGGCAAAATGGGCGAAAGTCCGACGGGAAATGCCCGGGCTCTGAGTGCTACTTTTATGCCTTTGGTGCGGATGACTAATACTGCGATCGAGTCTGGGGAAAATTCTTTTGACGAAATGGTTGCCGACATTGACGAAGGAGTTTATGCAGTCCGGATGTTGGGAGGACAAACCAACGGCGAAATGTTTACCTTTGCGGCGGCTCAAGGGTTCATGATTCGCGACGGCAAATTAGCCGAACCGGTGAGCGATGTCACTTTAAGCGGCAATGTATTTCAGACTTTAAAGGATATTGAGTCTATAGGAAACGACTCGGTTTATGCCTACGGCGGTTGCGGTAAAAATGGCCAGAGTGGTTTGCCCGTAAGCGTCGGTGGCCCCCATCTGCGGATTAAAAATGTTGTAGTCGGAGGAAGGTAATCATTAGTGATTAGTTATTAGTTCAAGAGTTACGCAACTGGTTAAGGTGAGGGCGCCCTCACCTTAACCAGTCCGGGACACTGACAAGTTGACAAACCACTCAAAATCTACTATTGAGGGCTTCAGCTAGGTCGTTCGGTGTTTGGGGGACTTCAGAAATTACAGAGAAATTGGGGAAGTGCGATCGGGATTATAGACTTTACCACAATACTCCGGACAGTTTTTAAGCAGCCAAAGTACCATAAGACAAGACTGAAGGAAGGTTAGGGTGATTTAAAATC